>NZ_DIAO01000012.1:0-198165 GCF_002416465.1 Leclercia sp. UBA5076
GAGGTGGTGGAATTGGTAGACACGCTACCTTGAGGTGGTAGTGCCCTAACGGGCTTGTGGGTTCGAGTCCCATCCTCAGTACCAATATTCCGAAAGAAAGACGTCGAAAGACGTCTTTTTTTTCGTCTGTGCGTTGTCTTTTCGTAGGCCCGGCAAGCGTTGCACCGCCGCGCTTGCCCGCCCTACATGTCACGAAATTCGGCAATAAAAAAGGCGCCCTCAGGCGCCTTTTGCATCTTAATTCGCGATTACTGCTTATCGCTGTTTTCCAGATTCTCAACCTGCGGCAGGCCGTTACCGGTGGAGACGGAGAGCAGACCGTTCTCGGTATAGGTGAACAGCTTGGCGCGGGTATCGGTGATATCCAGATTACGCATCGTCAGCTGACCAATACGGTCGTCCGGCGAGAAGACAGAATCACCTTTTTCCATGGTCAGACGCTCTGGCTGGTAGGTCAGGTTGTCAGAGACCGTATTCAGAATCGAGTAGTCATTGCCGCGACGCAGTTCTAAGGTCACTTCACCGGTGATGGCGCTCGCCACCCAACGCTGCAGGGCATCACGCAGCATCAGCGCCTGCGGATCGAACCAGCGGCCCTGGTACAGCAGTTTACCTAACTGGCGACCGTGGGAGTGATACTGCTCGATGGTATCTTCGTTATGAATGCCGGTCAGCAGACGCTCGTAAGCGATGTGCAGCAGCGCCATCCCCGGGGCTTCATAGATGCCACGGCTCTTCGCTTCGATGATACGGTTTTCAATCTGATCGCTCATACCCAGACCGTGACGGCCACCAATGCGGTTAGCTTCCAGCATCAGTTCCACGTCGTCAGAGAAGGTCTGACCGTTCAGGGCAACCGGGTGGCCGCGTTCAAAACGCACGGTCACTTCTTCTGCCTGGATTTTGACGTTTTCGTCCCAGAACTTCACGCCCATGATCGGGTTGACGATCTTCACGCTGGAGTTCAGGTATTCCAGGTCTTTTGCTTCGTGGGTAGCACCCAGCATGTTGGAGTCGGTTGAATAGGCTTTCTCGACCGACATTTTGTAATCGAAACCGCAGGCGATCATAAATTCAGACATTTCATGACGGCCGCCCAACTCATCGATGAAATCGGTATCGAGCCACGGCTTGTAGATCTGCAGCTCGGCGTTAGTCAGCAGGCCGTAACGATAGAAGCGCTCGATATCGTTGCCTTTATAGGTACTGCCGTCGCCCCAGATGTTGACGCCATCTTCTTTCATGGCAGCAACCAGCATCGTACCGGTAACAGCACGGCCCAGCGGCGTGGTGTTGAAATAGGTCAGCCCGCCGGTAGTGTTGTGGAAAGCGCCGCACTGAATAGCAGCGATACCTTCGGCAACCAGCTGCTTACGGCAGTCAATCAGGCGTGCGTTCTCTGCACCGTACTCCATGGCGCGACGCGGGATGGCTTCGTAATCGTCCTCATCCGGCTGACCCAGGTTCGCAGTATATGCATACGGAACCGCTCCCTTCTGGCGCATCCACAGCAGTGCAGCGCTGGTGTCCAGACCGCCGGAAAAAGCGATGCCAATACGTTGTCCTTGCGGAAGATGCTTGAGAATCGTCGTCATAAAATAAAACCCTGCTTGATTGACTGATGAGTGATCGCTTCACTCTAAAATGCATGTTTATGCAGAATAAGTGAGTTTTCATTTAATCATCTTTTGGCAAGTACCGAAAGAGATTCATGTATTTTTTGTAAAAATTTCCCGCCTGAATCGCTGCTGTTCACAGGGTTGACAGCGGGGGTACGCTATCAATATACTGTATGCCGATTTTACGTCCCGTCCTCGGTACCAAATCCCAGCATTATTTGCATTTTTTACCCACAGCGAGTAGAATTTGCCACGTTTCAGGCGCGGGGTGGAGCAGCCTGGTAGCTCGTCGGGCTCATAACCCGAAGGTCGTCGGTTCAAATCCGGCCCCCGCAACCACTTTCCTATAAAGTCCTTTTTCAAATATACTGTGAAGACTTAGCGCCTTCGTAGCTGGATTTGAAAAAATTCTTTTTGAAAGTGCTCCAGGCCACAGTTGTGGCTATAGGGTTCAGTTATCTAAAGCCCCGATTTATCGGGGTTTTTTGTTATCTGACTACAGAATAACTGGGCTTTATGCCCTTTTTTTACGTCTTGGGGGTGGGCTTGTCCACATTAGAGCAAAAATTAACAGAGATGATTACAGCACCGGTCGAAGCACTGGGCTACGAACTGGTCGGCATCGAATTCGTTCGGGGTCGTACATCCACGCTGCGCATCTATATTGATAGTGAAGATGGCATCAATGTTGATGATTGTGCTGATGTCAGCCACCAGGTGAGTGCGGTTCTTGACGTTGAAGATCCCATTACTGTTGCCTACAACCTGGAAGTTTCCTCGCCTGGTCTCGACAGACCAATGTTCACGGCTGAACACTACACGCGCTTTACTGGTGAAGAAGTGGCTCTCGTTCTGCGCATGGCCGTACAGAACCGCCGTAAATGGCAAGGCGTTATTAAAGCCGTTGATGGTGAGATGATCACGGTTACAGTCGAAGGCAAAGATGAAGTGTTCGCGCTGAGTAATATCCAGAAGGCGAACCTGGTTCCCCACTTTTAACAGTCTGGATTGAGGTGAAAAGCCCGCGATGAACAAAGAAATTTTGGCTGTTGTTGAAGCCGTTTCCAACGAGAAAGCCCTGCCGCGTGAGAAAATTTTCGAAGCGCTGGAAAGTGCACTGGCTACGGCAACCAAGAAAAAATATGAACAAGAGATCGATGTCCGCGTTGAAATCGATCGCAAAAGCGGTGACTTCGATACTTTCCGTCGTTGGCTTATCGTTGAAGAAGTGACCCAACCCACGAAGGAAATCACCCTCGAAGCGGCGCGTTTCGAAGATGAAAGCCTGAACATTGATGATTACGTTGAAGATCAGATCGAATCTGTGACCTTCGACCGTATCACCACGCAGACCGCGAAACAGGTTATCGTACAGAAAGTACGTGAAGCTGAGCGTGCGATGGTTGTTGACCAGTTCCGCGAGCACGAAGGTGAGATCATCACCGGCGTGGTGAAAAAAGTTAACCGCGACAACATCTCCCTGGATCTGGGTAACAACGCGGAAGCGGTTATCCTGCGTGAAGATATGCTGCCACGCGAAAACTTCCGTCCGGGCGACCGTATTCGCGGCGTACTCTATTCCGTGCGTCCAGAAGCCCGCGGTGCTCAGCTGTTCGTGACCCGTTCTAAGCCTGAGATGCTGATCGAACTGTTCCGCATCGAAGTGCCGGAAATCGGCGAAGAAGTTATCGAGATTAAAGCAGCTGCCCGCGATCCGGGTTCCCGTGCGAAAATCGCGGTGAAAACCAACGACAAACGTATCGATCCGGTCGGTGCTTGCGTCGGTATGCGTGGCGCGCGCGTTCAGGCCGTTTCGACTGAACTCAGCGGCGAGCGTATTGATATCGTTCTGTGGGACGACAACCCGGCGCAGTTCGTGATTAACGCGATGGCTCCGGCGGATGTTGCCTCTATCGTCGTCGACGAAGATAAGCACACCATGGATATCGCCGTTGAAGCCGGTAACCTGGCACAGGCGATTGGCCGTAACGGTCAGAACGTCCGTCTGGCGTCGCAGCTGAGCGGCTGGGAACTCAACGTGATGACCGTTGACGACCTGCAGGCGAAGCACCAGGCTGAAGCCCATGCAGCGATTGATACCTTCACTAAGCATCTGGACATTGACGAAGAGTTCGCCACCGTTCTGGTTGAAGAAGGCTTCTCTACGCTGGAAGAACTGGCCTATGTGCCAATGAAAGAACTGCTGGAAATTGACGGTCTGGATGAAGCCACCGTTGAAGCCCTGCGTGAACGCGCTAAAAACGCACTGACCACCCTGGCACTGGCTCAGGAAGAAAGCCTTGGTGATAACAAGCCGGCTGATGACCTGCTGAATCTGGAAGGTCTTGATCGTGCGATCGCGTTCAAGCTGGCTGCCCGTGGTGTTTGTACGCTGGAAGATCTCGCTGAGCAAGGCGTTGATGACCTGGCCGATATCGAAGGTTTAACCGACGAGAAAGCCGGCGAACTCATCATGGCCGCACGTAATATCTGCTGGTTCGGCGATGAAGCGTAATAAACTGTAGCAGGAAGGAACAGCATGACTGATGTAACTGTAAAAACGCTGGCTGCTGAGATTCAGACCTCCGTGGATCGCCTGGTACAGCAATTTGCTGATGCAGGGATCCCGAAGTCCGCTGATGACTCGGTGACCGCGCAAGAAAAACAAACCTTGTTAACGCATCTGAACCGTGAACATGGTTCAACGCCTGACAAGTTAACGCTGCAGCGCAAAACGCGTAGCACGTTAAACATTCCAGGTACCGGTGGAAAAAGCAAATCGGTACAAATCGAAGTCCGCAAGACGCGCACCTTTGTAAAACGTGATCCGCAAGAGGCAGAGCGCCTCGCTGCGGAAGAGCAGGCACAGCGTGAAGCGGAAGAGCAAGCCCAGCGTGAGGCGGAAGAAAACGCCAAACGTGAGGCAGTATTAAAAGCTGAACGTGAGGCCGCAGAAAAAGCGAAACGTGACGCCGCTGAAAAAGCGAAGCGCGACGCTGCGGAAAAAGACAAAGTGAGCAATCAACAGACTGACGATATGACCAAAACCGCCCAGGCAGAAAAAGCCCGCCGTGAAAATGAAGCAGCTGAGCTGAAGCGTAAAGCGGAAGAAGAAGCCCGCCGCAAGCTCGAAGAAGAAGCCCGTCGCGTTGCTGAAGAAGCGCGCCGTATGGCAGAAGAGAACGAGAAAAACGGGGTGAATACCGCTGAACCGTCCGAAGACACCAGCGACTATCACGTCACTACCTCCCAGCACGCGCGTCAGGCAGAAGATGACAACGACCGTGAAGTTGAAGGTGGTCGTGGCCGCACGCGTAGTGCAAAAGCCGCGCGTCCAGCCAAAAAAGGCAACAAGCACGCCGAATCAAAAGCTGACCGTGAAGAAGCACGTGCTGCCGTTCGCGGTGGTAAAGGCGGCAAGCGTAAAGGTTCCGCTCTGCAGCAGGGCTTCCAGAAGCCAGCGCAGGCCGTTAACCGTGACGTTGTGATCGGCGAAACCATCACCGTTGGCGATCTGGCTAACAAGATGGCGGTTAAAGGCTCTCAGGTCATCAAAGCGATGATGAAGCTGGGCGCAATGGCGACCATCAACCAGGTTATCGACCAGGAAACTGCACAGCTGGTTGCCGAAGAGATGGGCCACAAAGTTATCCTGCGTCGTGAAAACGAGCTGGAAGAAGCGGTAATGAGCGACCGTGACACTGGCGCAGCAGCTGAGCCGCGTGCACCGGTTGTGACCATCATGGGTCACGTTGACCACGGTAAAACCTCTCTGCTGGACTACATTCGTTCTACGAAGGTTGCCTCCGGCGAAGCAGGCGGCATTACCCAGCACATCGGTGCATACCATGTAGAAACCGATAACGGGATGATCACCTTCCTGGATACCCCGGGGCACGCCGCGTTTACCTCCATGCGTGCACGTGGTGCTCAGGCAACGGATATCGTTGTTCTGGTTGTCGCAGCAGACGATGGCGTCATGCCACAGACAATCGAAGCTATCCAGCACGCGAAAGCGGCGCAGGTGCCTCTGGTTGTTGCAGTGAACAAAATCGATAAGCCAGAAGCGGACATGGATCGCGTTAAAAACGAACTGTCCCAGTACGGTGTTATGCCGGAAGAGTGGGGCGGTGAGTCTCAGTTCATCCCGGTTTCTGCAAAAGTGGGTACCGGTATCGATGACCTGCTGAACGCTATCCTGCTGCAGGCTGAAGTTCTGGAGCTGAAAGCGGTTCGCAATGGTATGGCGAGCGGTGCGGTAATCGAATCCTTCCTGGATAAAGGCCGTGGCCCGGTTGCGACCGTTCTGGTACGTGAAGGTACCCTGAACAAAGGCGACATCGTGCTGTGTGGCTTCGAATATGGCCGTGTTCGTGCAATGCGTGACGAACTGGGTCGCGAAGTGCTGGAAGCGGGTCCATCCATTCCTGTGGAAATCCTGGGTCTCTCCGGTGTTCCGGCTGCCGGTGATGAAGTGACCGTTGTTCGTGACGAGAAGAAAGCGCGTGAAGTTGCGCTGTACCGTCAGGGCAAATTCCGTGAAGTTAAACTGGCTCGTCAGCAGAAATCTAAACTCGAGAACATGTTCGCCAACATGACCGAAGGCGAAGTTCACGAAGTGAACGTGGTTCTGAAGGCTGACGTTCAGGGTTCTGTGGAAGCGATCTCCGACTCTTTACTCAAACTCTCTACCGACGAAGTGAAAGTGAAGATCATCGGTTCCGGCGTAGGTGGTATCACCGAAACCGACGCAACCCTGGCTGCAGCGTCCAACGCGATTCTGGTTGGCTTCAACGTGCGTGCTGATGCCTCTGCGCGTCGCGTGATCGAAGCGGAAAGCCTGGATCTGCGTTACTACTCCGTCATCTATAACCTGATCGACGAAGTGAAAGCGGCGATGAGCGGTATGCTGTCTCCGGAACTGAAACAGCAGATCATCGGTCTGGCTGAAGTGCGTGACGTGTTCAAATCACCGAAATTCGGTGCGATCGCGGGCTGTATGGTTACCGAGGGTAACATCAAACGTCACAACCCAATCCGCGTACTGCGTGACAACGTGGTTATCTACGAAGGTGAGCTGGAATCCCTGCGCCGCTTCAAAGATGACGTTAACGAAGTCCGTAACGGCATGGAATGTGGTATCGGCGTTAAGAACTACAACGACGTTCGCGTTGGCGATATGATCGAAGTGTTCGAGATCATCGAGATCCAACGCACTATCGCGTAATCTTCGCTAAGATTGCCGATTGTAGGCCGGGATCGCCTCGCGCCACCCGGCATTAAATTTCAAAAGGGGCTTTGGCCCCTTTTTTGTCTGGAGAATTTATTATGGCGAAAGAATTTGGTCGCCCGCAGCGCGTGGCTCAGGAGATGCAAAAAGAGATCGCAATCATCCTTCAGCGTGAAATCAAAGACCCGCGCCTGGGGATGATGACCACCGTGTCTGGCGTGGAAATGTCCCGCGACCTGGCGTATGCCAAAGTGTTTGTGACCTTCCTGAATGACCAGGATGAAGACGCGGTTAAGAACGGTATTAAAGCGCTGCAGGAAGCCTCTGGTTTCATCCGCTCTCTGCTTGGCAAAGCGATGCGCCTGCGTATCGTGCCAGAGCTGACCTTCTTCTACGACAACTCACTGGTCGAAGGGATGCGCATGTCCAACCTGGTCACCAGCGTGGTGAAGCAGGATGATGAGCGTCGTGTGAACCCGGACGATAAAAAGGAGGACTGATGAGTCGTCCTCGTCGTCGCGGTCGCGACGTGCACGGCGTGCTGCTGCTGGATAAACCGCAGGGTGCATCCAGCAACGACGTGCTGCAAAAAGTTAAGCGTATATATAACGCCAACCGCGCGGGGCACACCGGGGCGCTGGATCCGCTGGCGACCGGTATGCTGCCGATTTGTCTGGGTGAAGCGACCAAGTTTTCCCAGTATCTGCTGGATTCGGACAAACGCTACCGCGTGATTGCAAAGCTTGGCCAGCGCACGGACACCTCCGATGCCGATGGTCAGGTTGTCGAAGAGCGTCCGGTGACGTTCAGCAGCGAACAGCTTGATGCCGCGCTCGAGAGCTTCCGTGGCGACACCCAACAGGTGCCGTCCATGTACTCGGCGCTGAAGTATCAGGGCAAAAAGCTCTATGAGTATGCGCGTCAGGGGATTGAGGTGCCACGCGAGGCCCGTCCGATTACGGTCTATGAGCTGCTATTCATTCGTCACGAAGGCGATGAGCTGGAGCTGGAAGTGCATTGCTCAAAAGGCACCTATATCCGCACCATCATCGACGATCTGGGTGAGAAGCTGGGCTGTGGCGCGCACGTTATTTATCTGCGTCGTCTGGCAGTCAGCAAGTACCCGGCTGAACGTATGGTGACGCTGGAGCAGCTGCAGGCGCTGGTGGACCAGGCGCATGAGCAGGGCACAGAGGCTGCGGACCTGCTTGACCCATTACTGATGCCAATGGACAGTCCTGCTTCGGACTATCCGGTTGTCAATCTGCCGCTGACCTCCTCCGTTTACTTTAAAAACGGCAACCCGGTGCGCACGACGAATGTCCCGGCGCAAGGGCTGGTGCGCGTTACGGAAGGGGATGACAACACCTTTATCGGGATGGGTGAAATCGACGACGAAGGTCGTGTTGCCCCACGCCGTCTGGTGGTTGAATATCCGGCATAAGCTGACGCCTTGCCTTGCGATAAGCAGGGGAGGCGGGTAGAATATTGCGGCTTAACGTCTGGTAAATTGTTTAACAATTGGCAAACGTTATACATGGGAAAGCTGAATTAGAGATCGGCTTCCTTTCATTCTTTAAATTTTGGAGTTTTAAAATGTCTCTAAGCGTTGAAGCTAAAGCTAAAATCGTTTCTGAGTTTGGTCGTGATGCTAACGACAGCGGTTCTACCGAAGTTCAGGTTGCACTGCTGACTGCACAGATTAACCACCTGCAGGGTCACTTTGCAGAGCACAAAAAAGATCACCACAGCCGTCGTGGTCTGCTGCGCATGGTTTCTCAGCGTCGTAAACTGCTCGACTACCTGAAACGTAAAGATGTTGCACGCTACACCGCGCTGATCGAGCGTCTGGGCCTGCGTCGCTAAGTCTTGCGAGTTTCAGAAAAGGGGGCCTTATGGCCCCTTTTTTCAACCAGACCGCAGCAATTCACTGGAAACTAATGTATTGTTGCTATAAATGATCTTCATTGCAGAGGTTCGCGCGGCTAATGAGAGGCTTCACCCATGGGGGTGTCGGTTGTCATTAGTCGCGAGGATGCGAAGAAGGTCCGGTAAAAGTCAGCACGCCTTTGGTGTGCTGTCATTCATTTAAGAAAGGACAGAATCTTGCTGAATCCGATCGTTCGTAAATTCCAGTACGGTCAACATACCGTTACGCTGGAAACCGGCATGATGGCACGTCAGGCTACTGCTGCTGTTATGGTAAGCATGGATGACACCGCGGTATTCGTGACCGTTGTTGGCCAGAAAAAAGCTAAACCAGGTCAGGACTTCTTCCCACTGACCGTAAACTACCAGGAGCGTACTTACGCTGCCGGTAAAATCCCGGGTGGTTTCTTCCGTCGTGAAGGCCGTCCAAGCGAAGGCGAAACCCTGATCGCGCGTCTGATTGACCGCCCGGTTCGTCCGCTCTTCCCGGAAGGCTTCGTTAACGAAGTTCAGGTTATCGCGACCGTTGTTTCCGTTAACCCACAGGTTAACCCGGACATCGTTGCGATGATCGGCGCATCCGCAGCCCTCTCCCTGTCTGGTATTCCATTCAACGGTCCTATCGGTGCTGCGCGCGTGGGTTACATCAATGACCAGTACGTTCTGAACCCAACTCAGGACGAGCTGAAGTCAAGCAAGCTGGACCTGGTTGTTGCCGGTACAGAAGCGGCGGTACTGATGGTTGAATCCGAAGCAGAACTGCTGAGCGAAGACCAGATGCTGGGCGCGGTGGTCTTTGGCCACGACCAACAGCAGATCGTTATCCAGAACATTAACGACCTGGTGAAAGAAGCTGGTAAACCACGTTGGGACTGGCAGCCAGAAGCGGCAAACGACGCGCTGAATGCGCGCGTTGCAGCCCTGGCCGAAGCGCGTCTGAGCGATGCTTACCGCATCACCGACAAGCAAGAGCGTTATACCCAGGTTGACGCGATCAAATCTGAAACCATCGCTACGCTGGTGGCAGAAGATGAGTCCCTGGACGCTAACGAGCTCGGCGAAATCCTGCACGCTATCGAGAAAAACGTTGTTCGTAGCCGCGTTCTGGCAGGCGAGCCGCGTATCGATGGCCGTGAAAAAGATATGATCCGTGGTCTGGATGTGCGTACTGGCGTGCTGCCACGTACTCACGGTTCCGCGCTGTTCACCCGTGGTGAAACGCAGGCGCTGGTTACCGCGACCCTGGGTACTGCCCGTGACGCACAGAACATCGACGAACTGATGGGCGAGCGCACTGACAGCTTCCTGTTCCACTACAACTTCCCTCCGTACTCCGTAGGTGAAACCGGTATGGTTGGCTCGCCGAAGCGTCGTGAAATTGGTCACGGTCGTCTTGCGAAGCGCGGCGTGCTGGCTGTGATGCCAGATGCTGATAAATTCCCGTACACCGTTCGTGTGGTTTCTGAAATCACCGAATCTAACGGTTCCTCTTCTATGGCTTCCGTGTGCGGTGCTTCTCTGGCACTGATGGATGCGGGCGTACCGGTGAAAGCGGCCGTTGCGGGTATCGCAATGGGTCTGGTGAAAGAAGGCGACAACTTCGTTGTTCTGTCTGACATCCTGGGCGACGAAGATCACCTGGGTGACATGGACTTCAAAGTCGCGGGTTCCCGCGAAGGTATCTCTGCTCTGCAGATGGATATCAAAATTGAAGGCATCACCAAAGAGATCATGCAGGTTGCGCTGAACCAGGCTAAAGGTGCACGTCTGCACATCCTGGGCGTGATGGAACAGGCGATCAACGCGCCGCGTGGCGATATTTCTCAGTTCGCTCCACGTATCCACACCATTAAGATCAGCCCGGACAAGATCAAAGACGTTATCGGTAAAGGCGGTTCTGTTATCCGTGCTCTGACCGAAGAGACTGGCACCACCATCGAAATCGAAGATGACGGTACTGTGAAGATCGCAGCGACCGACGGCGAGAAAGCGAAATACGCTATCCGTCGTATCGAAGAGATCACTGCCGAGATCGAAGTGGGCCGTGTCTACAATGGTAAAGTGACCCGTATCGTTGACTTTGGCGCATTCGTTGCCATCGGTGGCGGTAAAGAAGGTCTGGTTCACATCTCTCAGATCGCTGACAAGCGCGTTGAGAAAGTGACCGATTACCTGCAGATGGGTCAGGAAGTGCCGGTTAAAGTTCTCGAAGTTGACCGTCAGGGCCGTATTCGTCTGAGCATCAAAGAAGCGACCGAGCAGTCTCAGCCTGCCGCTGCGCCGGAAGCTCCGGCTGGCGAACAGGGCGAGTAAGGTTGCCGTTTGCCCCCCGTGCAAGCGGGGGGCTTGTTATCAGGCAGGACGCCTTGTTAAGCCGCCGGGGGACAGGACGTTCATCCAATAGTTGTCTTCGGGAGTGGGAAATGAAGCCTTTTCTGCGCTGGTGTTTCGTTGCGACAGCTTTGACGCTGGCAGGATGCAGCAACTCTGCCTGGCGTAAAAGTGAAGTCCTCGCAGTGCCACTGCAACCGACTTTGCAGCAGGAAGTGATTCTGGCACGCATGGAACAAATTCTTGCCAGTCGGGCTTTAACCGATGACGAACGCGCACAGCTTTTATATGAGCGCGGAGTGTTGTATGATAGTCTCGGTCTGAGGGCACTGGCGCGAAATGATTTTTCACAAGCGTTGGCGATCCGACCGGATATGCCTGAAGTATTCAATTACTTAGGCATTTATTTAACGCAGGCAGGCAATTTTGATGCTGCCTATGAAGCGTTTGATTCTGTACTTGAGCTTGATCCAACTTACAACTACGCGCACTTGAATCGCGGTATCGCATTGTATTACGGCGGTCGTGACAAGTTAGCGCAAGATGATCTGCTGGCGTTTTATCAAGACGATCCTAACGATCCTTTCCGTAGCCTGTGGCTTTTCATTGTTGAGCAGAAGCTCGACGAAAAGCAGGCTAAAGACGCGTTAAAGCAACGCTTCGACAAATCGGACAAGGAGCAGTGGGGATGGAATATTGTCGAGTTCTACCTGGGCGACATTAGCGAAGCAACGCTAATGGAACGCTTGAAGGCGGACGCAACGGATAACACCTCGCTCGCTGAGCATCTCAGTGAAACCAACTTCTATTTAGGTAAGTACTACCTAAGTCTGGGGGATACGGACAGCGCTACGGCACTGTTCAAGTTAGCGGTTGCTAACAACGTACACAACTACGTTGAGCACCGTTATGCATTGTTGGAATTATCGCTCTTGGGCCAGGAGCATGACGACCTGGCAGAATCGGACCAGCAATAGCTGACGACATAAACATCAGCCCGTAATCTTTTGATTGCCATCACCTTTACTGGTGAGGGCGTTGTTGTTCGTCAATACACCTACTTTGAGCCGGTTCACACTTTCAATGAAAATTACTGAAAATTTTCACGATAAGTTATGTAGACTGGCCGCCATTGACATTGAGGCACTCGTACTACATGGCTGAATTCGAAACCACTTTTGCAGATCTGGGCCTGAAGGCTCCTATCCTTGAAGCCCTTAACGATCTGGGTTACGAAAAACCATCTCCGATCCAGGCAGAATGTATCCCACATCTGCTCTCTGGTCGTGACGTGCTGGGCATGGCCCAGACTGGTAGCGGTAAAACCGCAGCGTTCTCGCTGCCGCTGCTGAATAACATTGACCCGGACCTGCGTGCACCGCAGATCCTCGTACTGGCTCCGACCCGTGAACTGGCTGTTCAGGTGGCGGAAGCTATGACTGAATTCTCTAAACACATGCGCGGCGTAAACGTGGTTGCCCTTTACGGCGGCCAGCGTTATGACGTGCAGTTACGCGCCCTGCGTCAGGGTCCACAGATCGTCGTCGGTACGCCGGGTCGTCTGCTGGATCACCTGAAACGCGGTACGCTGGATCTCTCTAAACTGAGCGGTCTGGTACTGGATGAAGCTGACGAAATGCTCCGCATGGGCTTCATCGAAGACGTAGAAACCATCATGGCGCAGATCCCGGAAGGTCATCAGACCGCCCTGTTCTCTGCCACCATGCCGGAAGCGATCCGTCGCATTACCCGCCGCTTCATGAAAGAGCCGCAGGAAGTGCGCATCCAGTCCAGCGTGACCACTCGCCCGGACATCAGCCAGAGCTACTGGTCTGTGTACGGTATGCGTAAAAACGAAGCGCTGGTGCGTTTCCTGGAAGCAGAAGATTTTGATGCGGCGATCATCTTCGTTCGTACCAAAAATGCGACCCTGGAAGTGGCAGAAGCCCTGGAGCGTAGCGGCTACAACAGCGCAGCGCTGAATGGCGACATGAACCAGGCGCTGCGTGAGCAGACGCTGGAGCGTCTGAAAGACGGTCGTCTGGATATCCTGATTGCAACCGACGTGGCAGCACGTGGTCTGGACGTTGAACGTATCAGCCTGGTTGTTAACTACGACATCCCGATGGACTCCGAGTCTTACGTTCACCGTATCGGCCGTACCGGTCGTGCAGGTCGTGCGGGCCGTGCGCTGCTGTTCGTTGAGAACCGCGAGCGTCGTCTGCTGCGTAACATCGAACGCACCATGAAGCTGACCATTCCAGAAGCAGACCTGCCAAACGCAGAGCTGCTGGGCAAACGCCGTCTGGAAAAATTCGCCGCGAAAGTCCAGCAGCAGCTGGAGAGCAGCGATCTGGATCAGTACCGTGCGCTGCTGACGCAGATCCAGCCGACCGCCGAAGGCGAAGAGCTGGATATCGAAACGCTGGCCGCTGCACTGCTGAAGATGGCGCAGGGCGAACGTTCTCTGATCGTGCCGCCAGATGCACCGATGCGTCCTAAGCGTGAGTTCCGTGACCGTGACGATCGTTTCGAACGTCGTGGCGACCGCAACGATCGTGGCCCGCGTGGCGACCGTCCAGAGCGTGGTGGTGAAGACCGTCCACGTCGCGAACGTCGTGATGCTGGCGAAATGGAACTGTACCGCATTGAAGTGGGTCGTGATGATGGTGTTGAAGTTCGTCATATCGTTGGCGCGATCGCTAACGAAGGCGACATCAGCAGCCGTTACATCGGTAACATCAAGCTGTTCGGTACCCACTCCACCATCGAACTGCCAAAAGGTATGCCGGGCGAGGTTCTGCAGCACTTTACCCGTACCCGCATCCTGAACAAGCCGATGAACATGCAGCTGCTGGGCGATGCTCAGCCGCGTCCGGACCGTGGCGGCGAACGTCGTGGCGGTGGCCGCAGCTTCGGTGGCGAGCGTCGTGAAGGCGGTCGTGGTCCTCGTCGTGAAGGGGCTGCACCAGGTGCAGGCCGTTTCAGCGGTGAGCGTCGTGAAAGCCGTGGCCCACGTCGCGAAGATGGCCCGGTTCGTCGTCGTGACGCGTAAGCTTCACGCCCTGTAGCGTAAAGTAAAATATACAGCCCCGATATTTTTATCGGGGCTTTTTTTATTCCTTTTGTACTATTGTACTGGTACAGTGCAGCACATTAAGATGCAGGTCCCAAATTATTGACTGGAGAAAAGGCTGTATGGCGACACTAACCACCACCCAAACGTCACCTTCACTGCTCGGCGGTGTGGTGATCATCGGCGGCACCATCATAGGTGCGGGGATGTTCTCCCTGCCGGTGGTCATGTCCGGGGCGTGGTTCTTCTGGTCGCTGGCGGCGCTGGTCTTTACCTGGTTCTGTATGCTGCACTCGGGGCTGATGATCCTCGAAGCTAATCTCAACTACCGCATTGGGTCGAGCTTTGACACCATCACCCGCGACCTGCTGGGCAAGCGCTGGAATATCGTCAACGGTATCTCCATTGCCTTTGTGCTCTATATCCTGACCTACGCCTATATCTCGGCGAGCGGTTCGATTCTGCATCACACCTTCGCAGAGATGTCGCTGAACGTACCGGCGCGGCTGGCGGGGCTCTGCTTCGCCCTGGGTGTGGCGTTTATCGTCTGGATGAGTACCAAAGCGGTGAGCCGGATGACGGCCATTGTGCTGGGCGCCAAAGTCATCACCTTTTTCCTGACCTTCGGCAGCCTGCTGGGGCATGTTACGCCCGCCACGCTGTTTAACGTGGCGCAGAGCAACACGTCGTATTCACCCTATCTGCTGATGACCCTGCCGTTCTGTCTGGCGTCGTTTGGCTATCACGGTAATGTGCCGAGCCTGATGAAATATTACGGCAAAGATCCGCGCACCATCACCCGCTGCCTGGTCTACGGCACGCTGCTGGCGCTGGGGCTGTATGTCATCTGGCTGCTGGGGACGATGGGTAACATTCCGCGTCCGGAGTTCATCGGCATTGCGCAGAAGGGCGGGAATATTGATGTGCTGGTGCAGGCGCTGAGTGGCGTGCTCAACAGCCGCAGTCTGGACCTGCTGCTGGTGATCTTCTCCAACTTCGCCGTGGCGAGTTCGTTCCTTGGCGTGACCCTGGGGCTGTTTGACTATCTGGCCGATCTCTGTGGCTTTGATGACTCTGCGCTGGGGCGTCTGAAAACCGCGCTGCTGACCTTCCTGCCGCCGGTCATTGGTGGCCTGCTGTGGCCGAATGGTTTCCTGTATGCCATTGGCTATGCGGGGCTGGCGGCAACGATCTGGGCGGCGATTGTTCCGGCGCTGCTGGCGCGTAAATCACGCAAGCGCTTCGGTAGCCCAAAATTCCGCGTCTGGGGCGGCAAGCCAATGATTGCGCTGATCCTGATCTTCGGTATCGGCAACGCAGTGGTCCACGTGCTGTCGAGCTTTAATCTGCTGCCTGTATATCAGTGAACATAATGCCCGGTGGCGCTTCGCTTACCGGGCCTACAGGGATGGAGTAGGCCGGGCAAGCGCAGCGCCGCCCGGCAAAAAACTACCCCACCAGCTCCTCTTTCACCTGCATCGCCAGATCGAACGAATGCAGACGCGCCTGGTGATCGAAGATCTGCCCGTTGACCATGATCTCATCAGCCTGCGTCTCACGCAGCACCGCTTCCAGCCCGTGACGCACCTTCGCTTTATCCCCTACCAGCGACATGCTTAACGCCTGCTGCACGCCATACTGTTCTGAGGCCGACCACAGCTGGTGCATATTCTCCACCGGCGGTGGCAGTTGCCCCGTCTCGCCGCGGCGCAGCTTCATAAAGGCCTGCTGCATGGAGGTAAACAGGAATTCCGCATCGCGGTTGCTGTCAGCGGCAATGATGTTGATGCACACCATCGCATACGGTTTTTCCAGCCGCGCCGAAGGCTTAAAGTTAGTGCGATAGAGATGCAGTGCCTGGTGCAGCATATCCGGCGCAAAGTGCGAGGCAAACGCAAACGGCAGGCCCAGCTGCGCGGCCAGCTGCGCGCTGTAGAGGCTGGAGCCTAACAGCCACACCGGGATCTGCTCGCCGTAGCCCGGCACCGGACGCACCTGCGGATTTGGGTCACGGGCATCAAACCACTCCACCAGTTCAAGCACGTCGCGGGGGAAGTTATCGATGTCACCGCTCATATGGCGACGCAGGGCGCGCATGGTAGGCTGATCGCTGCCCGGTGCGCGGCCCAGTCCCAGGTCGATACGGCCCGGATAGAGGGTATTGAGGGTGCCAAACTGCTCGGCAATAACCAGCGGCGAATGGTTAGGCAGCATCACGCCGCCCGAGCCTAAATGGAGCGTCGTGGTATTCGCCGCCAGATAGCCGAGCAGCACTGAGGTGGCGGCGCTGGCGATCCCGACCATATTGTGGTGTTCCGCCAGCCAGTAGCGATGATAGCCGCGCTGTTCAGCCAGGCGGGCGAGATCCAGTGAGTGGGTAAAGGCTTCCCTTGCCGAGGAGCCTTCAGGGATCGGCGCCAGGTCCAGCACCGAAAACGGAATGGATTTATCAGTCATAGCAGCTCACTTTGTCGACGGTGAATCTTTAATAGTGCATTAAAATTTTACAGTCGTTGTTAACAAAGTGAGCCTTTTTTAGTCCTGCAGCTCCAGCCCGGCGAGACGTCGCCAGTAGCCGTTGCACTCGCTGTTCGCCGTCAGCGGCAGTGGGGCAGCGCCATTTTCATTGGCGCGGAAGGCGTCGATCATGGCGAAGGTATCGGTGCCCAGCGGCGACAGACGCACCATATCCACCAGCCCTTTCATTGAGGCCAGTTCGTTGCCGAGGTTGTAAACGTAGCCGCTCATGGTCTGAATGCCGTTGAGGACAAACACCTGCTGTTTCTCCTGCGACAGCATACTGCGTCCGTTGGGGTATTTGATGCAGCAGGTTTCGCACTCATCTTTCGGCAGGTTCTCTGAACGCGCGGTAAAGCAGCGGGCGGAGTAAGCCAGCGGCAGATGCCCGTAGCTGAGCACTTCCACTTCAAACTGATTGCGGATCCCCAGCTCGTCGCACTGCGCCAGGATGTTCACCAGCCAGTCTCGGGAGAGTTCCACCGGCATACACCAGCGCGTCATCCCCTGTCTGAGCAGCAGGCGCAGCGCCACGGCGTTGTAGCAGTTCAGCGCATGCCCGGCGACAAACGGCAGCTTGCGCTCGGCGCACAGGTTCACTACGCCGAGATCGCTGGCCTCCAGCAGAAATTCACCGTTCTCCACGTAGCGCTTGAGCTCATTCAGTTCTGACGAGGCCTGAACCAGCGCCAGCGTAGAGAGCACGACCTGCTTGCCACTGTCGGCCAGGGTTTTCGCCATCTCCAGCCAGTCACCCACCTTTGTAGCGCGACGCTTACTACAGACCGCCTCGCCGAGGTAGATCACATCCGCCTGGCTGGTTGCCGCCTGCTGATAAAAGTCTTCCAGCGTCTCTTTCGACCAGTAATAGAGCACCGGTCCTAATGAATATTTCATGCTTTATCTCACTGCCATTTACGGTGATACGCACCCAGCGTGGTCTGCGTGCCTTCGGACATCGAGCCGAGCGTCTCCATCCACGCCGGTTCTGGCGTATAGCTCTGCGGATTTGCCATGCAGCGATCGATCGCCTGGCGCCACACTTTTGCCACCTGGCTGACATAGGCCGGGCTGCGCTGGCGTCCTTCGATTTTCACCGAGGCGATATTGGCGGCCAGCAGTTCCGGCAGCAGTTCAAGGGTGTTCAGGCTGGTGGGCTCCTCCAGCGCATGGTAGCGCTCGCCATCCACCAGATAGCGACCTTTGCACAGCGTCGGATAGCCGGCGTTTTCATCATCCTGATAGCGGTCAATCAGCACCTCGTTCAGACGCGACTCCAGCCCCTGCGGGGTTTGCTGCCAGCGCACGTAGCGGGCAGGGGAGCAGGCGCCCACGGTGTTGGGCGATTCCCCGGTGAGATAAGAAGAGAGGTAGCAACGCCCTTCAGCCATGATGCACAGGCTGCCAAAGGCAAAAACTTCCAGCGGAACTGGCGTGACCCGCGCCAGTTGCTTAACCTGATGAATAGAGAGCACGCGCGGCAGCACCACGCGCGACACCTCAAAATGTCGATGATAAAAGCGTATGGCCTCTTCGTTGGTAGCAGACGCCTGTACGGAGACATGGCGCTCAATGTGGGGATAGCGTTCTGCGGCATACTCCAGCATGGCGAGATCGGCCAGAATCAGGGCGTCGGCACCCAGCTGTGCCGCCATATCCACCGCGCGCTGCCAGCGTTGATAGCCGTCGGGGTGGGCAAAGGTATTGATAGCGATATGCAGTTTACGGCGATGAAGATGTACGAAGCTCACCGCTTCCTGCAGTTTTTTCTCGGTAAAATTGAGACCAGCGAAGTGACGGGCATTGGTATCGTCCTTCAGCCCGATATAAACCGCATCGGCGCCGTTTTCGATGGCCGCCTTTAGCGCCGGTAAGTTCCCGGCAGGGCAGAGCAGCTCCATAATTTATCCTGACGTTCGCAGCCCCAGAGGGATGCAAAATTGTTATCGAACAGGGATTTTAATTAACCATCCGGCGACAATTTTTGATTTAAGGCAGCTAATGGCGTATTGATGACACCAATAATGGGTTACGCCGGATGTCAGTTTGTTGATTTACCCCGCTATACCGACGACTGGATATGGCAAAATATCAGGACCATAGATATCAGGAGTATTGCTCGTGCTGGATAAACTGCGTTCACGTCTCGTACAATTTGGCCCGTCGCTGCTGAGCGTGCCGGTTAAGCTCGCGCCCTTTGCCCTGAAGCGCCAGGTACTGGAGCAGGTGCTCAGCTGGCAATTCCGCCAGGCGCTGGCGGATGGCGAGCTGGAATTTCTTGAAGGGCGCTGGTTACGTATCGAGGTGCGGGATATTGGTCTGCGCTGGTACACCTCCGTTGAAAATGAACAGCTGGTGGTGCGCGAATCCGCCGAGGCGGACGTCAGCTTTAGCGCTGACGCCAGCGATCTGCTGATGATCGCGGCACGCAAGCAGGATCCCGACACGCTCTTCTTCCAGCGTCGTCTGGTGATTGAAGGCGATACCGAGTTAGGTCTGTATGTCAAAAACCTGATGGATGCGATTGAACTGGAACAGATGCCGAAGCCGCTGCGCGTGGCCCTGTTGCAACTGGCCGATTTTGTCGAGGCGGGTCTGAAAACTCCGCCGGAAAGTAAACACACTTCTGTAGGTGAGCCATGTTGATTCGAGTAGAAATTGGCATCGATGCCCCGGGTATTGACGCCTTATTACGCCGGTCGTTTGAAGGGGAAGGTGAAGCGCAACTGGTTCGCGATCTTCGTGAAGACGGCCTGATTACGCTGGGTCTGGTCGCCACCGATGATGAAGGTCAGGTCGTTGGCTACGTGGCCTTTAGCCCGGTCATCGTGCAGGGCGAAGAGCTGCAGTGGGTTGCCATGGCGCCGCTGGCGGTGGATGAAAACTATCGCGGACAGGGCCTGGCGCGCCAGCTGGTCTACGAAGGGCTGGATTCACTCAATGAGTTTGGCTACGCCGCGGTCGTGACGCTGGGCGATCCGGATTTCTACAGCCGTTTAGGCTTCGAGAAAGCGGCACATTACGATCTGCGTTGCCGCTGGCCGGGCACCGAGTCGGCTTTCCAGGTCCACCGTCTGGCCGACGATGCGCTTAACGGCGTGAGCGGCCTGGTGGAATACCACGATCGCTTCAATAGCTTTTAACCGGCGGCCTTTGCAGGCTCTCGCGTAGCGCCTCAAACGTCCCGTCTCCGCTGACGAGGCGCTCTTTCTGGCGCTTCGTGAGCTGTTTAATGCGGTACTCCAGCCGGAGCGCCAGCGAGCGATCGCCTGCGACCGCGGAAAACGCCAGCGTCAGCTCTCCTTTACCCCTCAACGCCTTCGCCCCTTTTCCCGTCTGATGTTGCAGGAAGCGGCGCGGCACATCGGTTGTGATGCCCGTATAGAGCGCATTATCAGCGGTTCGAACAAGATAGAGAAACCAGCACACGGCGACAGATTCAGTATGTTAAGGTGAGTGCACCTTAGCATGAGAGAGAAGCGAAATGGAAACTCTGGCCGCCATCAACCGCTGGCTGGCGAAGCAGCACGTGGTCACCTGGTGCGTACACCATGACGATGAGCTGTGGTGTGCCAATGCCTTTTACTATTATGACCCGCAGCGCGTCGCGTTCTACATCTTAAGCGAAGACAAAACCCGTCATGCGCAGATGAGCGGCAAACAGGCGAAAGTTGCAGGCACCGTCAACGGGCAGCCCAAAACCGTGGCGTTAATCCGCGGGGTGCAGTTCAAAGGGGAGATTCGTCGTCTGGAAGGAGAGGAAAGCGACGTGATGCGCAAGCACTATCTTCGTCGCTTTCCGGTTGCCGCTGCCATGCCAGCTCCGGTATGGGAGATCCGTCTGGATGAACTGAAGTTCACTGACAACACGTTAGGCTTTGGCAAAAAACATCACTGGCTACGCGCCGAGTAAGCGCAACGCCTCACGGTTAAAGGCGATAAGATCTTCTGGCGTCCGGCTGGTAACCAGCTGATCGTTATCGATGACTACCTCCTGATCGTGAAAATCGGCCCCGGCGTTTTTCAGATCGATGGCGATCGATTTCACGCCCGTCAGTTTACGTCCGCGCACAACCTCAGCGCTGATGAGCAGCTGTGGACCGTGGCAGATAGCAAAGACCGGTTTCCCGCTGGAGACAAAATCCCGGGTAAAGGTCACGAAACGCGTATCGCTGCGTAGCGAGTCCGGGGAGTGCCCACCCGGCAGTAACAGGGCGTCAAAGTCAGACGGGCTCACCTCATCGATGGTTTTATCGATGGTCACGCTGGCCTCGCCCTTATGGCCTTTAACCGTTTTGCCTGCCTCTTTTTCAATGGTGATCACCTCATGGCCCGCCTTACGAAACGCCTCGGCAGGTGAGGTAAATTCTGAATCTTCAAACTCGTCGGTAATCAAGACCGCAATTTTCTTGCTCATGCTTCCTCCGTTGTTTTGGCTTCAGACAGCTTTTTTCCAGCTTGTGGTAAATACTTAACGTTCAGACCACTAAGTGTGGTTGAGCGGCATGAAATCGCATACGGACTAATCTGCAAAGGAGGAGTAATGAGTCAGGTTTTAATTACCGGCGCGACCGGCCTTGTGGGTGGGCACCTGCTGCGTATGCTAATCCAGGAGCAGAAGATCAACTATATCGCCGCCCCGACGCGTCGCCCGCTGGGCGATATCGAAGGGGTGTTTAATCCCCACGATCCGCAACTGACCGATGCGCTGGCACAGGTTCAGGATCCGGTAGATACCGTCTTTTGCTGTCTGGGCACCACCCGGCGTGAGGCGGGCAGCAAAGAGGCCTTTATCCATGCCGATTACACGCTGGTGGTGGATACTGCGCTGACCGGCAAACGACTCGGGGCGAAGCATTTTCTGGTAGTGAGCGCCATGGGAGCTAACGCGCATTCACCGTTCTTCTACAACAAGGTGAAAGGCAAAATGGAAGAGGCCCTGATCGCCCAGAAGTGGGAGCGGTTGACCATTGTTCGTCCTTCAATGCTGCTGGGGGAGCGGGAGAAGCATCGCTTCAGCGAGTCGCTGTTTTCCCCGCTGTTCAGTCTGCTGCCAGGCAACTGGAAGTCTGTCGAGGCGCGGGATGTGGCGCAGGTTATGCTACAGGAGGCGCTGGGTGCAGCACCGGCAGGAGTCAATGTTATTCCGTCGGCGAAAATCAGGGAGCAGGCGCAGGGAGAGGAATGAGCGCCCTCTGCCAGCGGCAGAGGGCGGGGGAGATTACTTGATGTAGGTGAAGGCGGTAGTCACATGTTTCACGCCACTCACCCGGCTGGCGATATCCGCCGCCGCTTTACCTTCACGCTCGGTCACCAGGCCGAGCAGGAAGACTTCGCTGTTCTCAGTGGTCACTTTCACGTTAGAGGATTTCACCTGATCGCTACCCAGCAGCTGGGAGCGCACTTTGGTGGTGATCCAGGTGTCATTTGAGGCGGCACCCAGGCCAATCGGCTGGCCCTGACGTATTTCGTTAAATACCTCGGTCGTCCCTTCTACACCCATCGCAATTTGCTTCGCGCGGGAGGCAAGTTCGGTATTCGGCGCCTGGCCGGCCAGTAAAACCTTGCCCTGATAAGCCGTTACGTTAATTCGCGCTTCTTTCTTAATCTGTTGGTCTTTGGAGAGTGCGCTGTTCACGCGCAGTTCAAGGGTGCCGTCATCCACCTGCGTGCCCACGGTACGCGGGTCAGTCGCGGCTTTGGTACTCACTGCGGCGGTACCCACTACCGCTGCAGCCACACATCCCTGAAGCAGCAGCGCAGAAATAAGGACTGCGAGGGGCGAAAGTGCCTTCATGTTTACTCCTTAATCATCCTGGTGAGGGAAAAGCGTGTTATCGATCAGATCGCATAAACAGTTCACCGTCAGCATATGCATCTCCTGAATGCGCGCGCTGCGGTGGGAAGGAATACGGATCTCAACATCATGCGGACCTAACAGCCCTGCCAGCTCACCGCCGTCGTAACCGGTCAGCGCAACGATGGTCATATCGCGCGTGACGGCCGCTTCCACGGCTTTCACGATGTCGCGGCTGTTGCCGCGCGTGGAGATGGCCAGCAGGACATCACCGGCATGCCCTAACGCGCGCACCTGCTTGGCGTAGATCTCATCATGAAGACGATCGTTAGCAATCGCCGTTAAGACCACGTTATCGGTATTAAGTGCAATGGCAGGTAAACTGGGGCGCTCTGTCTCAAAACGATTGATCATACTGGCAGCAAAATGCTGTGCGTTGGCGGCCGAGGTGCCATTACCACAACAGAGAATTTTGTTGCCGTTAAGCAGGGACTGAACCAGCGTCATCGCCGCGCGGGAGATGGCGTCCGGCAGCGCTTCTGCTGCTGCAATCTGAGTCTGAATGCTTTCCGTGAAGCAAACCTTAATTCTTTCGAGCACGGTATCCCTTAACGATCTGATTTACGCGTCTTCGCCGAAGGCGTTTTTGAACCATTCGATGGCGTTTCCGGTGAAGGCTACCACATCGAACCGGCAATCCACAGTGTCAAAGCTGCCATTATGCCGGGCAAGCCACAACTGGGCGGTGTGTAACAATTTTTGTTGCTTGGCCCGGGTCACGCTGGCGGCGGCCCCGCCGTAACGGGATGACTGGCGGTAGCGCACCTCAATGAACACGATGGACGGGCCGTCCTGCATGATAAGGTCAATTTCACCGCCGCGTCCGCGAACGTTGGCGGCGATAAAGCGCAGTCCTTTGCGCTCAAGCCAGCGACGCGCCTGTAATTCGCGCGCGTCGCCGGTCTGTTTGCGGGTTAACTGGCCGGAACGATCTGTCCCTGCTGGTATTTGAGCCATGATAACTTCCTGTTAATCACGCAGTCCTGAGTGGCGGTGAGATCGCCGGTATTGCCGTTAAGGGTAAAGCCCGGCACCTGGCGCATCTGGGTGAAGTGGTTCGCCAGCGCCCAGGCATCCACGCCCATGGCATACAGGCGCGCCAGCGAGTAGTCGTTACGCACGCTGCTGAGCGCCTGCTGCATCAGCTCTGGGTTTGCCCCTGCGAGCATCGGGATTTCGCTGTACTGCAGCCCTTCCATCTCAAGACGGAAGTCCGGGCCTGCGGTGCCCTGTGCGCTGCGTGAGCTGGCGTACAGCGACACGCCCGCATGGCTGCCGTTACGCATGGCGATCATCGGTTTGATAAAGGCGATCTCTTCCGGGGTGGCGACAATGTAGGCCGCATCCACGTTACCGCCGCCGCTGATCTGCGCATCCGTTGGCGGAGCCGGGATAGTCAGACCACCAATCGTCACGCTCTGCTGCTGCGGCAGGCTGGCAGTCACCGGGCTACCGCTGAGGGCAATACCCGCTCCGCCGTTCACGCCTGCGCGCAGTTCTGAGGCTGAGCCAAATTTCTGCTGCAGGACGATGCCGCCACCCAGCTGTTGCCACTCCTGGGCAAAGGCAGTCGCGACGCGATCGCCCAGTTGGCTGCGCGGGATGAGCAGCAGAGGAGCCTGCTTACCTTGCTCATGGATATGGCGGGCCGCATCGCGGGCTTCGTCTTCTGGCGACAGGGCAAAGTAGCAGACGTTCGGGCGATTCTGTACCTGCTCCGGCTGGTTCAGCGCCAGCACGTTCAGCGGGGTGTTGCTTCTCACCAGCTCGTCCACGTTGTTTTTCAGCAGCGGGCCGACTACGATGCTGGCGCCATCCTGCTGCACCTGACTCAGCACCTGATCGAGCGGCTGGTTGCTGGTGTCATACACTTTTATCTCCGCAGATGGGTTACCCATGACCTGTGGTTGGGCGACGGTCTGCGTCTCTTGTGTCGTGACCGGAGTCTGCACCGGCTCCTGCACGTTACCTTCCTGTACGTTGCCTTCCGGCGCGGCGACAGGCTGAGGGGTGGCAGGGGCCTGCACCGGATTCTGGAGCGTGCCTGGCTGGGCAGCGACAGGTTGGGTCGCGGTCAGATCGTTGGTTTCGGCACTGGATGGGCTCACCACATCACCGGCATTAGCGGCCTGGGCGACCTGGGCGGGAACTGCGCTGCCCGCGACGGCGGCAGTACCGTTTCTCGCCGCTTCAAAACCCTGCTGGATCGTGCGGCCAAAGACGGCGGCCTGGCCACCTAATGGCAGCAGCAGGGCGATTTTGCTGGTGGAGGCTGGCTTGAAGTTCTGTACATTAACCAGTTGCGTTGGCAGCATGCTTGCGCCCGGGTTATTCGGATAGCGGGTTTGCCAGTCTTTAATTCCGGCCTTCAGCATATCCGGATCGTTGCGGTTATCGAACCAGACGCGCTGCAGATCCAGCCAGCCCTGCAGGATATTCTCGTCGGCGTTAATCACCAGCGCATTGGCCTGATCGGGGTTCATGGCGGAGAGCGTCTGCCAGGTGGCATCGATATTTTTCTGTTTTTCGGCAGCGGAGAGCAGCGGCTCCTGGGCGATCAACGCCCGCAGCAGCGTCAGGGAAGGACGCCCCTGCTCAGCGGCGATACCGGCCTGCCAGAAACGCGCCTGCTGATTTTTATCCAGCGCGCTGATGTCGATATTGCCGAGGAGCTTCTTAGCGCCGGCAGCATCGTTCTGCGCAATTTTCAGCTCGGCGGCCAGCAGGGACTGTTCGCGACGCTGGGTATCGGTCAGATCCTGCGGCAACTGGTTAAACAGATCGGTGGCATGCTGGGTTTTACCCTCTTTCAGCAGTGCACGAATGGCGAGTAATTGCCAGTTGATCCTGGTATCATTCGAGCTCTGCTCCATCTGGTGCAGATAGAAGCCGGAGTCAGCCTGGGCTGTACCCTCCATGTGGGCAGCACTTTGATCGGGCGCCTGTGTGCCACAGCCTGCAAAGAACAGGGCTGCCAGCACCAGCGGAAGGCTGCGCGTGGCTTTATTATGAAAAAACGTTAAGGGTACCATACTGTATCCAGTGATATTTTTTACGCAATGCTCAATATTAAATCGGCAATACGGATGAAACAATGAAACAACACGAAACGGCAGATAATTCTCAGGGTCAGCTATATATTGTACCTACTCCTATCGGGAATTTATCTGATATTACCCAACGTGCGCTCACCGTATTGCAAAGCGTTGATCTTATTGCGGCTGAAGATACCCGCCACACTGGCCTGCTGCTGCAACACTTCGCCATTAACGCCCGCCTGTTTGCCCTGCACGATCATAACGAGCAGCAAAAGGCCGAGACGCTGGTGGCAAAGCTGAAAGAGGGGCAGAACATCGCCCTGGTCTCCGATGCCGGCACGCCGCTGATTAACGATCCGGGCTATCACCTGGTCCGCACCTGCCGCGAGGCGGGCATTCGGGTTGTCCCGTTACCGGGGCCGTGTGCCGCCATTGCCGCCCTGAGCGCGGCGGGCCTGCCGTCTGACCGCTTCTGCTACGAAGGCTTCCTGCCTGCCAAATCCAAAGGTCGTCGCGACGTGCTAAAGGCGCTGGAGGCCGAACCGCGCACGCTGATCTTCTACGAATCGACCCACCGTCTGCTGGAGAGCCTGGAAGATATGGTCGCCGTCTGGGGAGAGGCGCGTTACGTGGTGCTGGCCCGTGAGCTGACCAAAACCTGGGAGACCATCCACGGCCTGCCGGTTGGCGAGCTGCTGGCATGGGTGAAAGAGGATGAAAACCGCCGCAAGGGCGAGATGGTGCTGATTGTCGAAGGGCACAAGGCCGAAGAGGACGCCCTGCCTGCGGATGCCCTGCGCACCCTCGCGCTGCTGCAGGCTGAACTGCCGCTGAAGAAAGCGGCCGCGCTGGCAGCAGAGATCCACGGCGTGAAAAAGAACGCGCTGTATAAATATGCGCTGGAGCAGCAGGGGGAGTAAGCTCGTGAGCCGTTATCAACCGCCTTTTACGATTACGTCTGCAATCCTTAATCTGGTGGTTGAAACGGGAGAACTGCTGGGACACTGGGCTGCTTATACGGGGCGAGCTTCACCTCTGCTGCGTAAAGAGAATCGTATTCGTACTATCCAGGCGTCGTTAGCCATTGAACATAATTCGCTGACCACCGGGCAGGTGACCGCAATTATGGATGGAAAGCGGGTGCTGGCCCCGGCAAAAGATATTCAGGAAGTCAGAAACGCCATCCAGGCCTATGAGCACCTGAATATCTGGCAAGCCAGTCGTCTGAAAGATTTGCTGAGTGCCCATCGGCTCCTGATGAAGGGGCTCGTAGATAATCCCGGGCAACTGCGCCAGGGGGATGTCGGGATCTATCGTGGTAACCAACTGGTGCATATGGCACCTCCTGCATCTCAGGTACCTCGTCTGGTGGATGAGCTGCTTGGCTGGCTTAATGCCACAGACTTGCACCCGCTAATTGCCAGCTCTGTATTCCACTATGAATTTGAATTTATCCATCCCTTTGCCGACGGTAATGGCCGTATGGGGCGTCTCTGGCAGACTCTTATCCTCAGCCACTGGCGTGCCGAGCTGGCCTGGTTGCCGGTGGAAACGCTGATCCACTTTCAGCAAGAGCGGTACTACGCCATCCTTGGGCAGTGTGATAAAGCCAGCGATTGCACGGCTTTTGTAGAATTTATGCTACACAATCTTGCCGATGCGCTGCGTGAAAGTATCGCAACCCCGCATGCATTGTCGGAACAAATGTCGGAACAAATGTCGGAACAAATGTCGGAACAAATGTCGGAAAAAGAGGATGCCATCCTGCAACTTCTGATTGCCCAGCCAAAAATGACAGCTTCTACCCTGGCCTCAATGCTCGGTGTAACCTCCCGTACGGTAGAACGCTACCTTAGCGCATTACAAAGCAAGGGTAAGGTACAACGGGTCGGTGCCAGAAAAGGTGGGTACTGGCAGGTCTTAAGATAGGCAGCGCTTGTCCCGTCAGACGATAATTACTTCAGATCGGCAAAAATTCGGAATGGCGCGCATCAGCCAGAACGAAAGGCAAAAAAAAGCATGGCCGAAGCCATGCTAAAGGAGGTTTACTGCAAACTCAGGTCACCGGAGCCGGGTTAAATACCGCCAGCTGGTTATGTAATCCCCATTGATCGGAGAAAGTCTTCTTACGTCCACTCGCCACGTCGAGGATGAAGTGGAACAGCTTCCAGCCCACATCCTCAATGCTCTCTTCGCCGGTAGCGATAGTGCCCGCGTTGATATCCATCAGGTCAAACCAGCGGTTCGCCAGCTCGGTACGGGTCGCCATTTTAATGACCGGCACCGCCATCAGGCCGTACGGGGTGCCGCGACCGGTGGTGAAGACCTGAACGGTGATCCCGGAGGCCACCTGCTGGGTACCGCAGACGAAATCACTGGCTGGCGTGGCGGCGTAGATCAGGCCACGTTTAGTCGGGCGCTGACCCGGGGAAAGCACTTCAACGATGGCGCTCTTGCCCGATTTGGCGATGGAGCCCAGCGCTTTTTCTACCACGTTCGCCAGGCCGCCTTTCTTGTTGCCCGGTGACGGGTTGGCGCTGCGGTCGGTCTTGCCCATGTCGAGATAGTTATCGTACCAGGCCATCTCCTCCAGCAGGCGTTTGCCCACCTCTTCGTTGATGGCGCGCGGCGTCAGGAGATGGATCGCGTCGCGCACTTCGGTCACTTCGGAGAACATTACCGTGGCGCCACAGCGCACCAGCAGATCCGAGGCATAGCCCACTGCCGGGTTGGCGGTCACGCCCGAAAAGGCATCGCTGCCGCCGCACTGCATTCCCACCACCAGCTCAGAGGCCGGGCAGGTTTCACGCTGGCGCTGATTCAGTTTTGCCAGATGGCGCTCAGCGACCTGCAGAATGTCATCCACCATCGACCGGAAGCCGACATGCTGCTCATCCTGCAGACGCACGATGCTGGCGTCATCCACCGGGATCGCCTGCACGTCTTCAGTACCCTGGAGCAGCTTTTCGGGTTGCAGCTTCTCGCAGCCGAGGCCGATAACCATCACTTCGCCGCCGAAGTTCGGGTTCAGGGCGATATTGTGGATGGTGCGGATAGGGACAATTGCCGCCGGAGCGTTGATCGCCACGCCGCAGCCGTAAAGGTGGTTCAGACCCACCACGCCGTCGACGTTGGGGTATTTTGGCAGCAGATCGCGTTCGATGATCTTCACTACATAATCGACCACGCCCGCCACGCAGTGCACGCTGGTGCTGATGCCGAGCAGGTTTTTGGTGCCTACGCTGCCGTCCGCATTGCGATAACCTTCAAAGGTGTAGCCTTCAAGCGCAGGTAGCGGCTCCGGTACGCGGGTTGCCAGTGGCAGGGTGTGCAGCGGCGGGGCTTCCGGCAGGGCAACCAGCGACTCATCAATCCAGCTGCCCTGGGGGATGGCGCGCACGGCGTAGCCGATGACTTCGCCATAACGCACGATTTCGCCCTGCGCCGGGATATCCACCAGCGCCACTTTATGGCCCTGTGGAATATGCTCGATGAGTTCAAGTCCGTCCGGGAAACGCGTTCCGGCTTTTAACCCCTGATCGTTAACAATAATCGCCACGTTATCGGTCTCATGTACCTTAATATAAAACGCGGTCGGCGACGTTTGACGAATTTCGATGTCGGCCATTGTCCAGTATTCTCCAGCGCGTGGGGGATAATTAATTGATCAAAGAGTAACTATATTTTCTCGTTATAAAAAATAAAGACTCTGCTCAGTGGAATAAAGAATGTCAGGCATGGGGAATTAATAATGTGATCGCGATCACTCATTTATGACGGTGGCCTGCCCATAAGGGGAGCAATGGCGAAATCTGTGCATCAGCGCCCAGGGGTTTGTGCATATGCTCAAAATAATATTCACAATAAAGTTGATAATTGAGCAATGCGACAATGCGTGGTGGTGGGCGCTTGATTATACTCATTAACGCTTTCATGGATTTGGTTAATTAACCGTAATTACCTCTCTCTAATGAGCAAAATAATCAGGACTGCCTCTTTCTTAAAACAATAAAAATAATTTCATTGATGTACCAGAGGAAATAAATATGTTGCTGGATACTACCGTTGAAACTAAAAAGGGTTTCCCCACCCGTTATTTAATATTACTCATCATTTTTATTGTTACCGCTGTCAATTACGCTGACCGCGCCACGCTCTCTATTGCCGGAACGGAAGTCGCCAAAGAGCTGCAATTAAGTGCCGTGTCGATGGGCTACATCTTCTCCGCCTTCGGCTGGGCCTATCTGCTGATGCAGATCCCCGGCGGCTGGCTGCTGGACAAATTCGGCTCGAAAAAGGTCTACACCTACAGCCTCTTCTTCTGGTCGCTGTTCACCTTCCTGCAGGGGTTTGTCGATCTTTTCCCGCTGGCGTGGGCGGGCATTTCAATGTTCTTTATGCGCTTTATGCTCGGCTTCTCCGAGGCGCCATCCTTCCCGGCTAACGCCCGTATCGTGGCGGCCTGGTTCCCGACCAAAGAGCGCGGTACGGCATCAGCTATTTTTAACGCCGCGCAATATTTCTCGCTGGCGCTCTTCTCCCCGCTGCTCGGCTGGCTGACCTTCGCCTGGGGCTGGGAACATGTCTTTACCGTAATGGGGGTGATTGGCTTTGTGCTGACCGGCATGTGGGCGAAGTTTATTCATAACCCGACCGACCATCCAGGCATAAGCGCCGATGAACTGAAGTTCATTAAGGAGGGCGGCGCGGTGGTCGATATGGACCACAAAAAGCCAGGCGACAAAGCGGCCAGCGGTCCGAAGCTGCATTACATCAAACAGTTATTGTCTAACCGCATGATGCTGGGCGTCTTTTTCGGGCAATACTTTATCAACACCATCACGTGGTTCTTCCTCACCTGGTTCCCGATTTATCTGGTGCAGGAGAAGGGGATGTCGATTCTGAAAGTGGGCCTGGTGGCATCCATTCCGGCGCTGTGCGGCTTTGCCGGCGGCGTACTGGGCGGCGTATTCTCGGATCACCTGATTAAGCAAGGCAAGTCGATTACCCTGGCGCGTAAGCTGCCGATCGTGCTGGGTATGCTGCTGGCCTCCTCAATCATTCTGTGCAACTACACCAACAACACCACGCTGGTGGTCGCGCTGATGGCGCTGGCCTTCTTCGGTAAAGGGTTTGGTGCCCTGGGCTGGCCGGTCATATCCGATACCGCACCGAAAGAGATTGTTGGCCTGTGCGGGGGTGTGTTTAACGTCTTTGGCAACGTAGCGTCAATCGTCACTCCGCTGGTGATTGGCTATCTGGTCAGTGAACTGCATTCGTTCAACGCGGCACTGCTGTTCGTAGGGTGTTCGGCGCTGATGGCGATGTTCTGCTACCTGTTCGTAGTGGGCGACATCAAACGTATGGAATTGCAGAAATAAGCAAAGGTATAAGCGATGAGTAACGATATTTTCCCAAACAAATTTAAAGCGGCCCTCGCGGCACATCAGATTCAGATTGGCTGCTGGTCCGCGCTGGCAAGCCCAATCAGCACCGAAGTGCTGGGGCTGGCAGGTTTTGACTGGCTGGTGCTGGACGGTGAACATGCGCCGAACGACGTCACCACCTTTATCCCGCAGCTGATGGCGCTGAAAGGCAGCCACAGCGCGCCGGTGGTGCGCGTGCCGACCAATGAGCCGGTGATCATCAAGCGCCTGCTGGATATTGGTTTCTATAACTTCCTGATCCCGTTTGTGGAAAACGTCGAAGAGGCGGTGCAGGCGGTGGCCTCCACCCGTTATCCGCCAGAAGGCATTCGCGGCGTGTCGGTCTCCCATCGTGCCAATATGTTTGGCACCGTGCCGGACTACCTCGCCCAGTCGAACAAAAACATCACCATCCTGGTGCAGATTGAGAGCCAGCAGGGCGTGGACAACGTCGATGCCATCGCCGCCACTGACGGCGTAGACGGCATCTTTGTCGGCCCAAGCGATCTGGCGGCCGCCTTTGGCCACCTGGGGAACGCAAATCACCCGGAAGTGCAGCGCGCCATCCAGCATATCTTTGCCCGTGCCAAAGCGCACGGTAAGCCGTGCGGCATTCTGGCACCGGTCGAGGCTGATGCCCGCCGCTATCTGGAATGGGGCGCAACCTTTGTCGCCGTCGGCAGCGATCTCGGCGTGTTCCGCTCCGCCACCCAGAAGTTAGCGGATTCCTTCAAGAAATAACCACCACCACTGAATAAAGAGAGACGCAATTATGACACTGAAAGTTGGTTTTATTGGCCTGGGTATCATGGGTAAACCAATGAGTAAAAACCTCATCAAAGCAGGTTACTCACTGGTGGTTGCAGACCGTAACCCGGAAGCCATTGCCGAAGTGATCGCCGCAGGCGCAGAAACGGCCACCACGGCAAAAGCCATTGCTGAGCAGTGCGATGTGATCATCACCATGCTGCCAAACTCCCCGCACGTTAAAGAGGTGGCGCTGGGCGAAGGCGGCATCATCGAAGGGGCAAAACCTGGCACCGTGCTGATCGACATGAGCTCCATCGCACCGCTGGCCAGCCGTGAAATCAGCGAGGCGTTAAAAGCAAAAGGCATCGACATGCTGGATGCGCCGGTGAGCGGCGGCGAGCCGAAAGCTATCGACGGCACCCTCTCTGTGATGGTGGGCGGCGACAAAGCCATCTTCGACAAATACTACGACCTGCTGAAAGCGATGGCCGGCTCCGTGGTGCATACCGGTGAGATTGGTGCCGGTAACGTCACCAAGCTGGCAAACCAGGTGATTGTGGCCCTGAACATCGCCGCGATGTCTGAAGCCCTGACCCTGGCGACCAAAGCGGGCGTTAACCCGGATCTGGTGTATCAGGCCATCCGTGGCGGCCTGGCGGGCAGCACCGTACTGGATGCCAAAGCGCCAATGGTCATGGATCGTAACTTCAAGCCGGGTTTCCGTATCGATCTGCACATCAAGGATCTGGCGAACGCGCTGGATACCTCTCACGGCGTGGGGGCACAGCTACCCCTGACCGCGGCGGTAATGGAGATGATGCAGGCCCTGCGCGCAGATGGGCTGGGAACGGCAGACCACAGCGCCCTCGCGTGCTATTACGAAAAACTGGCGAAAGTGGAAGTTTCTCGCTAACAAAGACGGGCGCGGGAACGCGCCCGCTATTTTTGCCTTAAGCGGTAACAGGCTATAACTATGAAAATCGTAATCGCCCCTGACTCTTACAAAGAAAGCCTGTCTGCCACCGAGGTAGCGCAGGCGATAGAAAAAGGCTTTCGGGAGATCTTTCCCGATGCAGAGTATGTTTCGGTTCCCGTTGCGGATGGCGGGGAAGGCACGGTTGAAGCGATGGTTGCCGCCACCAATGGCACGATGCAGCATGCAGTAGTAACGGGGCCATTGGGCGAAAGTGTCAATGCCTGCTGGGGGATCTCCGGCGATGGCGTGACGGCGTTTATTGAGATGGCGGCGGCGAGCGGACTGGCACTGGTTCCTCCGGCACAGCGCAACCCGCTGATTACCACCTCCCGCGGGACGGGCGAGCTGATCCTTGCCGCACTCGATAAAGGTGCGCGCAATATCATTATCGGGATTGGCGGCAGCGCAACCAACGACGGCGGCGCAGGGATGGTTCAGGCGCTGGGGGCAAAACTGACCGATGCCAACGGCACCGAGATTGGCCACGGCGGTGGCAGCCTGATGGCGTTAAACAATATTGATATTTCGTTGCTCGATCCGCGTCTCAAAACCTGCGCGATACGGGTGGCCTGCGACGTGAGCAATCCGCTGATCGGCGAGCAGGGTGCCTCCCGCATCTTCGGCCCGCAGAAAGGGGCGACAGAAGCCAATATCACCGAGCTCGACAACAATCTTTCTCACTACGCCGATGTGATTAATACCGCGCTGCGTATTGAGGTTAAAAATGTCCCCGGTGCGGGTGCGGCAGGCGGCATGGGCGCCGCGCTGATGGCGTTCCTCGGCGCGGAGCTGAAGAGCGGCATTGAAATCGTCACCCAGGCGCTGAATCTCGAAGAGCATATTCACGACTGCACCTGGGTGGTGACCGGCGAAGGGCGCCTGGACAGTCAAAGTATTCACGGCAAAGTGCCGGTGGGCGTGGCGCGCGTCGCCAGTAAATATCGCAAGCCGGTCATCGGCATCGCCGGCAGCCTGACCAGCGACGTCGGGGTGGTTCATCAATATGGCATCGATGCGGTGTTCAGCGTCCTGACCAGTATCAGCACCCTGGAAGAGGCGTTCCGCGGCGCGTTTGACAATATTTATCGCGCCTCGCGCAATATTGCCGCCACCCTACGGGTAGGGATGCTCACCGAAGGGTGACAGCGGGGCGCAAACCCTCTATACTGCGCGCCGAAGCTGACCAGACAGTCGCCGCTTCGTCGTCGTCCCTTTCGGGGGAGACGGGCGGAGGGGAGGAAAGTCCGGGCTCCATAGGGCAGGGTGCCAGGTAACGCCTGGGGGGGAAACCCACGACCAGTGCAACAGAGAGCAAACCGCCGATGGCCCACGCAAGTGGGATCAGGTAAGGGTGAAAGGGTGCGGTAAGAGCGCACCGCGCGGCTGGTAACAGTCCGTGGCACGGTAAACTCCACCCGGAGCAAGGCCAAATAGGGGTTCACATGGTACGGCCCGTACTGAACCCGGGTAGGCTGCTTGAGCCAGTGAGCGATTGCTGGCCTAGATGAATGACTGTCCAACGACAGAACCCGGCTTATCGGTCAGCTTCAACTCTTTAGAAACCCCGCTTCGGCGGGGTTTTTGCTTTCTGCCCTCATCCCGGCATTTACATTTAAAATTGTTTATATACTTCCTCACAGATCAACATCCGTAATTGAAAAATACTCCGGTTCTTCCCTGACAGATAATTGAGGATTGTGAGATGAAAAAGATTTTCCGGATCGCGCTGCTGACGGCAACGATGACAGGCTTTGCGGGTGTGGCGCAGGCGGCAGAAGTGACAACCGCACCGCAGCCTGCCCAGGATCCTATCGTTCAGCAATTAAAACTCAGCAGCGAACAGACCGCGAAAATTAAGGCTCTGCACCAGCAGCTGGAAGAGAACGTGCAGAAAATCCCGACCAGCGATGTGAAAAATGGCACGTTGATTGACGTGATCCAGTCCGGCAAATGGGATGAGAAGGCAGTGAAAGATCAGCTGGCTGCGTTTAGCCGCATTGAGGAGCAGGCGCGTTACTATCGCGTGAAATATTACTTCGATGTGAGCCAGGTCCTGACGGCAGAGCAGCGGGCAGAGGTCAGATCGCAAATCGGCCAGACTCTGAGCGAATAAGTTGTCATTAACGTACCAGTGCTCAACAACCCGCGCGTGTCGCGGGTTTTTTATTCCTTGAAGTGCGTCACAATGAGAAAAGTAGCCCCACTTCTTTTTTAAAAAGAGTAACTTTTTCTTTTTTTAGCCAAAAACCCCACTAACGTTGTGATTTTTTTCTCTTCCTCTCCGGATATGATATTTCCACACGAATAACAAACGCCTGCACCTCTCTGGTCATTATCGCTGATGAGCAGATATCCATAAAAATAACTGTTTACCCTACAAAATAAGCGAGAGCCTAATGGATACGGCGACAAATAATAGCGTAATTGTGAGCGACTCACCGGCAGCAAGACGGGCTGGAATGAGTGAGAGTGAATGGCAAGAAGCGATTAAATTCGACAGTAATGATACCGGTTGGATAATTATGAGTATCGGCATGGCAATCGGTGCCGGTATTGTTTTTCTCCCGGTTCAGGTGGGATTAATGGGCCTGTGGGTTTTTCTGCTCTCTTCTATCATTGGTTATCCGGCGATGTATCTCTTTCAGCGCCTGTTTATTAATACGCTGGCGGAATCGCCGGAGTGCAAAGATTACCCGAGCGTGATCAGCGGTTATCTGGGTAAAAACTGGGGGATTCTGTTAGGGGCGCTCTATTTTGTCATGCTGGTTATCTGGATGTTTGTATATTCCACGGCGATTACCAACGACAGCGCCTCTTATCTGCATACCTTCGGCGTGACGGACGGTTTGCTGTCAGAAAACCCTTTCTATGGCTTATTATTGATCTGTATCCTGGTGGCGATCTCTTCCCGGGGTGAAAAACTGCTGTTTAAAGTCTCCAGCCTGATGGTGCTCACCAAACTGCTGGTGGTAGCGGCTCTGGGGATCTCAATGATTGGCATGTGGCACCTCTATAACGTTGGCGCGCTGCCGCCGATGGGGCTGCTGATCAAGAATGCCATCATTACGCTGCCGTTTACCCTCACCTCCATTCTGTTTATCCAGACGCTCAGCCCAATGGTGATCTCCTACCGCTCCCGCGCAAAATCGATCGAAGTGGCGCGGTACAAAGCCCGGCGGGCGATGAATATCGCGTTTGGCATTCTGTTTGTGACGGTCTTTTTCTACGCGGTCTCTTTTACCCTCGCGATGGGGCATGAGGAAGCGGTCAAAGCCTACGAACAGAATATTTCCGCCCTGGCAATTGCCGCGCAGTTTATTAGTGGTGATGGTGCGGGTTGGGTAAAAATCGTCAGCGTTATTCTGAATATCTTCGCTGTGATGACCGCTTTCTTTGGCGTCTATCTCGGCTTTCGTGAAGCGACGCAAGGCATTGTGATGAATATCCTGCGCCGCAAATTGCCGGCGGATAAAATCAATGAATCCACCGTACAGCGCGGCATTATGGTGTTTGCCATACTGCTTGCCTGGAGCGCCATTGTATTAAATGCTCCTGTGCTGAGCTTCACCTCTATCTGCAGCCCTATTTTTGGCATGGTGGGCTGTTTAATTCCGGCGTGGCTGGTCTACAAGGTCCCTGCGCTGCATAAATACAAAGGCGTGTCGCTGGTGATTATTATTATCACCGGGCTACTGCTTTGTGTTTCTCCTTTCCTCGCTTTTTCCTGATGTGCAATAAAGGTCGTAACGATGTCTGAACAAATAAACCCTTTATGGAACCTGTTTATTCACGCGGTGCAGGAAGAGGTTAAACCTGCCCTGGGATGTACAGAACCTGTCTCGCTGTCGCTGGCTTGTGCCATCGCGGCTGAACAGCTAAGCGGAGAAATCACGCAAATTGAGGCGTGGGTTTCACCGAATTTAATGAAGAATGGACTGGGTGTAACAGTACCGGGTACTGGCATGGTTGGCCTGCCTGTTGCGGCTGCGCTGGGGGCGATTGGTGGCAACCCCCGGGGCGGGCTGGAGGTTTTAAAAGATGCTTCGCCCGAGGCGATTGCCCGCGCTAAAGCGTTGCTGGCGGCAGGAAAAGTGCAGGTAAAACTGCAGCAACCCTGCGACGAAATCCTCTATTCCCGCGCCATTGTCTATGCCGGGGCGGAGTCGGCAAGCGTCACCATCGCGGGAGGACACACGCGGGTCGTGCAGATCAGCTATCAGGGCGAAACACGCTTTATGCTGGATGAGCAGCCGCAGAGCTCTGGCGGCGATCCCCTGAGAGTGCTGTCGAGCACGTCGCTGTCGCAGATCCTGGAGTTTATCGAGCATGTTCCGTTTTCCGCCATTCGTTTTATCCTGGAAGCCGGGCATCTAAACGACGCCCTCTCCAGGGAGGGATTAACCGGCAAATGGGGACTCCATATTGGCGCGACGTTGCATAGACAGCAGGCGCGCGGCTTTATCGACCAGGGGTTAGGATCGGAGATAATCATCCGCACCAGCGCCGCGTCAGATGCCCGAATGGGCGGAGCGACACTGCCTGCGATGAGCAATTCCGGCTCGGGTAATCAGGGGATCACGGCAACGATGCCGGTTCTGGTCGTGGCGGAATATCTCCAGGCTGATGAGGAAAAACTGGCGCGGGCCCTGATGCTTTCGCACCTCTCGGCCATTTATATCCATTACCAGCTTCCTCGCCTGTCGGCATTGTGCGCGGCGACGACCGCGGCCATGGGCGCGGCAGCAGGTATGGCATGGCTGCTGGACGGGGGCTATAAGGCGATTGAGATGGCGATCAGCAGTATGATTGGCGACGTCAGCGGAATGATCTGCGATGGAGCATCGAACAGCTGCGCGATGAAAGTCTCAACCAGCGTCAGCAGTGCCTGGAAATCGGTAATGATGGCGCTTGATGATTGCGCCGTGACCGGCAACGAAGGGATTGTGGCGCACGATGTGGAACAGTCCATCGCCAATCTGTGCTCACTTGCATGCCGTTCAATGCAGGCAACGGATAAACAGATCATTGAGATCATGGCGAAGAAAGTCGCCTGAAATAACGGCCTCTCCTTGTACGGGGAGAGGCCGGCGGTTCAGACCGGCAAATCAATCAACAGCGCACGCAGCGGCGTATCGGCCACCAGGGTGATATTCGCCTCGTCGCGAATAAACGCACCATCTCCGCAGGTCAACGCTTCACGCTCCTCAGCGGGCGTCTGCGCATGTACCGTGCCGTGGATAGATTGCAGGTAGGCGCGCGGGCCATGCAGCTGAAAACTCAGACGCTCCCCTTTATCCAGCTCGATATGATGCAGCCATACCTGCTGGCGGAGCTGCAGGCTGCCTGCGCTGCCATCTGGCGAGGCCAGCAGCTGCTGTTTGGCATCCAGCAGATCGATCTTCTGGAGCAGCGGATTTTCCCGCTCCGGGCAGGCATCTAACCACAGCTGCAGGCGCGTCAGCGTCTTGTCTTTGCTGAGGTTATGCTCGCTATAGCTAATACCGGGCTGAGTGGCTATCAGCAATGCTTCACCGACTTTCGCCTGGACATGGTTGCCCTCGCTGTCGCGATACTCTGCTTCGCCTTCAAGAATCAGATTCAGGATATCCACTTTTGGATAAGTACGCGGCTGGAATGAGGCGCCGGGTGCGAGCACCTCCTGGTTCAGCACGCGCAAAGAGGCATAGCCCAGCAGTTTCGGGTCAAAGTAGTGTCCAAAGGAAAAGGTGTAGCGGGCCTGCAGCCAACCGAAATCGGCTTGTCCGCACTGTTTAGCTGTTCTTGTCGTAATCATAAAACTTGACCTCTCTTTACACTAAAACAATGGTAAAGGTATGGACGCTGCATTGTTAGCCAGATATTCTGCCCGGTATGTTCAAATTTCCTGAATGAGAACGCCATGGCTAAAGAGAGAGCATTGACCCTTGAAGCGCTGCGCGTGATGGACGCCATCGATCGTCGCGGCAGCTTTGCGGCGGCAGCGGATGAACTGGGGCGCGTACCCTCTGCCCTGAGTTATACCATGCAGAAACTGGAAGAAGAGCTGGATGTGGTGCTGTTTGACCGCTCTGGTCACCGAACAAAATTCACCAATGTTGGCCGCATGCTGCTGGAGCGCGGGCGCGTGTTGCTGGAGGCGGCGGATAAACTGACCACCGACGCCGAAGCGCTGGCCCGCGGCTGGGAAACGCATCTGACGCTGGTCACCGAAGCGTTGGTACCCACCACTGCGCTCTACCCGCTGGTGGATCGCCTGGCGGAAAAAGCCAATACCCAGCTTTCAATTATTACCGAAGTGCTCGCCGGGGCGTGGGAGCGCCTGGAGCAGGGCCGGGCGGATATTGTGATCGCGCCGGATATGCACTTCCGCTCCTCGTCCGAAATCAACTCCCGCAAGCTCTATACCGTGATGAATGTCTATGTCGCCGCACCGGATCATCCGATTCATCAGGAACCCGAGCCGCTGTCGGAAGTGACCCGCGTAAAATACCGCGGCGTGGCGGTGGCCGATACCGCCCGCGAGCGCCCGGTACTAACCGTTCAGCTGCTTGATAAACAGCCGCGCCTCACCGTCAGCACCCTTGAAGATAAGCGTCAGGCGCTGCTGGCTGGGCTAGGCGTGGCGACCATGCCGTATCCGTTCGTTGAGAAAGATATTGCCGAAGGGCGGCTGCGGGTGGTGAGCCCGGAATATACCAGTGAAGTGGATATTATTATGGCGTGGCGTCGTGACAGCATGGGCGAGGCCAAATCCTGGTGTCTGCGTGAGATCCAGAAGTTGTTCACCCATAAGTAAATTGCAGGCCCGGCAGGCGCAGCGCCGCCGGGCAAACTATCAGTTGTTTAGCAACGGATCCGGCCCAAAACGGTTTTCACCTGGCGTACCGCGCTGGCAGTTGAAGATCAGAATAATGATCCAGCCCAGCACCGGGATAAGCACCAGCAGCAGCCACCACGCTGAACGGTCAGTATCATGCAGCCGGCGAAACAGCACGGCCCAAGATGGCAGAAGTACCAGCAAGCCATACACGGTGGTGAGAATGCCTTCGCCGCCAGCCCGCTCCCAGCCCAGCATCTTGTCGATCAGCCCCAGCACGCAGATCAGAATGAAGTTCACCAGGGTGAACATCCAGAACTCTTTGCGGCGGGCGCGCCCTTTGAACCCAATATAATTTCGAAGTACTTTCAGATACCAGTCCATTTCTTGTGGCCTCCGCAGCAATTAATTATTTGTTTTTTAAGCGATCCACTAAAGCATAGACGGGAATAAAAGGGGGGTAAAGGGCGCCAGAAAAGCGCCCCTGAGGCTTAGCCAAAGCGGACGTCGCGCCCGTGCGGTTCGTTCAGATCCTGCCACGGGCCAATGGAGATAATGCCCGTCGGATTAATGGTTTTATGGCTGCGATAGTAATGGTTACGGATATGGCCAAAATCGACCGTCTCCGCAATCCCCGGCATCTGATAGATGTCGCGCAGGAATCCGTGCAGGTTGAGGTAATCGCTGATCCGGTGTTTGTCGCACTTGAAGTGGGTCACATAAACCGGGTCAAAGCGCACCAGCGTGGTCCAGAGGCGGATATCGGCTTCGGTCAGCTGGTCACCGGTGAGATAGCGGTGCTGGCCGAGGATCTGCTCCAGCCGCTCCAGCGAGGCAAAGACATTGGTCACCGCTTCGTCGTAAGCTTCCTGGCTGGTGGCAAACCCGGCCTTATAGACGCCGTTGTTCACGTTGTCGTAGATCCAGCTATTCAGGTCATCGATCTTATCGCGCAGCGCGGGCGGATAAAAATCGCCTGCCCGGGCGCCGTGAGCATCAAACGCGGTGTTAAACATGCGGATGATCTCAGCCGACTCATTGCTGACGATGGTCTGATTTTTCTTATCCCACAGTACCGGAACGGTAACGCGGCCGGTGTAGTGGGGATCGGCGCGCAGGTAGAGCTGGTAGAGAAAATCATGGTGATAGAGCGAGTCGCCGGTCGCCGCCGGGAAATCATCGCCGAAAGTCCAGCCGTTCTCCAGCATCAGCGGATGCACCACCGAGACGGGGATCAGCGCTTCCAGCCCCTTCAGGGCACGGACGATCAGGGTGCGATGCGCCCACGGACAGGCCAGAGAAACATAGAGGTGGTAACGATCTTTCTCAGCCGCAAAGCCGCCTTCGCCGCTCGGGCCAGGCGCGCCGTCGGCGGTGAGCCAGTTACGGAAGGCCGAAACAGAACGTTTGAAACGCCCCCCGGTTGATTTGGTGTCATACCAGGTATCCTGCCAGACGCCGTCTACGAGTTGTCCCATCTATTCCTCCTTAGATAGCAAAAGCGAGGAGAGATCCCCTCGCTTTTTGATTCAGTATAGCGTGCTTACCACTTCTTATTCAGGACGCGGTCAATACTGAACGCGCCAGGACCGGTGATAGCCAGCAGCAGATAACCGCCTGCGATAGTCAGGTTTTTCATGAACATCAGAGAGTTCACCCCTTCCGCAAAGTTGCTGTGGAACAGGAACGCGGTCAGCAGTGTGAAGCCTGCGGTGAACAGTGCGGTAGTCCGGGTCAGGAAACCGAACAGAATGGCCAGGCCACCCCCCAGTTCAAGCAGAATGGTCAGCGGCAGCAGGAACCCCGGAACGCCCATCGCTTCCATATACTGTTGCGTACCGGCGTAGCCCCCGATTTTGCTCCAGCCAGCGGTAATAAACAGGATTGGCATCAGAACGCGCGCTACCAGTACACCAACATCTTCTAATTTTTTCATCTTACTCTCCAGGGAACCACTTGGGCTGTAAATACTATTTATTGTGCAAAATCGCGCGTATGCCGCGGTCTCGCTGTCGATGGAGAGAATCATAAACGGGGCGAATGGGGATTGTTAGCAAGGAAAACTGTCAATCTTTATCAAAGATATTGAGTAATAATAAGGGAAGGATAAAAGTAAAGCGCCAGGAGGCGCTTTACAGGGTGAGGCAGGGTAAACGTCAGCGGGTTTCTTGTTTGCGGAGCTGCTGCTGGGTAAGGGTGGTTTTAATCATCTTCCACGCGCTCCAGATGCCCAGACCGCGGCGCGCCCAGCGGATCAGCATATTCGGATGGCGCACGGCCCTCACCGCCAGAATGCTGCTCCCTATCAGCGCCCATGCCCGCAGGTTCAGAAACATATTCCACCCGCGGTCATAGCTGTGCGTGGCTTCCAGCCAGTCACGGCTGCCAGCCGACAGATCCAGCCGTTGCTGCTGGATCTGGCTCAGCAAAAATGCCTTTTCTCGCTCACGTTCCGCTCGGCTTCTGCTCACTTTTTGTCATCCTCCAGCAGTGACCGGTCGTTGGCGAGTTCCTTACGGGTATGATGTAGCAGGGTCGACTGGCGCACTTTGCGCATCGTCCATATTCCCCCTATCAGAGCAGCAAGCAGCAGCACCACGGTGGTGCCAATCATCACATTAAGACGATACTGCGGATCGACTGCCCAGATAATCAATACCATCAGGCTCATCAGGCCAAAGGCGGCGAAGAGCATAGTCAACCCCAGCATCAGTAGCAGCTGGAAGAGGTTCGCTTTCTCTTCTTCCAGTTCAACTACTGCCAGCCGGATACGCGTCTCTGCGATGCCGACGAGAGTAGTCAAAATCCGCTGTCCGATACCGAGAACGTTTTTTGCGGGCCCTTGTGGTTGACGTGAATCTTCCATAATTAACGTCGCGTAAGCAGCATGCCGATGACAACGCCAACCGCAGCACCGATACCTACGCCGGCCCACGGATTCTCACGCACATACTCATCAGCGCGCGCGGCAGCCTCACGGGTCTGTTTAGCCAGCGCATCGCTGGTTTCGCCCAGACGATAGCGGCTTTCGTGCAGGGCCTGCTCCGCTTTATTACGCAGTTTGCTCAGCTCTTCTTTCGACTTATTGCCAGAGGAGCTCAGTACCTCTTCCAGGGTATCCGCCAGGGACTTCAGTTCAGCGCGTAAATGGTCTGACGTGGTATCTTTTGACATGATTCTCTCCTGTTACGATGTCCGTTAAATCAGTAATCGCGAGACTCCAGCGCTTTCAGTTCGTTCTGCGCTTCTTGCAGTTTCTGCTCACGTTTGGCAACTTTGTCTGCATCGCCTTTCTCCTTTGCCTCCGCCAGATCCCGGCGGCGTTCAGCAATTTCTTCTTTCTGTTCGGCAATTTTGTGCTGATGATCGGCACGCAGTTTGCTATCAGAACAGTTAGCTTTAACTTCGCTCAGCGCTTTATTCAATCCATTGATTCTGCTCTGATTGTTATGCTTTTCAGCGTAACTGATCTCGCGTTGAATATCCTGTTCCTTCTCCTGACAAAGAGACGAAGCGAACGAAGCTGTGCTCAAAGAAAAAAGGGCGAGGCCCAGGGCGATGCGGTAATTCATTATTGAAACCTTCCATTGTTTTCGACGTAACCTGCGGAAATGTCGAATTCCAGAGTCGTGCGGAGTACGTGTGAGAGGTGCTCCGCGTACTTAAGCATAGTAAGTAAACGGGGATATCACCAAAGTAAGTGAAAAGATTCAGAATAGTGGAAATTTAGCCTAACAGACGCGATGTATCACGCAGACGGGTCAGCCAGACCACCGCCTGATTGTCATTATCCTGTTGAGCAATGATATAGCCATGCGGCAGGCTGCGATCGAGCACCTTTTTCGCGGCAGCGCTCTGTACGCTGGAGTCGAAGGTGATCAGCAGCACATCTTTCTGCGGAGTAATACTTTTGAACTGAATACCGTTGGCATCCAGGTGATGCCAGATGGAGAAACCATCCGGCATGCTGACGCCCTGATTGACCGCGCGGATCGCCAGCGTCGATTCCTGTTTTTGCAGCGCCGCCCAGGCCAGCAGCAGGGCGCTGAACATCACCAGCGCGACCATGGCGTAAGAGAGACGGCGCATTGACGCGTTAGGATTGGCCATGTCGTTAGCCCTGACTTCCATGTTTTTTCTTCCAGAGAACCACCAGCGAACCAATCAGCCCGAACACCAGCAGCACGACCGGCAGCAGCATCAGGCAGGACATCAGCTGATCTTCATATTTCAGGAACACCGGCGTTTTGCCAAGCAGATAGCCCAGTGTGGTAAGGATCAGCACCCACAGCAGGCCGCTCATCCAGTTAAAGAACTGAAAACGCGTGCTGCTAAGGCCGGAAAGGCCGGCAATGGTTGGCAGCAGTGTACGGACAAAGGCGATAAAGCGGCCCACCAGCAGCGCGGAAAGCCCGTGCTTGTGGAACAGGTGATGCGCCCGTTGATGATAGTGTGCCGGCAGGTGCGATAGCCAGTTCTGCACGATACGCGTATTGCCAAGCCATCGCCCCTGGATATAGCTCAACCAGCAGCCGAGGCTGGCGGCAATGGTCAGCAGCAGGACGGTTTGCGGAAATTGCATTGCCCCTTTTGCGCACAGCACGCCAACCAGCACCAGCAGACTATCGCCAGGCAGGAAAGCGGCAGGAAGCAGACCGTTTTCAAGAAACAGAATCATAAACAGGACAAAATAGAGCATGCCAATCATGGACGGATTGGCCAGCGTTTCGAAATCCTGGGCCCATAAGGCATTAAGTAGTTGGGTCAAAAGTTCCATTCAGTGTTCCTGGAAAGCGGTTAACGACGCACCTGTCAACCGGGTCAAACAGCACGGCGACATTTTTTATAATTTCATTATGGTCGCTCGCGGACACAGTGTGTGGCCAAACTGTTCCCTGTTAAATGGCTAAGTAAGCAAGCACTAACTAACAAGCTAAACGGCAAATTGCATCTAATTGTAACAAACGCCAATGGGATCCGTCACAGTATTTGCATGTACCGCAGATAGATTTTGTCTTAACCCAGGGAGGAGACGCGAGGCTATTTACAAAGGCTGACACTATATATGTTTACTTACCCATCGTGGCCGGAAGGCGCAGCGAAGCGCCTGCCGATGCGTGAAGAAAACTATTTTGCGTGACTGACGGCGCTATCGAGGTGAACCACCGGATTCTCAGCAAAAAGATAGCGGTCGGCGTTAAATTCGAAGTCGTCGCTAGTTTCATTGAACAGCATCTGTTTGGTATTTTCGAGATGCTGCCACATCGCCACTTTTGCCGCATGCGGGTCTTTACGAATCAGTGCCTTAAGGATTTTATCGTGGTCGTCACACCAGTTATCCACGGTGCGGGAATCGATATGATCGTGCAGTTTTTTCCAGTACGGGTTATGAACGCGCTGAGTCCACATTTTTTCGACGATTGCCGCAAGCGCACTGTTTTGCGTCGCCAGCGCCACCTGGACATGAAACTGCAGGTCCCATTCGGAGTCGCGGAAGCATTTCTCTTTACGCGCGTTGTCCTGGATCTCCATCAACTTCATGATGTCCTGCTTGGTCACCTGCGTCGCCGCGAACTCGGCGATATTACTCTCAATAAGCTGACGAGCCTGGAGCAGCTCAAAGGGGCCGTAATTGGCAAATTCCAGATTTTCGTCCGGGGCCGGGGAGTGTTTTGGCTGGCTGGAGATAACATGAATGCCAGAACCTTTACGCACTTCAACATAGCCTTCCACTTCCAGCATGATGATGGCTTCACGAACCACGGTGCGGCTTACGCTCTTCTCATCAGCGATAAAACGCTCGGCAGGTAACTTGTCGCCTACCAGATAAACGCCTTGCTCGATGCGCGATTTCAGCTCGGCAGCAAGTTGCTGATAAAGACGACGGGGTTCGTTGATTTCCATATGCGCTCCAGGCAAGGTATGGCTAATGATTTGTTATACCACTTTTACCCCTTTGTCTCCAGATTTGACCCGCAAAAAAGCCGCTCGGGAGCGGCTTTTATATACCAGGCTGCGCTTCGCTTGCGCGCCCTGGCGGTTTAGTAGGCCGGGTAAGCGAAGCGCCACCCGGCAATAAATCTAGCTCTGAGTCGCGGGCCTTCCAACGGACTCTTGCAACAGCTCCTCTGCGGACTTGCTTTTCAGCACCGTCCAGATAAGCACTGCACCCAGCAGGTCGAAGATAGCCAGTACCGCGAACAGCGGGCTAAAGCCGATGGTGTCAGCCAGCGCACCGACCACCAGGGCGAACAGGGTGCTGGCGGTCCAGGCTGCCATCCCGGTCAGGCCGTTAGCGGTCGCCACTTCATTACGCCCGAAGACATCAGAAGAGAGGGTGATCAGCGCACCGGAGAGAGACTGGTGAGCAAAGCCCCCGACGCACAGCAGCGCAATCGCGATATACGGGCTGGTGAACAGACCAATCATCCCCGGGCCAATCATCAGTACGGCACCCATGGTGACAACCATTTTACGGGAGACGATCAGGTTCACGCCGAACCAGCGCTGGAACAGCGGTGGCAGGTAACCCCCGACGATACAGCCCAGGTCTGCGAACAGCATTGGCATCCAGGCGAACATGGCGATCTCTTTCAGGTTAAAGCCGTAAACTTTAAACATGAACAGCGGGATCCAGGCGTTGAACGTACCCCATGCAGGCTCAGCCAGGAAACGCGGCAGGGCGATACCCCAGAACTGACGGGTACCCAGAATCTGCAGAACAGACATCTTCTTGCCGTTATTGGTCTGGTGCTGGGACTCCTGGCCGCCGATGATGTAGTCGCGTTCTTCATCAGAGAGTTTCTTCTGATCGCGCGGGTGTTTGTAGAAGATCAGCCAGCACATCGCCCAGGCGAAGCTCAGTACGCCGGAGAGAATAAACGCCAGCTGCCAGCTGTGCATCACGATAGCCCATACCACCAGCGGCGGAGCAATCATCGCGCCGATAGAGGAACCCACGTTGAAGTAGCCCACCGCGATGGAGCGCTCTTTCGCCGGGAACCACTCGGATGCCGCTTTCAGACCCGCAGGGATCATCGCCGCTTCCGCAGCACCTACCGCGCCACGGGCCAGCGCCAGGCCACCCCAGCTGCCTGCCAGCGCGGTTGCGCCGCAGAAGATGGCCCAGGTGACGGCGAATACGGCGTAGCCAACTTTCGTACCCAGAATATCCAGCACGTAGCCTGCTACCGGCTGCATGATGGTGTAAGCCGCGGAATAGGCCGCGATAATATAGGAGTATTGTTGCGTGGAGATGTGCAACTCTTCCATCAGCGTTGGCGCAGCCGCCGCTATGGTATTACGCGTCAGGTAGCCCAGCACGGTGCCGAGCGTCACCAGTGCGATCATGTACCAACGTAACCCTTTAATTTTACGCATGTAAAACCTCATCGTTATGTTATTGCCGCACCGGAGTACGGGCATCTCTATGCATTGCGTGAGATGTTTTCAACGGGAGGGCGTAACCGGGAATGCTCCCGGTACGGCCCGAACCTTGCCATAAGTAACGTGCATAATTCGGTATCCTTACCGCTGAGTCCGACGCCTGTGGCACCGGTAATGCATTCCGTCGGCTTATAATTTGCGACGGCAGAACGATAACTTGTCATACAACTTTAAAAGGTGAGTGACATCACAAATGTGTCAATAATTGTAAGGGTAATGTCGAGTCTGTGTCAGGCCAGAGCTGGCGCGGCGTTAAGCGCTGTTTAACACTTTAGATGTAGATTATTTGTCGACGTTTATTGATCTAACTCACGAAAAAATCATCGGCCTCTGGAAATTGGTGTGATAACTTTGCAGCATCTGAACATTGCTGTTTTCTGACGTGCCCGTTAAGAGGATGACGACATGACGCCGTTTATGACTGAAGATTTTCTGTTAGATACCGAATTTGCCCGCCGCCTGTACCATGATTACGCGAAAGACCAGCCGATTTTCGACTACCACTGCCATCTTCCGCCGCAGCAGGTCGCCGAAAATTACCGTTTTAAAAACCTGTATGACATCTGGCTGAAAGGCGACCATTACAAGTGGCGCGCCATGCGCACCAACGGGGTGGCGGAACGCCTCTGTACCGGTGACGCGTCTGACCGTGAAAAATTCGATGCCTGGGCAGCGACCGTGCCGCACACCATTGGTAACCCGCTCTACCACTGGACCCATCTGGAGCTGCGCCGTCCATTCGGGATCACCGGCAAGCTGCTCTCTCCGTCTACCGCGGATGAGATCTGGAACGAATGTAATGAGCTGCTGGCCCAGGATAAATTCTCTGCCCGCGGCATCATGAAGCAGATGAACGTGAAGATGGTCGGCACCACCGACGATCCGATTGACTCTCTGGAGCATCACGCCGTTGTCGCGAAAGACAGCTCGTTTGACGTGAAAGTGCTGCCAAGCTGGCGCCCGGATAAAGCGTTCAACATTGAGCAGGCGACCTTTGCCGACTACATGGCGAAGCTGAGTGAAGTCTCTGATACCGAGATCCGCCGTTTCGGCGATCTGCAGACCGCGCTGACGAAGCGTCTGGATCACTTCGCGGCTCACGGCTGTAAAGTGTCTGACCATGCTCTGGACGTGGTGCTGTTTGCTGAGGCGAACGAAGCCGAGCTGGACAGCATCCTGGCGCGCCGCCTGGCGGGTGAAACCCTGAGCGAGCATGAAGTGGCGCAGTTCAAAACTGCGGTACTGGTCTGGCTGGCGGCAGAATATGCCCGTCGCGGCTGGGTGCAGCAGTACCACATTGGCGCGCTGCGCAACAACAACCTGCGTCAGTTCAAGCTGCTGGGCGCCGACGTCGGTTTCGACTCCATCAACGACCGTCCGCTGGCCGAAGAGCTCTCCAGACTGCTGAGCAAACAGAACGAAGAGAACCTGCTGCCAAAAACCATTCTGTACTGCCTGAACCCACGCGATAACGAAGTGCTGGGCACCATGATCGGTAACTTCCAGGGCGAAGGGATGCCGGGCAAAATGCAGTTCGGTTCCGGCTGGTGGTTCAACGACCAGAAAGATGGCATGGAGCGTCAGATGACCCAGCTGGCGCAGCTTGGTCTGCTGAGCCGCTTTGTCGGCATGCTGACCGACAGCCGCAGCTTCCTTTCCTATACTCGCCATGAATATTTCCGCCGCATTCTGTGCCAGATGATTGGCCGCTGGGTCACCGCAGGCGAAGCGCCGGCCGATATTCAGCTGCTGGGCGAAATGGTGAGAAACATCTGCTTTAACAATGCGCGCGACTACTTCGCTATTGAACTGAACTAAGGCCGTCTGAGGTTGATATGCAATACATCAAAATCCATTCGCTGGATAACGTTGCGGTCGCGCTGGCCGACCTGAGCGAAGGCCTGGAGGTGACGTTTGACAACCAGACCGTCACCCTGCGCCAGGATCTGGCACGCGGGCACAAGTTTGCCCTGCAGCCGATTGCCAAAGGGGAGAACGTTATCAAATACGGTCTGCCTATCGGCCATGCCCTGGCGGATATCGCGGCGGGTGAATTTATTCACTCCCATAATACGCGCACCAATCTGAGCGATCTGGATGAGTACAGCTATCAACCTGAGTTGCTGGCTGAGAGCCGCCAGGCGGCAGATCGTGACGTTCAGATCTACCGCCGCGCCAGCGGTGAGGTGGGGATCCGCAATGAACTGTGGATCCTGCCCACCGTCGGCTGCGTCAACGGCATAGCCCGTCAGATCCAGAGCCGCTTCCTGAAAGAGACTAACCAGGCGGAAGGCACCGACGGCGTCTTCCTGTTCAGCCACACCTACGGCTGTTCCCAGCTGGGTGACGATCACATCAACACCCGCACCATGCTGCAAAACATGGTCCGCCACCCGAACGCCGGGGCGGTGCTGGTGATTGGCCTCGGTTGTGAAAACAACCAGGTGGATGCCTTCCGTGAGACGCTGGGGGATTTCGACCCTGCCCGCGTACACTTTATGGTGTGCCAGCATCAGGACGATGAAGTGGAAGCCGGTCTGGAGCATCTGCATGAGTTGTATGAGGCGATGCGCCATGATAAGCGTGAGCCAGGCAAGCTGAGCGAGCTGAAGTTTGGTCTGGAGTGCGGCGGCTCTGATGGGCTGTCCGGCATTACCGCTAACCCGATGCTGGGTCAGTTCTCTGATTATGTCATCAGCAACGGCGGCACCACCGTGCTGACCGAAGTGCCGGAGATGTTCGGCGCGGAGCGCATTTTGATGAGCCACTGCCGCGACGAAGCGACGTTTGAAAAGACCGTCACCATGGTCAACGACTTCAAGCAGTACTTTATCGCCCACAACCAGCCGATTTACGAGAACCCATCCCCGGGCAACAAGGCGGGCGGGATCACCACGCTGGAAGAGAAATCCCTCGGCTGTACCCAGAAAGCGGGTGCCAGCCAGGTGGTGGACGTCCTGCGCTACGGCGAGCGGTTGAGCACGCCGGGTCTGAACCTGCTTAGTGCGCCGGGTAACGATGCCGTTGCAACCAGCGCCCTGGCGGGGGCGGGCTGCCATATGGTGCTGTTCAGCACCGGTCGCGGCACCCCATATGGCGGTTTTGTGCCAACGGTGAAAATTGCCACCAACAGCGAGCTGGCGGCGAAGAAAAAGCACTGGATCGATTTCGATGCCGGTCAGCTGATCCACGGCAAAGCGATGCCGCAGCTGTTAACGGAATTCGTGGATGTGATTGTGGATATTGCCAATGGCAAACAGGCTTGCAACGAGAAAAACGACTTCCGCGAGCTGGCGATCTTCAAGAGTGGTGTGACGCTGTAGGTGTGGTGTCGGGTGGCGCTAACGCTTACCCGACCTACGAACCAAAATCAGGCCCGGTAAGGCGTAGCCGCCACCGGGCTTTTTTATTAATTACGTAAAGCGTTCTTAGCCAGACGCGCATCTTCAGCCTGACACGCCGCGGCGGTAAACAGCACGTCGGTGGAGGAGTTCAGCGCGGTTTCGCACGAGTCCTGCAGCACGCCAATGATAAAGCCCACAGCCACAACCTGCATCGCCACTTCATTCGGAATACCGAACATGTTGCAGGCCAGCGGGATCAGCAGCAGAGAACCGCCCGCCACACCCGATGCACCACAGGCGCACAGCGACGCCACAACGCTCAGCAGCAGCGCGGTTAACAGGTCGACCGGCACGCCCAGGGTATGCACGGCAGCCAGGGTCAGCACGGTGATGGTGATCGCCGCACCTGCCATGTTCACCGTCGCACCCAGTGGGATAGAGACGGAGTAGGTGTCACGATCCAGGTTCAGCTTCTCGGCCAGCGCCATGTTAACCGGAATGTTCGCCGCGGAGCTGCGGGTAAAGAAGGCGTAGACGCCGCTCTCACGCAGGCAGGTCAGCACCAGCGGATAAGGGTTACGGCGGATCTGCCAGAACACCAGCAGCGGGTTGATGACCAGCGCCACCAGCAGCATGCAGCCCACCAGTACAACCAGCAGTTGCGCATAGCCCCACAGGGTTTCAAAGCCGGTGGTTGCCAGAGTAGAAGAGACCAGGCCAAAGATACCGATCGGCGCAAAGCGGATCACCACTTTCACTATAAAGGTGACCGCGTTAGAGATATCGGTGATCAGATTTTTGGTGGTGTCGTTGCCGTGGCGCAGGGCGAAGCCCAGCCCGACGGCCCATACCAGAATGCCGATGTAGTTAGCATTCAGCAGCGCGTCAATCGGGTTAGAGACCATGCTCATCAGCAGGCCGCGAAGCACTTCCACGATGCCCGATGGTGGGGTGATATCGCCCGCTGCAGAGGTGAGGTGCAGCGTGGAGGGGAACACGAAGCTAAAAATGACCGCCGTCAGCGCGGCAGAGAAGGTGCCCAGCAGATAAAGGAACAAAATCGGGCGAATGTTGGTTTTCTGTCCTTTCTGATGGTTGGCAATGGAGGCCATAACCAGCATCAGTACCAGGACTGGGGCGACGGCTTTTAACGCGCCAACGAACAGGGTGCCGAGCAGGCCGGTGGCAATTGCCGCCGGTTTGGAAACCAGTGCCAGTAAAATACCCAGCACCAGACCTACCAGTATTTGTTTAACAAGGCTGCCCTGCGCCAGACGCGCGAGCAAACCCGGGGATTGCATGGTCATAAAAATTCCTTCAGTGAGATTGCGTTCCGTCCCGGAGATGCTCTCAGGCACTTATATTCCGGTTAGAGGTGTGTGTTTGTCAGGATGAGTATATTGAATGCGAGAAGTCTGGGAAGAGCAAAATGCTGGAATTTACGTACTGCGTCATGTTTTTTAACTGTCTGGTTACATTTTTGCCGGGTAGCGCGTTTTACTCCGCTGCGTGTTGTCATACCGGGTGGCGCTGCGCTTACCCGGCCTACAAAACCGTAGGCCCGGCAAGCGTCGCGCCGCCGGGCACCAGACCGCACAATCCCCTTACTGGATCTGCCGCTTCTTATCGTTCTGGTGGTTCACCCAGGCGTTAATAAGCAGGGTCACAACCAGGATGCCAAACACCACGCCCAGCGAGATGGCGATTGGGATGTGATAGAAATCGACAATCAACATCTTAATGCCGATAAAGACCAGGATCACCGACAGACCATACTTCAGCATTGAGAAGCGCTCCGCCACGCCCGCCAGCAGGAAGTACATCGCACGCAGACCGAGGATCGCAAAGAGGTTTGAGGTCAGCACGATGAACGGGTCAGTGGTCACCGCGAAGATCGCCGGAATACTGTCGACCGCGAAAATCACATCGCTCAGCTCCACCATGATCAGCACCAGCAGCAGCGGCGTGGCATACAGCAGGCCGTTTTTACGCACAAAGAAGTGCTCGCTTTCGATGGTGTCGGTCATACGCATATGACCACGCAGCCAGCGCACCAGCGGCTTCTCGCCAATACCGGTTTCATCTTCCTTCGCCAGCGCCATCTTCACGCCGGTAAAGAGCAGGAAGGCGCCGAAAACATAGAGCAGCCATTCGAACTGGGTAATCAGCCAGCTACCGGCAAAGATCATGATGGTACGCAACACGATCGCGCCCAGCACGCCATACACCAGCACCCGACGCTGCAAGGCTGCAGGCACCGCAAAATAGCTGAACAGCATCAGCCAGACGAAGACGTTATCCACCGCCAGGGCTTTTTCAATCAGATAGCCGGTGAGGAACGCCAGCGCCTGGGGATCGGCGACCGCGCGGCCTTGCGTCACGGAGAGATACCACCAGAAGGCGGCACAGAAGAGCAGGGAGAGGGTGACCCATACCAGCGACCAGGCGGCCGCCTGCTTCATGGTCATGCCATGCGCGCCGCGCCGACCCTGCAAAAAGAGATCGATCGCCAGCATGATGACCACAACGATGGCGAATCCTCCCCACATCAGCGGAGTACCGACAGTATTCATACAATTTTCCTTCCACAAAAAAAAACGGCTAACGTCAGAAGACGATAGCCGTTGCGTTTTTTGTGCATAGACCTCGCCTTCCGGCAAGGTCTCACTTACAACAAGAAAGGAATACGCTCACGTATTCCTTTTTCGTTGCCCGGCGACCGGATGCGGTATTACACGCATCGTAATGACGATCCACCGACCAGGAAGTTACTCCCCTTTGCAGGTAACAAAATATGTCAGGCCATTGGTTTCGTCAATGGCCTGCGCTAATTCATTACACAGCTTTACGCGGTAACTTCTGCGTTAAGGCCGTCAGCCGGGAAAACCACCCCCGTCTGGCGACGGATTTCGGTTTGCAGCTTCGCCGTGGTACGGCTCACCGCAAGGCCCGGATGGTTAACTTCCTGGGTTTCGACCAGACGCGCAAACACCTCTGCCTCATACAGCATAGTGTTGATATGCTGAGGCTGCGTCAGTTCCTGAGGCTTGCCGCCGCGCGGCACGTAGCTCAGCTTCTGGCACTCAGAGATCTTCTCGATCACCAGCGCGCCGTTCTCGCCCTGGATCTCGCTTGGCAGCACCGAGTCACTCACCTTGGAGTGCTGCAGCGTCACGCTGAAATCGCCATAATCCAGCACTACCAGACCGTGGGCATCCACGCCGCTTTCCAGCAGGCTGGCGGTCGCCTGCACCCGGTGCGGCTCGCCCCACAGCGCCACCGCCGAGGCCAGGCAGTAGAAACCGATATCCATAATCGAGCCGTTGGAGAACTGCGGATTAAAGGTGTTCGGATTCTCGCCGTCCAGGTAGCGCTGGTAGCGCGACGAATACTGACAATAGTTGATAAAGGCTTTGCGGATGCGGCCCACTTTCGACAGCGACTGCTGCAGCAGCAGGAAATTCGGCAGGCTGGCGGTTTTGAAGGCCTCGAACAGCACCACCTGGTTTTCCCGCGCAAGGGCAATAGCGGCTTCAACCTCATCGATATTAGAGGCAAGCGGCTTCTCGCAAATCACATGTTTTTTATGGCTGAGGAACAGCTTCGTCTGCGGGAAGTGCAGAGAGTTGGGGCTGGCAATATAAACCGCGTCAATCGCATCGCTTTGCGCCATCTCCTCCAGCGAGGTAAAGAGATGTTCGACGAGGTAGTCGTTCGCAAAGGTCTGGGCCTGTTCAAGGCTGCGGGAATAGACTGCGGTAAGTTTATATTTGCCGGTCTCATGGGCGGCATCGACGAACTGACGGGTGATCCAGTTCGTCCCAATGACTGCGAAACGTATCATAAACGTTTACGTACTCCGTAGCAGGGAACCTTTAGCCACTGTAGCACGTCATCATGACAAATCGCGTGCGCTAATCCGCATTACTCTTTAACGATAGATGCGTCAGCCACAGCCGGGTATCAAACTCCAGCTGATGGTACTGCGGCTCCATGTGGCAGCAGAGGGAATAGAAGGCTTTGTCGTGCTCCTTCTCTTTCAGGTGCGCCAGCTCATGCACCACGATCATGCGCAGGAACGCCTCCGGCGCGTTGCGGAATACCGTCGCCACGCGGATCTCGGCTTTGGCCTTCAGCTTGCCGCCCTGCACGCGGGAGATGGCGGTATGCAGACCCAGCGCGTTCTTCAGGACGTGGATCTTGTTGTCATACATCACCTTATTGATCGGCGGGGCGCTCTTCAGGTAACGGCTTTTGAGATCCTGCGTATACTGCCAGAGGGCTTTATCGGTAGCGACATCGTGGGTGCCGGGATAGCGTTTTTCCAGCACCGCGCCCAGCTTCTGCTCGGCAATCAGGCTACGAACCTGAGAAAGTAAATGCTCCGGGTAGCCCTGGAGATAAGGAAGTTGGTTCATCAAAAGCCCACATCAGTGTGAAAACGGGTATACTCACGCACCCTTTTCAGGGATAACGCCGAAATTTTACCACTCAGGAGGGCCGATGAGCCACTTAGACAACGGTTTCCGTTCACTCGACTTAAAACGTTTTCCGGAAACGGACGACGTTAACCCGCTGCAGGCGTGGGAAGCGGCGGATGACTATCTGCTGCAACAGTTGGATGACACCGAAATCAGCGGCCCGGTTCTGATCCTGAATGATGCTTTCGGCGCCCTGGCTTGCGCCCTGGCCGAACACACCCCTTACAGCATCGGTGATTCATACATAAGCGAGCTGGCGACGCGGGAAAACCTGCGTTACAACGACATCGATGAAGGCAGCGTGAAATTCCTCGACAGCACCGCGGATTACCCGCAGGCGCCGGGCGTGGTGCTGATCAAAGTGCCGAAAACGATGGCGCTGCTGGAGCAGCAGCTCCGTGCGCTGCGCAAGGTGGTGACGCCAGAGACGCGCATTATCGCCGGTGCTAAAGCGCGTGATATCCATACCTCTACGCTGGAACTGTTCGAGAAAGTGCTGGGGCCAACCACCACAACGCTTGCCTGGAAGAAAGCGCGCCTCATCAACTGTACTTTCACGGCACCAGACCTGGCCGACGCGCCAGAGACCCTGAGCTGGAAGCTGGAAGGCACCGACTGGACCATCCACAACCACGCCAACGTCTTCTCCCGTACCGGGCTGGATATCGGGGCGCGTTTCTTTATCGAGCATCTGCCGGAAAACCTGGAAGGGGAGATCGTCGATCTCGGCTGCGGTAACGGGGTGATCGGCCTGACCCTGCTGGCGAAGAACCCGGAAGCGAGCGTGGTCTTCAGCGACGAATCGCCGATGGCCGTAGCCTCCAGCCGTCTCAACGTGGAGACCAACATGCCGGAGGCGCTGGATCGCTGCGAGTTTATGATCAACAACGCGCTCTCGGGGGTGGAGCCGTTCCGCTTCAACGCCGTGTTCTGCAACCCGCCGTTCCATCAGAAGCACGCCCTGACCGATAACGTCGCCTGGGAGATGTTCCACCACGCGCGTCGCTGCCTGAAAATCAACGGGGAGCTCTACATCGTCGCCAACCGCCACCTGGACTACTTCCACAAGCTGAAGAAGATCTTCGGTAACTGCACCACCATTGCGACGAACAACAAGTTCGTGGTGCTGAAAGCGGTTAAGTTGGGTCGCCGCCGTTAAGATTGTTTTGCCCGGCGGCGCTACGCTTACCGGGCCTACAAAACCGTAGGCCGGTGCAAGCGTAGCGCCGCTCGGCAATGCTTTAGATCGCTAATGCTAACGCCGTCCCCTGGGCAATCGCCCGCCGGGCATCCAGCTCCATCGCCACATCACACCCGCCAATCAGATGCACCGTTCTGCCCGCCTCGCGCAGCGGCTCGGCCAGATCGCGCTTCGGCTCCTGTCCGGCACACAAAATGACATGATCGACGGGCAGCAACTGCGGTTCACCGCCGATCAATAGATGCAGCCCTTCGTCGTCGATCTTCTGATAACTCACCGCCGGGATCATCTTCACGCCGCGGGCGAGGAGGGTGGCGCGGTGGATCCAGCCGGTGGTTTTCCCCAGCCCTTCGCCAGGTTTGCTGGCCTTGCGTTGCAGCATCACGATCTGGCGCGGGCTTTTTGGCAGCTGGGGCCCTTCCGGACGCAAGCCCCCCACCTGATTCAGGCTGGTGTCGATGCCCCATTCTGCGCAGAATTCCGCGATATTCTGGCTGGTGGCCTCGCCCGTCTGGCTCAGGTACATGGCGGTATCAAAGCCGATCCCGCCGCAGCCGATGATCGCCACCCGATCGCCCACCGGCGCTTTGTCGCGCAGCACGTCGAGGTAGCTCAGCACTTTCGGATGATCGATGCCCTCGATCGCAGGCAGACGCGGGGCGATCCCGCTGGCGAGGATCGTCTCGTCAAAGTCGGCGAGATCGTCCGCGGTCACCCACTGGTTGAGCCGCAGATCCACGCCGGTAACCTCGATCATCCGGCGGTAGTAGCGCAGCGTCTCGTAGAACTCCTCTTTGCCGGGGATCTGCTTGGCGATATTAAACTGCCCGCCAATCTCAGCGGCGGCATCAAACAGCGTCACGCTGTGCCCGCGTGCGGCGGCATTCACCGCAAACGCCAGCCCCGCGGGACCTGCGCCCACCACCGCCAGCCGCTTTTTGCTGATGGCCGGAACGATGGGCATGCGGGTTTCATGACAGGCGCGCGGATTCACCAGGCAGGAGGTGACTTTGCCGACGAAGATCTGATCCAGGCAGGCCTGGTTGCAGCCGATACAGGTGTTGATCTCATCCGCACGGCCGCTTTGCGCTTTGGAGAGGATCTCCGCATCGGCGAGGAAGGGCCGCGCCATCGACACCATATCGGCATCGCCATTCGCCAGCAGATCGTCTGCGACTTGCGGATCGTTAATGCGGTTGGTGGTCACCAGCGGGATCGACACTTTGCCTTTCAGCCTGCGGGTTACCCAGCTGAACGCCGCGCGCGGCACCGGGGTGGCGATGGTCGGAATGCGCGCTTCGTGCCAGCCAATCCCGGTGTTGATGATGGTCGCGCCCGCCGCCTCTATGGCCTGCGCCAGCTGGACGGTTTCCTCGAAGGTGCCGCCGCCCTCCACCAGATCCAGCATCGACAGGCGGAAGATAATAATAAAGTCGCTTCCGGCGCGCTCGCGCACGGCGCGCACCACCTCGACGGCAAAGCGCATCCGGCGTGCATAGTCGCCGCCCCATTCGTCGTCACGCTGGTTGGTGCGTGCAGCGAGGAATTCGTTAATCAGATAGCCTTCGGAGCCCATCACCTCCACGCCGTCGTAGCCCGCCTCCCGCGCCAGCGCCGCACAGCGGGCGAAGTCATCGATCAGGGTCAGGATCTCGTCGTGGGTCAGCGCTTGCGGCTTAAAGCGGTTGATGGGGGCCTGGATCGCCGACGGGGCCACCGGGTTTGGCTGATAGCTGTAGCGCCCGGTATGCAGAATTTGCAGGGCGATTTTACCGCCTTCCTGGTGGACGGCATCGGTCACGATCCGGTGATGGGGCAGCTGTGCCGCATCGTTCAGCACCGCGCCGCCCTCCATCGCCACCCCGGATGGCGCAGGGGCCACACCGCCAGTAACGATGAGCGCCACCCCGTGACGGGCGCGCTCGGCATAGAACGCGGCCAGCCGCTCAGCACCGTCCGGCCGCTCCTCCAGCCCGGTATGCATCGAGCCCATTAACACGCGGTTTTTCAGGGTGGTGAATCCCAGATCGAGGGGGGCGAATAGCGACGGGTAGCGGCTCATAGTCTCTTCCAGTGTAAAATTATTGTTATGTGGTCGGATGAGTTACTAATTTAGCCAGCGGCAGAAGAAAGGTAAAAGCGGGATCGAATGATTGTGATAGATCTCAAAGAACTTCCCCGGTGGCGCTGCGCTTACCGGGGCTACAAAACCGTAGGCCGGATAAACGCAGCGCCATCCGGCGTTTTTACGGCGCCGTGGCGCGCACCAGCCCCGGTGCCTGCCACATGGAGGTGGTCAGCCCGCTGTCCACCAGCCCGAGCTGGTCGGCATAGACCGCCTGCCACTTCTGCATCATGCCGTCGTACAGCTCCCGGTGCGCCGGATTGGGGGTAAATTCCCGGCTCCATTTCACCAGCGACTCTCCCGTGGCAGCCATATCATCATACAGCCCGGCGCCACTCCCGGCGGCGATGGCGCAGCCCAGCGCGGTGGCTTCTTTCACCTCCGGCACCCGCACCGGCAGGCCGGTAACGTCGCTTAAGATCTGGCTCCACAGCGCCCCTTTCGCGCCGCCGCCGGCAAACACCAGGCTGTCAAAGGTGACGCCGGAGAACTGCGAAATCTGCGCCAGGTTGCAGGCGGAGACAATTGCCGCGTTCTCCTCCAGGGCGCGGAACAGGGTAGCCTTATTGCATTTTTCCGGGTCGATGGAGAGGTTAATAAACGACGGCGCAGCGTGATACCACTGCTTAAAGTGCATGGCGTCGGAGAAGATCGGCATCACCCCGTGAGAGCCCGCCGGCACCCGGCTGGCCATCTCCTCCATCAGGGCGTAGGTGTCCATCCCCATGCGTTCGGCAATCAGCTTCTCTTCGGCGCAGAAGGCGTCGCGGAACCAGCGCATGGTCAGCCCGGTGAAGAAGCTGATCGACTCCGCCTGGGCCATACCCGGAATGACGTGCGGGTTCACGCGGATGTTCATCTGCGGATCGGTGCGCACCTGCGGCAGGTTGACCACCTGCTGCCAGAAGGTGCCGCCCAGCACCGCGGTTTGCCCGGCGCGGACCACCCCCAGCCCCAGGCAGCCCAACTGCACATCGCCGCCGCCCATCACCACCGGCGTGCCTTCCCGCAGGCCCGACTGCTGCGCCGCCTCCCGGGTAACGGCTCCCAGCACGCTCCCTGTCTCTTTGACCGGCGAGAGGATATCGGCCCGCAGCCCGGCCATGTCCAGCAGCGCGGGCCGCCAGTCGCGGGAAAAGAGATCTAACATGCCGGTGGTGCCGGCGTTAGAGGGGTCAACGGCCAGCTCGCCGGAGAGCTTCGCCGCCAGCCAGTCGCTGATCATGGTAATGGTCGCCGCGTTGCGGTAGATATCCGGGCGATGGTGCGCCAGCCAGAGCAGGCGCGGCATGGCGCTCAGGGCCAGGGTCTGGCCGGAGACGTCATAGACTTCAGATTCAAAGCGGTAATCGTGGATCTCTTTGAGTTCAGCCACTTCGCGGCTGGCGCGGGCATCGACGTTGGCGCAGGCCCAGATGGCGTCGCCGTTGCGGTCATAGAGGACAATCCCCTCGCGCATCGAGCAGCAGGCGACGGACTGGATATCCGCCGCGCTCAGGTGCGCCCGCTCAAGCGCCTGGTGAATACACTGGCAGGCCAGCCGCCAGTTGGTGTCGAGGTCGAACTCCATCGAGCCGGGGACGTTCTCCACGCTCAGGTGTTTCCATTCGGCCTGGCCGACGGCTATCTGGTTGCCCTGGAGATCAAACACCACGGCGCGAACGCTGCCTGTCCCTGCATCTAACGCTAAAAGGTAACTCATGAGCTTGCCTCGTGTCAGGCGCAGGGCGACTCTTATCCGGCCAGAGCCAGCACCGCGCGGGCTGTCGTCTCTTCCGTCACCAGGCCATTGATACGGCGACCCTTCAGTGCGGCATAAATCGCATCGGCTTTCTCTTCTCCTCCGGCGACGCCAACGATGGTGGGCAACTGCGCCAGTTCATCGAGGGTGACGCCCAGTAACTCACGGTGGATCTCCAGATCCGATACCCGCTCTCCCTCGGCATTGAGGAAATAGCCCAGGATGTCACCCACCGCCCCTTTGCGGGCAAACATCAGCTGTTCCCCTTCGCTGATATAGCCGGAGCGCAAGATGGTGGCATCCCGGCGCTGGTTTACGGCACCAATGCCGACCACGGCGGCGTCGGCGGCGGTGGCGGCGAGGATCACATCCCGCACGCTGGTTTCCCGCTTCAGGATCCCGGCCACCTCTGCGGAGGAGACCCGCAGCGGGGCGGGGATCATGCTGACGCTGCAGGCGGCATCCAGCTGACCAATGCCGGTCATATAGGGCCCGACGCCGCCGGAGAGGGTCACCAGCCGCACCTGCTGGGAGCTGATAAAGCCGCTTAAGTGCTGAATGCAGCTCATGGTGGTTTCACCAAATCCCACCGCCAGCAGTTGCCCCGGCTCCAGCACGCCCATTAACGACTGCGCGGCGCCAATCCCTAAGCGCACGCTCATCGCCGGGGTATTCAGGGCGGGCAGCACGCGCACCAGCTTCAGGCCGAAACGCTGCTGAAGCGCGGTCTCCAGCGCCAGACACCCTTCGTAGCGGGAGTTGATCTGCACGCGAATCACCCCGGACTGTCGGCCCTTTTCGAGCAGCCGTGAAATCTTGAGCCGCGGTAAACCCAGCCGTTCGCCGATATCGTTCTGCGTCAGGCCGTCGTGGTAGTAGCACCACGCCACGCGCGCCACCAGTTCCTCTTCCGTCAGTGCCAGTCCGGCAAATCGTCCCTCTTCGGCAACGCGTTTCTCAGCCATATTTGAACTCTTATCAAAATTTAGATCATATGTTCGCTTTGCCGCAGCTTGAATCTGTGAGCCACACGGCAAAACGGATATTCCGGAATGTTTCAGCATTATCGGGATCATATCCATAAAACTGTGATCCCTGCACGGTTGTAAATATAGTTCACCGTCTACGCTTTTGAACATTATTAATTTCAAAAATCATTTGTTCAATAGCGGAGCGATAATGAGAGCACTGATTGAGGCGCGCGGGATCCAGAAGCAGTTCTCCGGCGTTCCAGTATTGAAAAACATTGATTTCACTCTGCTTGCGGGCCAGGTGCATGCCCTCATGGGGGGCAACGGCGCCGGGAAATCGACCCTGATGAAGATTGTCGCCGGGGTCGAAACGCCCGACCGCGGTCAACTTTCTATTGAGGGCCAGCCTTTTGCTCGCCTCAAACCGGGCCAGGCCCACCAGCTCGGCATCTATCTTGTGCCCCAGGAGCCGATGCTGTTTCCGAACCTCAGCGTGCGGGAAAACATTCTCTTCCGCCTGCCGCGCGGGCAGGCCACCGCCCAGCGTCTTGGGGATAAGCTGGAGCAGCTCCAGTGCCAGCTCAATTTAGACGCTGCCGCCAGCACCCTGGAGGTGGCGGATCAGCAGATGGTGGAGATCCTGCGCGGGCTGATGCGCGAGGCGAAGATCCTCATCCTTGATGAACCCACCGCCTCGCTGACACCGGGCGAAACGGAGCGCCTGTTCCGCCAGATCCGCGCGCTCCAGGGGACGGGGGTCGGGATTGTCTTTATCTCTCACAAGCTGCCCGAAATTCGTCAGCTCGCCAGCCATGTCTCGGTGATGCGCGACGGGGCGATCGTGTTGAGCGGCGAAACCGCGCAGTTTGACGATAACGCGCTCATTGCCGCCATGACCCCGGTCAGCCGCGACCCGCAGTTGAGCGACACGCAAAAGCTGTGGCTGGCGCTGCCGGGCAATCGCCGCACCCAGGCGCAGGATTTTCCGGTGCTGCGGGTGGAGACGCTCACCGGGGAGGGCTTTATCGATCTTAGCCTTGAGATCTACGCCGGGGAGATCGTCGGCCTGGCGGGATTAGTAGGCTCCGGGCGCACCGAGTTTGCCGAAACGCTCTACGGCCTGCGCCCGTCGCGGGGCGGGAGGATCTGGCTCGAAAACCAGCAGATCGACCGCGATCCGGTCAGCGCCCGGCTGGAGAAAGGGCTGGTCTATCTCCCGGAAGATCGGCAGGTCTCCGGCCTGTTTCTCGATGCGCCGGTACGCTGGAATACCGTGGCGCTGAACGAACCTTCGCTCTGGCAGCAGCGCAAACGCGAGGCGGCGGTGGTGGAGCGCTATCACCGGGCGCTGGGGATCAAACTCAACGGCCCGGATCAGACCGTGCGCACCCTGTCGGGCGGCAATCAGCAGAAGGTGCTGCTGGCCCGCTGCCTGGAGGCCAATCCGCTGCTGCTGATTGTTGATGAGCCGACCCGCGGCGTGGACGTCTACGCCCGGGCCGATATCTATGGGCTTCTCAAAAGCGTGGCGGCGCAAAACGTGGCGGTGCTGATGATCTCCAGCGACATGGATGAGTTTCCCGGCCTGGCGGATCGGGTACTGGTGATGCACCAGGGGGTGCTCAGCGGGGAACTGCCGCGCCACGCCGTCAGCCTCGATCGCATGATGGCCCTGGCCTTCGGAGGGCAGGCATGAAAACACTCCTGAAAAACCGCGAGCTCAGCGCCCTGCTGGCGATCCTCGCCCTGTTTGTGGTGCTGGTGGCCCTGAATCCGGCCTATCTCAGTTTGCAGACCCTGGGGATGATCTTCGCCAGTTCGCAAATCCTGATCCTGCTGGCTCTCGGCGCCGGGCTGGTGATGCTGACCCGCAATATCGACGTGTCGGTCGGCTCGATTGTCGGGCTGTGCGCCATCGCCGTGGGGGTGGCGCTGAACAACGGCTACGGCCTGCCGGTGGCGATCCTCTTTGCGCTGGCGATCGGGGCGCTGGCGGGGGCCTTCAACGGCCTGCTGGTGGTGGGGCTGCGCATTCCGGCGATTGTCGCCACCCTCGGCACGCTGGGGCTGTGGCGCGGGGCGATGCTGCTCTGGACCGGCGGGAAGTGGATTGAAGGGCTGCCGGTGAGCCTGAAAGCGCTGTCGGAGCCGGTGGCGCTCGGGGTATCGCCCCTGGGGTTTGTGGTGCTGATGATCGCCGCTCTCGGGGCCTGGACGCTGTCGCGCACCGCCTTTGGCCGCGATTTCTACGCCGTGGGGGATAACCTCGCCGCCGCTCGCCAGCTGGGGGTGGCGGTCAACCGCACCCGGATGGTGGCCTTCACCCTCAACGGTGTGCTGGCCGCCTGCGCCGGGATCGTCTTTGCCGCGCAGATCGGCTTTGTGCCGAACCAGACCGGCAGCGGGCTGGAGATGAAAGCCATCGCTGCCTGCGTGCTTGGGGGCATCTCCCTGCTCGGCGGTACCGGTACCTTAATCGGCGCCCTGCTGGGGGCCTTCTTCCTGACCCAGATCGACACCGTGCTGGTGCTGTTCCGCCTCCCGGCGTGGTGGAATGACTTTATCGCTGGCCTGGTGCTGCTGGGGGTGCTGGTACTCGACGGACGGCTGCGCCAGGCGCTGGCGCGTCATCAGCGGGCCCTGAAGTACAGCCGTTTCCAGCCGGGCAACAAAGGGGGGAAGCACGTCACCCCATTTCCCAAACGCAAAAAAGAGGTGGCGTAGATGAAGCTTAACTGGGAGTGGGCGCTGCTGCTGTTACTGGTGCTGGAGATCCTGCTGTTTGGCACCCTTAACCCGCGGATGCTCGACATCAACATGCTGCTGTTCAGTACCAGCGATTTTATCTGCATCGGCATTGTGGCGCTGCCGCTGACGCTGGTGATCATCAGCGGCGGGATCGACATCTCCCTCGGCTCGACCATTGGCCTGTGCGCCATCGCCCTGGGGGTGATGATGCAGTCCGGCGTGCCGATGGCGGCGGCGATCCCGCTCACCCTGCTGCTCGGGCTGCTGTGTGGTCTGTTCAACGCTTTGCTTATCCACTACACCGGCATCAGCCCGCTGGTGATCACCCTCGGCACGCTCTACCTCTACGGCGGCGGGGCGCTGCTGCTCTCGGGCATGGCCGGGGCGACCGGTTACGAAGGCATTGGTGGTTTCCCGGAGAGCTTCACGGCCTTTGCCAATCTCACGGTTATCGGGCTGCCGATCCCGCTGGTGCTGTTCGCGATCATCACCTTTCTCTTCTGGCTGATTACCCATCGCGGGCGCTTTGGCCGCCATCTGTTTCTGATTGGGCAGAATCCGCGCGCGGCGCGCTATGCGGCGCTGTCGGTTAACGGCATGTCCTACGCGCTCTATGGCCTGGTGGGGGTGGCTTCGGCGATTGCCGCGCTGGTGATGGTCTCCTATTTCGGCTCGGCGCGCTCTGATTTAGGGCGCGACCTGCTGATGCCCGCGCTCACCGCGGCGGTGCTGGGCGGGGCGAATATCTATGGTGGTTCAGGTTCGGTATTGGGTACTGCGCTGGCGGCATTGCTGGTGGGGTATCTGCAACAGGGGTTACAGATGGTCGGCATCCCCAACCAGGTGTCGAGCGCGCTGTCAGGGGCGCTGTTGGTTGTGGTGGTGATGGGACGTTCACTGAGTCTGCACCGTGAGTGGGTGCGATCTCTCTTCACAAAACTACCCGGAGCGTAAGATGAAAATAAAACTGATGGTGCTGGCCGTAGCATTAAGCGTTGCCTCGGCGCAGGCCGCCGACCGCATTGCGTTTATCCCGAAACTGGTGGGGGTCGGCTTCTTTACCAGCGGCGGCAACGGGGCGAAAGAGGCGGGTAAAGCGCTGGGCACGGACGTCACCTACGATGGCCCCACCGAGCCGAGCGTCTCGGGGCAGGTGCAGCTGATCAATAACTTCGTCAACCAGGGCTATAACGCCATTATCGTCTCCGCCGTGTCGCCGGACGGCCTCTGCCCGGCGCTGAAGCGCGCCATGCAGCGCGGAGTGAAAGTCCTGACCTGGGATTCCGACACCAAACCGGAGTGCCGCAGCATCTACATCAACCAGGGAACCCCGGAACAGCTCGGCGGCCTGCTGGTGGAAATGGCCTCGAAGCAGGTGACCAAACCGGACGCCAAAGTGGCCTTCTTCTACTCCAGTCCCACCGTCACCGACCAGAACCAGTGGGTGAACGCGGCGAAAGCCAAAATCGCCAAAGATCATCCTCAGTGGCAGATCGTCACCACCCAGTTTGGCTATAACGACGCCACCAAATCCTTGCAGACCGCCGAGGGGATCTTAAAAGCCTACCCGGATCTGGATGCGATCATCGCCCCGGATGCCAACGCCCTGCCGGCGGCAGCCCAGGCGGCGGAAAACCTGAAGCGGGAAGGGGTGGCGATAGTCGGCTTCAGCACGCCGAACGTTATGCGTCCGTATGTGGAGCGCGGCACGGTGAAAGCCTTCGGCCTGTGGGATGTGGTGCAGCAGGGCAAAATTGCGGTCAATGTCGCCGATCGTTTGTTGAAAAAAGGCGATCTTAACGTCGGCGACAGCGTGGAGATCAAAGATATCGGCGCCCTGAAGGTCGAGCCGAACAGCGTGCAGGGCTATCAGTATGAAGCGAAAGGCAACGGCATTGTGCTGCTGCCGGAGCGGGTGGTGTTTACCAAAGAGAACATCAACAACTACGACTTCTGACGGGAGAGAACATGGCTGATTTAGACGACATCAAAGAGGGCAAGAACTTTGGCATCGACCGGCCGCAGCAGAATGTGCCTTTTACCCTGAAGGGGTGTGGGGCGCTGGACTGGGGGATGCAGTCCCGCATGGCGCGCATTTTTAACCCCACCAGCAACCGCACGGTGATGCTGGCCTTCGATCATGGTTATTTCCAGGGGCCAACCACCGGGCTGGAGCGCATCGATCTCTCTATTGCGCCGCTGTTCGGCGAAACCGATGTGCTGATGTGTACCCGCGGCATTCTCAGAAGCACCGTGCCGCCCGCCACCAACAAGCCGGTGGTGCTGCGCGCCTCCGGGGGCAACTCGATGCTGGGTGAACTCTCCAATGAGTGTGTGGCGGTGGCGATGGAGGATGCGCTGCGCCTCAACGTCTGTGCGGTGGCGGCGCAGGTCTATATCGGCAGTGAGTATGAGCATCAGTCGATCAACAACATTATCAAGCTGGTGGATGCAGGCAACCGCTACGGTATGCCGACCCTGGCGGTGACCGGTGTGGGTAAGGAGATGGCCCGCGACGCGCGCTATTTCTCGCTGGCCAGCCGTATTGCCGCCGAGATGGGGGCGCAGTTCGTTAAAACCTATTTTGTGGAAGAGGGATTCGAGAAAGTGACCGCCAGTTGCCCGGTGCCGATTGTCATCGCCGGGGGTAAAAAGCTGCCGGAGCACGAGGCGCTGGAGATGTGCTTCCGCGCCATCGATCAGGGGGCGTCGGGTGTCGATATGGGACGCAATATCTTCCAGTCCAGCGCGCCGCTGGCGATGCTGAAGGCGGTGAAGAAGGTGGTGCACGAGAAGATGAGCGCCCGCGAGGCGTACCAGTTCTGGCAGGAGGAAAAACAAGGAGAAACACAATGAACGTGACCTTAGTGGAGATCAACATTAAGCCGGACAAGGTGGACGAGTTCCTGGAGGTATTTCGCGCCAACCATGAAGGGGCGATCCAGGAGCCGGGCAACCTGCGGTTTGACGTTTTGCAGGATCCGCGGGTGAAAACCCGGTTCTTTATCTACGAAGCTTACAAGGATGAGGAGGCAGTAGCGGCGCATAAACAGACCCCGCACTATCTGGCGTGTGTGGAAAAGCTTGAGGATCTCATGTCGGAGCCGCGTAAAAAACGTTGTTTTGTCGGGTTGATGCCGGCGTAAAAATCGCCCGGTGGCGCGTTGCTTACCGGGCCTATGGGCTTGTGCGGTCTGTTGCCCGGTGGCGCTGCGCTTACCGGGCCTACAGGGATGGTGCGGTTTGTTGCCCGGTGGCGCTGTGCTTACCGGGCCTACAATGGTTCAAATGGTGCGGGTTTTGTAGGCCGGGCAAGCGCAGCGCCGCCCGGCGTTTTTCAGACCAGCTCCAGCAGCTGAACCCGCGCTGTTGCCCCCGGCATCAGCCGTTGCAGGTTGCTGACCAGCTCATCCCCGGCCGCTTCCAGCGCCGCTAACGGCATGGCGGGCAGGCTTTCGAGAATAAACCACATGGTCTGCGCCTGGCTGTCCAGCCGGGTACGCACTCCCTGTCGCCAGTTCCAGCATCGGCAGGTCACTCCCACGTCGTCGCGCCAGATAACCTCGCCCACCTCGGGATATTCCATGCCCGGCTGACCCTCTTTAACGGTATCAAACGGCTCGCTGCCGTCGGCCAGCGTCAGCCGCGGAGCCCCGGTATAGGCGGCAAGATTTTCCCCGCCCACCGGGATGGCGTAGCGGATACTGACCGCATTGTAGATATCCACCACCGGATCGAGCGGCGGCAGAGTGCCCTCTTTCAGCACCCGTTTGCGCAGAGCGCTGGCGGAGCAGGGGGTGCGTTTCGGTTTGGCGCCAAAGGCTTTAAACACCTCATCCCAGGCGGCGAGATGGGCTCCGGCCCAGGAAAAATCATCGTTTAACACCTGCTGGCAGGCCTGAGCTAATGCGGCGGAGGCCACTTCCGGGGCGGTAATGGGCGCGGCTTCAACCACGATGCTCAGCGCGCGGAACCCCGGCGCGATCCCGGCAAGACGCGGATCTATTGACGGCGTAAGGAGGGACATAAATAATCCTGTATCGACTGTTTTATACCATGGTAATGACCAGTGACTGATAAAGTCAATATAATGACCGAGAACGGTGCAGACGTGGCCCAGGTAAGCCTGGCGGTCGCGAACCGTATCCGCAACTGGCGGAAAGAGAAAAAACTGTCGCTGGACGAGCTGTCGCGCCGCGCCAGCGTCAGCAAAGGGATGCTGGTGGAGATCGAAAAAGGGGCCGCCAACCCCAGCATTGCGATCCTCTGCAAGCTGGCGGCGGCGCTGGGCGTCTCGGTGGCGGAGATCGTTAACGTCGCCAGCGAGCCGCAGGTGCATATTATCGAGGAAGCGGCGATCCCGGTGCTCTGGCAGGGGGAGAAGGGCGGTAGCGCCCGGCTGCTGGCGGGGACGGCTGGCCCGGATATGATTGAACTCTGGCGCTGGGAGATGCAGCCGGGGGAGTGCTTTACCTCACCGGGGCATCCGGCGGGCACCTTTGAACTGATCCACGTGGAAGCGGGAGTACTCACGTTGAAGGTGAAGGAGAGCGTGATGCAGGTGGTCGCTGGCGCGTCGGCGGTGGCAAAAACCGAAGCGGCGCACAGCTATGGGAACGAAGGGGCAAACGTGCTGCGGTTCACCATGACGGTGGCGGAGTTTCATCGGTAAAAAAACGCCCGGTGGCGCTGCGCTTACCGGGCCTACAAAAACCAAAGCCGTTGTAGGCCCGGCGGTTTTTACGCTTCAGTTACACTCACCCGCAGCGCCGCCAGCGCCTTACGGGCCGCTTTCAGCACCTGCTCACACTGCTCAATGGTCAGCGTCAGCGGCGGTTCGATGCGAATGGTCTTCGAGTTGTTGAGCGTGCCTGCTACCAGCACCCGCTGGCGGAACATCTCGCTGGCGAAGCTGTAGCCGGTTTCGTTATCGACAAACTCAATCGCCATCAGCATCCCTTTGCCGCGCGCCTCCTGGACCAGGTCCGGGTATTCACGCCCCAGCTGACGGAAGCCATCCAGCAGCATGTCGCCTTTCTGCTCCGCCTGGGCGGGCAGGTTCTGCTCCAGCAGCACGTTGATGGTCGCCAGCGCCGCGGCACAGGCCAGCGGATTGCCGCCAAAGGTGGTGGTGTGCAGGAAAGGATTATCGAACAGCACCGAGAAGACCTCTTCGGTGGCGACGGTCGCGCCAATCGGCATCACGCCGCCGCCCAGCGCTTTCGCCAGGCACAGAATGTCCGGCTGCACGTTCTCGTGCTCGCAGGCAAACATCTTGCCGGTACGCCCCATGCCGGTCTGTACTTCATCCAGGATCAGCAGCGCGCCAAACTCATCGCAGAGCTTACGCACCGCGGGCAGGTAGCCCTGCGGAGGCAGGATCACGCCGCCTTCGCCCTGGATAGGCTCGAGGATCACCGCCGCCACCTCATCGCCGGTTTTATGGCATTCCGACAACATGGTGCGCATGGCGTTGATATCGCCGAACGGCACATGGCGGAAGCCCGGCAGCAGCGGCATAAACGGCTTACGGAAGGTGGATTTCGCTGTGGCAGAGAGTGCCCCGAGCGACTTGCCGTGGAAGGCGCCGCTGGTGGCGATAAACGTGAATTTCCCGCGCGGCGACTGGTACGCTTTGGCGAGTTTGATCGCCGCTTCGACCGATTCCGTGCCGCTGTTACAGAAGAAGCTGTATTTCAGTTTCCCCGGCGTCAGTGCCGCCAGCGTTTTTGCCAGCATCGCCCGTAAGGGGTCAAGCAGTTCCTGGCTATGAAGGGGTTGTTTTGCAAGCTGATTTTGTACGGCGGAAACCACTACTGGATTACGGTGCCCCACGTTGAAAATACCAAATCCACCCAGGCAATCTATAAACTCCTGTCCCTGAGTGTCGACAAGCGTATTCAAACTTCCCGCCTGCCACTCTACGGCTCCGTAATCCCCGCCTGCCGTTACCGATTTCCTGTATTCGAGAAAACCTGGATTGACATGCTCTTTGAAGTAATCAATCACCTCGCGGTTAAGTTGTTTCATCTCCTCATGATCAAGCGTTCGCTTCTCAATGAGATTCAAGGCGTGCGCGGTACAGGCAAGGGCCGACGCGCTGGAAGGTAACCTGTTCAAGATGTGCTCCCGGGGATGGCGTATCACATGATACTGGATTAAGTATTGCAGGCTTTACGCCACATCCAGGGCCTTAACAAAAATCGGGATAAACGCCAGGTTAAAATAATGTTACACAATATTTAATCATGCAAAAGCGCAGCCTGGCCGCTGCGGCAGGGAATTTTCAGAAACAGAGATGCCCGCTAGCAGTGCATTTGCTCTGTTTTAGGGCGGTGAGAGAGCAGATACGGATCCTCCTTCAGGAGTAGTTTCGTATCGAAATCATTAGAAATCAATAGATTAAGAAAGCGTACAAAAAATGCGGTTTAGTGGCGTTTTGCGATCTCAGGCATGTTTAACAACTAAAGATATGTTCGTTACCGCCGTAAAATATTTACGCCACAAAAATAACATTCAAGTAACCTGCAAGGGATGCCTATGTCGCCTCAACCGTTTGTCACGCAGTGTGAATACCCGCTGCAAGATGACACCACCCTGATGTCCACCACCGATCTGCACAGCTACATTACGCAGGCCAACGACACGTTTGTGCAGGTAAGCGGGTATACGCTTGCCGAACTGTCAGGACAGCCGCACAACCAGGTCCGCCACCCGGATATGCCAAAAGCGGCCTTTGCCGATATGTGGTACACCCTGCAACAGGGCGAACCCTGGAGCGGAATTGTGAAAAACCGCCGCAAAAATGGCGATCACTACTGGGTGCGCGCGAATGCGGTGCCGATGGTGCGCAACGGTCAGACCACCGGGTATATGTCCATCCGCGTGAAGGCCACGCCGGAAGAGATCGCCGCTGTCGAGCCGCTCTATAAGGCGCTGAACGAAGGGCGCAGCAAAAAGCGCGTGCATAAAGGGCTGGTGGTTGCCAGAGGCTGGACCGGCAAACTCCCGTCGATGCCGCTGCGCTGGCGGGTCCGCGGCGTGATGACCGCGTTATTTGCCGTGCTGGCGGCCACCCTGTTTGCCACCGGTGCGGGATGGGCAGCGCTGGGCGCCAGCGCGCTGGTCATGCTGCTGGGTACGCTCCTGTTTGAGCAGCAGATCGTGCATCCGATCGAGAACGTAGCGCGTCAGGCGCTGAAGGTGGCGACGGGCGAGCGCAACAGCGTTGAGCATCTCAACCGCAGCGACGAGCTGGGGCTGACCCTGCGGGCGGTCGGTCAGCTCGGGCTGATGTGCCGCTGGCTGATCAATGATGTCTCCAGCCAGGTCGTCAACGTGCGTGACGGCAGCGAGCAGCTGGCGAGGGGCAACGACGACCTCAACGATCGCACCCACCAGACCGTCTCGAACGTGAAGCAGACCGTGGAGACCATGAACCAGCTGGCAATGACCGTACAGAACAACACCAGAACCGCCGTTGACGCCGATAAGCTCTCCATCGCCGCCAGCGACGCCGCCACCGAAGGCGGACACGCGATGCAAACCGTGGTCAAAACCATGGACGAGATTGCCGACAGCACCCAGCGTATCGGCTCTATCACTAAGCTGATCAATGACATTGCCTTCCAGACCAATATTCTGGCGCTGAATGCGGCGGTAGAAGCGGCCAGGGCAGGGGAGCAGGGCAAAGGCTTTGCGGTGGTAGCCGGAGAGGTGCGTCATCTTGCCAGCCGCAGCGCCACCGCCGCCAACGACATCCGCAAGCTGATCGACGCCAGCGCCAGTAAAGTGCTGTCGGGCTCGGAGCAGGTCAATGCCGCCGGGCGCACGATGGACGATATTGTTGAGAAAGTGCAGAACGTCACCCGGCTTATCGCGGAGATCAGCCATTCGACCTCCGAGCAGGCGTCCGGGCTGTCGGAGCTGACCCGCGCGGTAGCGGAACTGGATTCGATTACCCAGAAAAACGCCGCGCTGGTGGAAACCAGCGCCCAGGTGTCGGCGATGGTGAAACACCGGGCTAAACGCCTTGAGGATGCGGTCACCGTCCTTCACTGAGTCAGTAATGTTCTAAAAAAGCCGTTTACGCTTCACAGCGTAAGCGGTTTTTTTATGGCGAATTGTCATTATTTTTATCATTTATTGTTACTTAAATATTAAATAATTAAAAAAATCGCCACGGTTAATTCTCTCTGCCTGCGTCTGTTTTCCCTGAGGCGTTGTCAAAAAAACGGTTCCGGTGGTTGTATAACGATCGATGAGTTAAAATTAATAGTCTGCGCCTATCCATTGCGGTGATTATGAAATAAAAAAGCGATCAAAGTCATAAAGTTAGCGGTAGAGTTACCGATAACGCTGATCGTCTGAGAAATAATCACATCGATGGAGTAAATATGTTCTTACACGACGTTAAAATCGGCACGAAATTATTTCTGGCGTTTGGATTCTTTATTGTCCTGATGGGGATAAGTGCGAGTTTATCTCTGTTGAGCCTGAACCGGGCAAATAACGGGATGCAATCCATCATCACCAGCGATTATCCCACGACCGTAAAAGCCAACCAGTTAATCGAAAATTTTCAGGAATTTATTAGCACCCAACAGCTGATGCTGCTGGACGATCAGGGCACTTACACGGCGCAGTCAGAGCAGCATCTGAAGGCGATCAGCGAGCGTATCACCCTGATCCTCGGGGAGCTGGACAAGGCCCTCCAGGATAAGCAATCCCAGCAGGTGCTGGCCGATATCCGCGGCGTTCGCCAGCAGTATCTTGACTCCCGCTATCGCATTTTGCAGGCGGTGCAGAACAACGATCGGGCGGGGGCGATTCAGGAGATGATGACCAACACCCTCAGCCTGCAGCAGGCTTATAAGGCGAAGGTGCAGGCGCTGATTGCGATCCAGAACACCCAGATGCAGCGCGCAGGTGAAGAGGTGGAGGGCGATTTTAAAAGCAACCGCCTGGTGCTGATCCTCATCACGCTCTTCAGCGTGGTGGCGGGCAGCCTGATGGGCTGGTTTATCGTGCGCTCCATTACCCGTCCGCTGGGCGAGGCGGTGGGCTTTGCCCAGTCCATTGCCGAGGGCGATCTCACCCGCAACATTGCCTCGCACGGGAAAGATGAAACCGGCCAGTTGCTCACGGCGCTGATGGAAATGAAAGCCCGTCTGCTGGAGATTGTGCAGCAGGTGCAGACCGGTTCGGAGAGCATCTCCAGCGCCGCGGCGCAGATTGTGGCGGGCAACCAGGATCTGGCGGCGCGTACCGAAGAGCAGGCCAGCTCCGTTGAACAAACGGCGGCGTCGATGGAGCAGATCACCGCGACGGTGAAAAATACCGCCTCACATACCGGCGAGGCGACGAACCTCTCTGCGGACGCTGCCCGGGTGGTGAAACACAACGGCGAGATGATGCAGCAGGTCACCAGCAAAATGCGCCTGATTAACGAGACCTCCAACCGGATGTCCGACATCATCAATCTGATCGACTCCATCGCCTTCCAGACCAATATCCTGGCGCTGAACGCAGCGGTAGAAGCGGCGCGCGCGGGCGAGCATGGCCGCGGCTTTGCGGTGGTGGCCGGTGAAGTTCGCCAGCTGGCGCAGAAAAGCGCCACCTCGGCCAGCGAAATTCGTCAGCTGATTGAAAGCTCAACCAGCCAGACCCAGGACGGGATGGCGCTGGTGGAAAAAGCCAGCGGGCTGATTAATGGCATGGTGGGTAACGTGGAGGAGATGGATGTCATCCTGCGTGAGATCCGCCAGGCAAGCCATGAGCAGACGGAAGGCATCTCGCAGATCAACAGCGCCATTGGCCTGATTGACTCCACCACCCAACAGAACTCCGCCCTGGTGGAGGAGTCCGTTGCGGCGGCATCATCCCTTAACGAGCAGGCGATGAACCTGAAAGCGCTGGTGAAAGTGTTCCGCGTCGCCGCCGCTTAATCGAGCTGGGAGATCTCCAGCGCCGCGCGGTCGATCACGCCGATAATCTGTTTGATCTGCGCGTCGCTGGTCTCTCCCTGATTCACCTTCAGATCCAGCACCGCTTTAAAGTTATCCAGCGCCCGCTTCATCTGCGGGTTTTTGCGCAGCTCAAAGCCCACGCAACGCGCTTTGACGCGCGCCAGAATGTGCTCCAGATGGTCTATGTTTTCATCCAGCCACTGCTGTCCGGCAACGGTGATCTCAATCTTTTTACGCCCGTTCTCCTCCTCTTTAAGCGTAATAAACTGCTGATCCTCCAGAAAATCGAGCGTCGGGTAGATGACGCCCGGGCTGGGGGTGTAGTTGCCCTGGGTCAGGGTCTCGATCGCCTTAATCAGCTCGTAACCGTGGCTGGCGTTGCGGGTCAGGATATCGAGGATCACCAGCCGTAATTCGCCGTGTCCAAAGAAGCGCTGGCGGCGGCCGCCGTGATGGTGTTCGCCGCCGCGTCCGCGGTGAGGGTGATCGCGGTGGTCATGGTCGTGAGAGTGTCGCATCGTCTTTCTCCGTATTTTTGATATATCTAATTTATATCTAAATCTTAAAAACAAGCAACGTCGTCGCACGTAATTTATTTAAGTTACTAATATTTAAGGTTTTTAATGTGTGTGGTTGGCTTTGGGATTGCGAAATCTTTCTATATCAAAAAAATCTTGCAATTCTGCTTATTAGCAATCATTATCATTTAACTTTCATTTCCGATATATCGATTTCACTTTCACGAAGGCACATTATGACCACTACCCGCTACCCTCAACGTGTCCGCAACGACCTGCGCTTTCGCGAGCTGATTGTGCTCCGCGTGGAGCGCGTCAGTACCGGTTTTCAGCGCATCGTACTGGGCGGCGAAGCGCTGGAGGGCTTCAGCTCCCGCGGCTTCGACGACCACTGCAAACTCTTTTTCCCGGAACAGGGCACGACCTTTGTTCCTCCGGTCGTGACGGACGAGGGCGTGGAGTGGGGTGAGGGCGTCCGTCCGCAGGCGCGGGATTACACCCCGCTGTATGATGCGGCCCGTCACGAGCTGGTGCTCGATTTCTTTATCCACGACGGCGGCGTGGCAAGCCAGTGGGCGGTAGAGGCAACGCCGGGAGATACCCTCTCTATCGGCGGCCCGCGCGGTTCGCTGGTGGTGCCGGAAGATTACGCCTGGCAGCTGTACGTCTGTGATGAGTCGGGCATGCCCGCCCTGCGCCGTCGTCTGGAGACCCTGCGCGCGCTGCCGGTGCGCCCGGAAGTGCACGCCGTGGTGACCGTGAGCGATGCCGCCTGTCAGGACTATCTGGCGCACTTAAGCGAGTTCAACATCACCTGGGTGGTGGGGCATAACGAGCAGGCGGTGGCGGATCGTCTGGCGGCGCTCAGCGTGCCGGCAGACGATTACTTCATCTGGCTGACGGGGGAAGGGAAGGTGGTGAAAAACCTGAGCCGCCTGTTTGAAACCGACGCCATCGATCAGAAGCTGGTGCGTGCCAGTGCGTACTGGCACGCCAAATAGTCAGGCCACGTCGTCGAGCTGCGCTTCGCTGACCTGATGTTCCAGCGAGGCGCGTACATCGTGCAGGGCTTTCTCCTGCTGGGCGAAGTAGGCTTCCATGTTGCTCAGCGAGGAGACCAGCAGCCAGGACTCCTCTTTTTCCAGCTCCGCCAGCTCGCTCACCAGGGTGTCGATCTGTTCGCGAACCTGGGCCATTTTTTTGCGGATACGCGTCAGATCGTTTAGCCGGTCGCTGGCCATCAGCGGCTCCAGCCCCTGATGCAGGCGGGCCACCAGGGAGCGGATCGCTTTCACGTCGCCGCGCTGCTTCGCCTGGTTGAGCTGCACCATCATGGCGTTCGCCTCTTCTTTCAGCTCGTCCGCCACCAGATCCGGATGACAGAGCTTGCTCGCCTGGCGCCAGAGCCGTTTTAACTCGTTCTGATCCTCTTCGGAGAGGTCTTTGCCTTTGCGCAGCCGGATCTCCGCCTCATGCTGCTGCTCGCGGTATTTTTCATACTCGTCGTTGGCTTCATCCCGCGCCTGGCGGGCGGGCTCCTCTTCCCGGGTTAAGCCCGTTTCCAGCTCCTGGGCTTCGGCCAGCAGGTTGGCAACCAGGTTGCTTTGCTGCTGCAGTTGTTTGCGCGCCGTGGCGGCCTGCACCGAGTCGGCAGGCAGATCCCGCCAGTGTCGGGTCAGGGTAGCCAGCACTTCCACCGCCTGGGCGACATACTGCTGGCAGCGGCGGTAATCCGCTTCCCGGCGGCGCGCCTCCGCCTGCTGGCGGCGCAGATTCAGCTCCGCCAGGGTTTTACGCAGGGCGAGGATCTGGCTCATCAGCGGGCCGAGGCGGGTGAGGTAGAGATCGTTAAATTCGTCCAACTGCTGGACGCGGGCGTTACGGCGATCGATGAGATCGCGCAGGCGTTCTTCCAGCGCTTTCAGCTCCAGCTTGCTGGCGGCCAGCTGCGGATCCCGCCAAGTGGTAACGGCACGCTGGCTCTGTAGCCATTCGGTAATGGCCGCCATCGCCCCGGTGTAGTTTTTCTGCTCAAGCGCCACGACGATCGCCTGAAGCTCATCGTCAAAGGCTTCGCTTTTTAACCGTGCCAGCTGACTCTCGATGATGTCGTCATCTTCCAGTTCGATAGCATTTTTAATGATTTCCAGCCGTTTGATCGGTGTGCTCATGATGCTTTTCGCTTTTGCGCTTAAGTATTTGAGTTAAGGATAGTTGTCAGGAAAACAACAGGGAATAATACACATGTCTGATGAATGGCGCGACGGGGGAATGCGTTAATCTTACCGTATCGGTCACGGTTCCGACCTGAGCGATGAAGCGAAGGTGGTGGCCCATACCATTCTGGGCGGTGCCGTGGCGGCAATCCAGGGTAACAGTGCAGCGGCAGGTGCCGCGGGTGCGGCCACGGGCGAGCTGGCGGCGAAAGCCATCGCGGGTGTGCTCTATCCTGACGTAAAAGACCCGTCGAAGCTGAGTGAGGAGCAGAAGCAGACGGTCAGCGCCCTGGCGACGATTTCGGCGGGAATGGCCGGCGGGCTGGCGGGGGACAGCACGTCCTCAGCGGCAGCCGGGGCGGGGGCCGGGAAGAATGCGGTTGAGAATAACTAGCTGAGTAAGGATAAGCCCGGTATCTTCGATATAAATCCGATGTTGAAAATTGGAATTGAAGGTGCAGATGGCGATCCGCTGAAAGGTGGTGGTGGTGTAGCAAAAAGCAACAGTAGCACTATGCTGGGTCAGTATGGTGTTCAAACGGCCAGCAAGACTATATGGAAAGGAACGGGCAAAGAACGTATCGATGTCGAAAATCCTAATCCAGGCCAAAGGCCAGGAAAATTGCACTATCAAGATAATAAGGGTAATAAATATATCTATGATCCTAAAACTTATTCTTTCCCGGACGCGCCAAAATCAGTGAATAATTTATTGAAAGACACATCTTTTGAAAAGGCTATAGATAAAGGAATGATTCAATATTTGGGAGAGAAAAAATGATATATAATTCGCTGATGTTAGAGGCATTGCGTAATGCTTGTTGGAGTGACTTAGTATTGCCAAAAGAACTCTGTTTATGGGTTGAGAAAGGTTTTGTAAAGCAAGCAGACTGTTTTTTTCTTGCAGCTCTTTTTACAGTCTATCCAAATGATAACTATTTGATGGATAAGACTGGTGTTGAGTGTTTTGTTAACTCTTTTCATATAGATGATTATGTTTCTGAACGATACTTAGACTATGCTTGTTTGTTTTGTAATACCATTTTGAATAAATGGTCCCTTGAACGAAACGATAAAAAACTGAATATGATAGTGTCGATGGATGAATTTGGTGCGGTGGTTAAATTTCATGTAATACGGCAAGGTGAGACTTGGTTAAGTAATAACCTTGAGAAGTATGAAGAAGCAATTTTTGCAACGACTGATGTCATAAGTTAATAATCTCCTAAGATGCGCAAACGCGGCTCCCGCTACCACGGACGCGGCTGCGGGGAGCTTGCGGCGAAAGCGGTAGCGGGGTGGAGGGTTTTATCCTGACGTGACCGACCTGTCGAAGCTGAGCGAGGAGCAGAAGCAGACGGCCAGCGCCCTGGCGACGATTTCAGCGGGAATGGCCGGAGGGCTTGCCGGGGACAGCACGGCGTCTGCGGCAGCGGGGGCGGGAGCAGGGAAGAATGCTGCTGAGAATAACCTGCTGAGCGGAACGGAAGACGGTCATACTGTATTCGTGCAGGAACGCGCTAAAAATGTCATGTCCTGCACAACGGATCCAGGTTCCGAAAGTTGCAAAAAGGGCCTGGCGATGCAGAATGCGCTGATGGTGGCGTTGCCAGCCGGTCTGGGTGGTGGAGTACTGGCGGCTGCGACACCTGAGATAGTCGCGGCAGCACAGGCCGCTATCCAGGCCTATACCGGAAATGTGGTGCTGTGTCTGAATAATGCCGGTATCTAATTATCGGAAGCTATTGTACCGGGTGGCGTGGGTGCTGCCGGTGCGATAGGGATAGGGAAAACGACTGCAGAAGCCATTGCGGCGAAAGCTGAATCTGTGGCGGCTAATGCAGCCCACAACGCGGCAAACTATGCTGGGTTGAAGATGGATCTGAAAACAACTGAAGCAGCAAACGAACTTGTGGATAGTTTACGTAACACAGGGCAGTTGCCTCAGAACTATGTAAATAAAGCAGAGGCCATGGCTAATGGGTGGAAACCAGGGAAAGCATTAAATAATACAACTCCAAATGGACAGATAGGAGGGGATGTATTTGAGAACTCGACCAATTTACTTCCTTCTGCACCAGGACGTGTATGGCACGAAGCCGATGTCGGCTTGAGCAACACAATGTCACGCAGCAACCAAGCAGGTACAAGGCTTTTATATTCCGATGATGGTCTTCTCTACATCACCACAGATCATTATAGAACGGCGACTTCAATAGGTACGTGGAAATGACTGACAACGAAATTATATTGGATGGACAAAATATACATACGGAATCTGACTTTCACAGTCTTCTCGCTCAACTATTAGATTTTGGCCCATACTACGGGAAAAATCTGGATGCGTTATGGGATAGGTTAAGTACGGATGTGGAAAGACCTGTCAAAATAATATGGCTACATTCGGAACTATCGAGTCAACGTCTTGGTGTATGTTTTGACAAAATCATTCAAATCTTTGAGCGAACTAAGCAGCAGGATATTAAATTTTCTTGGGATGATAAATTTGATTATGTTCTGAAATAACGAAATTTCCGGCCTCAGCGCCGGGATCTTTTTACCTGTCAGCCCTTAACCGGTTCGATCACCAGTCTTCCCTGCTCAACGCTGATTATGACCGGCGTGTCGGTGCTGAATCCCGCTTCTGCCAGCCAGTTACCGTTCAGTCGCAGGCAGGGGCTGAATGAATACCAGATGGACATGCAGATACAGGCTTTTTAACAGCTTTGGTAAAAATGGAACGCGGGGCATAAAACCGCGTATCGGGCGTGGGGGTCAGCATCGGTGGCGGCACCAGCGGCTACGGTATCGGCGTCTTTGCCAATGTGAATGCGGCGAAGGGCCATGAGAAGGGTAACGGTACTGCCTGGACGGAAACTACCCTCGACAGCGGCGGCACGGTCTCGATGACCAGCGGGCGCGATGCCATCCTCGACGGCGCGCACGTGAGCGGTAACACCATCGTGGCCGATATCGGACGCGACCTCCTGATGCGTAGCCAGCAGGACAGCAACGATTATAAATCCAGGCAGAACAGCGCGACGCGGACAGCACAACCTGATGATAGTCAGCACCTATAAAAAAATCGGCACAGCATCTTTATTGTTAAATGAAAAAAAGCAAACCCCAAAATAATCTGAAAATGTTACCAACATAAGGTAATTAAATTGCCACCTGTCATAATAGATGCCCCAATAAAAATATGCGTCAGGAGAATAACAGGAAGTAATCAATTTGGTATTCATGAAAAAACCAGTGACTCATGGTTTGATTTATAGAAAATGATTGTCAGTGAGAGGCGCTAATAATTTTTTTAATTAGCCTGTTTTATTATAAGGAAATTTGAATAGCATGATAACAAAAGGACTAATCAGTTCGCTCTGCCTGAGCGCGTTACTGCTGACAGGATGTGCAACGGAATCCTCCCGTTCCGTCGAAGTCGCGAAAGTCGCCACCTATAACACCGCCTGGCAGGGCCAGCGCAGCCTGATATCGGTCGGCAAGTTTGATAACCGCTCCAGCTATATGAATGGAATATTCTCCGATGGTGTCGACCATCTGGGGAACCAGTCCAGGACCATTTTGATTACTCACCTGCAGCAAACAGGCCGTTTCAACGTGCTGGATCGCGCGAACATGGAAGAGATTAAAACCGAGTCCGGCATCAGTGGTCAGCGCCAGCAGTTGAAAGGGGCAACTTATGTCATTACTGGTGACGTGACGGAGTTTGGCCGTAAGGAGACCGGCGACAGGGCGCTGTTTGGCATTCTGGGGCGCGGGAAATCACAGGTGGCTTATGCAAAAGTGGCCCTGAATGTGATCAATGTCCGCACCTCTGAAGTGGTCTACTCCTCGCAGGGAGCAGGTGAATACGCGCTCTCTAATCGTGAAGTACTCGGCTTTGGCGGCACCGCCAGTTACGACGCTACGCTCAACGGCAAAGTGCTGGATCTCGCCATTCGCGAAGCGGTTAATAATCTGGTTGCCGGGACGGAGAACGGCGGCTGGAACCCGTCAAATACACATTAAAAGGAATTGATGATGGCAACTATAAATAAGCTCGTTACTGGCGCAGCACTACTGCTCCTGGCAGGTTGTGCAACCAATACGCCGCAAAAGAACTATACGTGGGGGGATTATCAGACATCGGTCTATGACTACTTCACCGGTAAAACCAGCCCGCAGGAGCAAATTGCTTCCCTGCAGAAGCTAATCGACGCGTCACGGGCAAGCAGCAAGCCTGTTCCACCCGGCGTGCATGCCCAACTGGGAATGCTCTACAGCAATACGGGTAACAGAGAGCTGGCGATGGCCGAGTTTAATGCCGAAAAAACGCAGTATCCGGAATCGGCTTCGTATATTCATTTCCTGACCACGAAAAAATAAAGGGACGTAACATGAAAGGAATCTCAGCCCTCCTTACCCTGGCACTGACGCTGATCGTTACGGGTTGCTCCACCAATAAAACACCGCCCGCTGATTATTCTGCCTTTCGGGAAAGCAAACCACGCAGCATCCTGGTGTTGCCGCCAAAAAATACCTCTCCGGACGTGAACGCCAGTCACGGCTTTCTGAGCAGCGTCACTCTGCCGCTTGCCGAGTCCGGTTACTACGTGTTCCCGGTTGCGGTGGTGGAAGAGACGTTTAAACAAAACGGCGTGACCAATCCGGACGATATCAGCGCGATCCCGCTGAAAAAACTGCACGAGATCTTTGGTGCTGATGCGGTGATGTACATCACCCTCACCGATTACGGCACCTCATACCAGGTGATTAGCAGCGAGACGCGCGTGAGCGCAGCGGCGCGGTTAGTGGATTTACGCACCGGGAAAGAGCTGTGGAAAGGCATTGCCACGGCTTCAAGCAATGAGGGTCAGAGTAATTCTGGCGGTGGCTTGTTGGGTATGTTGATCAGCGCGGCGGTGACCCAGATTGCGCATTCGGCAACCGATAAAGCGTATGATGTCGCTCAGGTGACCAGCGCCCGTCTGTTCAGCGCAGGGCCTGGCGGCTTGTTGTACGGGCCTCGTTCGCCAAAATATGGACAGACTGCCCTGTAATCTCCTTCAGTCCCGGCCCCTGCGCCGGGATTATTTATCTGCAACTTTCCCATTACCCGCCAGGCTGCCGTGCACCCGCCATACTCACCCCTTTATCCTGTTTTTCATAAACCCTGCTTATAGTTTCCTGTCGATATTAAGCTTTGCGTGCTATATTTTTGCTGGATTAATCTTTCGCCTGGGCGACATGGAGCGATATTTTATCTGTATGTTGGGGGTTGCTGCTGGCAGAAAGTGGAGAAATTACGCGATCTGTCGATAAGCTTGTACATAGTATTAGCTCTACGTAATATGCATTAGAATATTTACTAAGCAAATATGACTACCCGTAAAGGGAATGCTTTATGGCGGTTGTTAATCACTGATCCCCTTTACACGTTCGTATTCCCACAAAAAGGTTGTCCCTGGCAAAGTCATGCAGGAAACAAATAATACTGACTTGTAAATCACGAGTAATGCCATGAAAAATTATGATGATTTGCAGCGTTTCAAGGATAAAACGCGCACCGGTGACATCAACTTCAAGGACTTGTCTGCGCAAAACAAGCAGGCTTCCAGTAGCGGCTGGGCGATCATCAACCAGCTGGCAGGTGTGAATAATGACGCGGCGCTGGCGAAAGCGGGCAGCGTCGCCGTACCGGTTCCCCAGGCAGTGCAACCCGGTGAGCTGGATGCTGCCTTTGCCAGTCTGACGAAGGCGCCTGCCGTTTCCTCGCCGTCGATCATGCAAAGCATGAATGTTGACCGCACCGAAAAAGAGGCGCCGATGCAGCCTGCGCCCTCGCTGTTCGAACAGCTTAAACCTGAGGTGGCAAGCCAGCCGCCGGTGAAAGAGGCGCCTGCGCCGCAACCTGAGTTTCGTGCTACGCCTGCGCCGGTAGTGCCCATTGCGCACGCTACCCCTGCGCCTAAACCTGCAGAGCCGGTGCGCTTTGAGCAGCTGTTCGCCACCAAAGCGTCTGAACGTGCCAGCCATCCGGTGAAAGATCTTCCGTTACAACCGCTCCTGGAGAGAATCGCTTCATGCCGTTAGTGTGTATTTGCTCGCCAAAAGGCGGAGTCGGGAAAACTACGGTCACGGCCAACCTCGCTTATGCTCTGGCACGTTCCGGCAGTAAAGTTCTGGCCATTGACTTCGACGTACAGAACGCGCTGCGTCTGCATTTTGGCGTGCCGTTATCTGACGGACGCGGCTACGTTGCCCGCGCCAATGAATCCGCCGACTGGAGCCAGTCGGTGCTGACGGCGGGCAACAATATGTTTGTCCTGCCCTAAGGTGAAGTGACGGAAGAGCAGCGCCTGATCTTTGAACATAATCTCACCAGCGACAGCAATTTCCTGGCGCGTGGGTTAAGTTCTCTGCTGAACTATCCGGGGCTGGTTATTCTGGCCGACTTCCCGCCAGGGCCGAACCCGGCGCTGAAGGCGATCTCCCCGCTGGCCGATCTGCACCTGGTGACCCTGCTTGCCGACACCGCATCGCTGTCACTGCTGCCACACATTGAAAACCACCGGCTGACCGGCGGCGAACCGCCGAACAACAAGGCCGGATACTATTTCCTGGTGAACCAGAGTGACAACCGGCGCCATATCAGCCGTGACGTCACCGCCTTCTTACAGCAACGCCTCGGCGATCGCCTGCTTGGTGTGATCAACCGGGATGAAAGCGTGCCTGAGGCCAATGCCTCACAGCAATCGATACTGGATTTCAGCGCCACCTCGGCGGCGGCGTTCGATATCGAGCTGGTGAGTAAGCGTATCGCGGGCATTTTGGGTATCCAGGTGGGGGACGGCGCCGTACACGCCAACCTGAGAACCTCCAGTTTCTGACGACAATTTCCAGGGACGTCCTATGAAAAAGGCGCTGTTTTATCTACTGCTATTGGTCTTAGCACCTATCGCCGTGCTCATTATTATCACCCCAATGGATAGCCAGAAGCAGTATATCTTCGGCTTAATCAGCATTGGGGCGCTGCTGCTGCTCGGCTTTAGCAAACATCACCGCGTATCGGTAATCATGATGATCGTGGCGGTGTTAATGTCCACACGATATATCTGGTTCCGGGCCACGCAGACGCTGCACTTTAATTCCGAAATTGAGGCCATCCTGGGGATCGGGTTATTTCTCGCCGAACTCTATATCTGGATAACCATTATTTTGAGTTATCTGCAAAACCTTTTTCCGTTACAGCGCAAGATTGTGCCGCTGCCGGATGATATGTCGCAGTGGCCGACGGTGGATATCTATATCCCGTCCTATAACGAAAGCCTGGACGTGGTGCGCGATACCGTGCTGGCGGCGCAGTGCCTGGATTATCCGGCGGATAAGCTGAAGATCTATCTGCTGGATGACGGCAAGCGCAGCGAGTTCGCGGTGTTTGCCGCCAACGTCGGGGTAGGGTACATCACGCGTAACGACAACTCCCACGCCAAAGCGGGCAACCTCAACCACGCGATGAAGCTCACCAAAGGCGAGCTGATCTGCGTCTTTGACTGTGACCATGTGGCGACGCGTATCTTCCTGCAGGCGACGGTTGGAGCCTTCCTGCAGGATCCGAAGCTGGCGCTGATGCAGACGCCGCACTACTTCTATTCGCCGGATCCGTTCGAGCGTAACCTCTCCGCAGGCCGCGATATCCCTAACGAGGGGCAGCTTTTCTATGGGCAGATCCAGCGCGGTAACGATAACTGGAACGCCACCTTCTTCTGCGGCTCATGTGCGGTGATCCGTCGTAGCGCGCTGGAAGAGATTGGCGGCTTTGCGGTGGAAACCGTTACCGAAGATGCCCACACCGCGCTGAAGATGCAGCGCCTGGGCTGGAAGTCGGCCTATCTGAATATTCCGCTGGCCGCAGGGCTGGCGACGGAGCGCCTGGTGGTGCACGTGATCCAGCGTACCCGTTGGGCGCGCGGCATGACGCAGATTTTGCGGGTCGATAACCCCCTGCTGGGCCGCGGCCTGAAGTGGCAGCAGCGTCTGTGCTACCTCAACGCCATGCTCTCGTTCCAGTTTGCGTTGCCGCGCGTGGCGTTCCTCACCGCGCCGCTGGCCTACCTGCTGTTTAACCTGAACATCATCCACTCCTCGGCGAGCCTGATTTTCGCCTATATGCTGCCGCACCTGTTCCTCTGCATCTATGTGAACTCGCGGGTCAACGGGCGCTTCCGCTACAGCTTCTGGGGGGAGATCTATGACCTCGTGCTGGCCTTCCATCTGGTGCTGCCGACGGTGATTACCCTGATCTTCCCGAAACGCGGCAAGTTCAACGTAACCGATAAAGGCGCGCTGCTGGACGTGGGCTATTTCGACTTCAGCATTGTCCGCCCGCACCTGATTATTGCGGTGCTGTTGGCGGCAGGGGTTGTCGCCGGGATCACGCGCGCCGTCGCGCATGACTATTTCAACGTCGATCCGATGGTTATCGCCCTGAACGTCGGCTGGGGTATCTACAGCCTGATCTTCCTGCTGGCGGCCATTGCCGTGGCGCGGGAAACCCGCCAGACGCGTAAGACGATCCGTATCGATGCCAACGTGCCGGTGGTGATCCACTACGCCAGCGGCATCTCCTCGCGCAGCCATACCCTGGATCTCTCCATGGGCGGCTGCCGTATTGCGGTGGTGGACGACCGTCACCTGACCGATGAGATCGAAGAGATTGAGCTACAGCTGCAATCCGGGGCGATCAGTATTCCGGTGAGCGTCATTGCCCACGATGAGCAATACATTCGCCTGATGTTTGCCGAGATCCCGCTGGAGCGCCGCCGCGAGCTGGTGCGCGTGGTGCTGGCCCGCGCCGATGCGTGGATCAACCCGCCTAAGCCGCAGGACAATCCGTTCCGCTCGTTGTTTATCATTATTCGCAGCGTATTTGATCTGTTCTGGCTGACCTGGAAAGACCGTCGTAATAAGCGTCGTCAACGCCATGAGGATGCAGGGCGCAGGAATAACGCCACCGAGGATACCGCTGTATGAAAGGGATGACCCGCAAAGCGCTGCAGATGTTGTTTGTATTTGGCGTCCTGGCGCAGCCGGTGACGGCGGAAGAGCCGACCACCGTGGAATCGCTGCTGCCGGTGGATTTCCCGCCCGCGACGGACACAGCGCAGTCCACTGAGGATGCGGCGCCGGCTTCCCTGCCTGCACCCGATACGCTGCCCGCTTTCCAGACCCCGCCGGCGGCAGAGGCGGCTGCGGAACCGGCTGCCAGCCCGGCACCGGATGCCATGCCGGTGACGCCCGACGCCGTTCCTGCTTCTCCGGTGCCGATGGGGATCACCCCTGGCACCAGCAGCAGCATCACCGTTGCCCAGATGGGGCAGCCCAATGGTGTGGTGTTAAGCGGTGGGCAGCTTCAGGGGGGGATCGATTTCACCCTCTCGGCGGACCAGGTGATCACCAATGCCCAGCTGGAGCTGAACCTGAAGGTCTCTCCGGCGATGGCGGCCCGTAATACCACCCTGCAACTGATGCTTAACGGCCAGCCGCTGGGAACCGTGCCGTTGGGCTCTGCCGACAGCAACGTGTCGAGCTATCAGCTTGAGATCCCGGCGGCGATGGTGGTGTCGCGCAACAATATCAGCTTCAAAATCAACGACGGCGACGCCCTGTTGTGCCAGCGGGATCTGTCGGACAATTATCAGGTCACCATCATGCCGAACACGCGTCTCGACCTGGAGGCGCAGCAGCTGAACATTGGCGCGGATCTGAGCCATTTCCCGCGTCCGTTCCTTGATGAGATGCAGATGACGCCGACCACGCTGACCTTCGCCTTCCCGGCCAAAACCCTGCCGGAGCAGGTGGGCGCGGCGGCGCTGATCGCCTCGTGGCTGGGGATCGAAGCGGACTACCGCGGTATTTCGTTTGACGCCCTGCATGATCAGCTGCCGGAGAAAAACGGCATCCTGTTCGGCAAACCGGGCGAGTCGATTGGCGGCCTGACGCTGCCCGCCTCTAACGGGGCGATGCTCCAGGTGGTGGATAACCCGGCCAACCCGATCTACAAACTGCTGCTGGTGGTGGGCAATAACGAGCAGCAACTGAAAAGCGCCGCGTGGCGTCTGACCCGCGGAGAGTTCAGCGGCCAGACCACCAGCCTGCCGGTGGAGGCCCAGAACATCCCGGTCAGCAAGCCTTATGACGCCCCGCGCTGGATCGCCACCGACCGCCCGGTGTTGCTGAGCGAGCTGATGCGTAAAGATCAGAGCCTGACGGTAACCGGCATCTGGCACGAGCCGCTGACCCTTGGCTTCCGCGCCGCACCGGATCTCTTCATGTGGGATGGCGACACCATTCCGCTGAAAATAGCCTATCGCTTCCCGTCCGAAAGCTGGATCGACGAACAGCGTTCGTACCTGTCGATGACCTTTAACGGCACCTTCCTGCGTAACCTGCCGGTAAATAAACAGGGCCTGCTGGAAGGGCTGTGGCACAAGCTCGGCGGCGATGCGCGCCAGGAGAACTTTGTCATGCCGCTGGAGCCCTATCTGATTTACGGCGACAACCAGCTGCAGCTCTATTTCAACATCCAGACCAAAGAGAACGCGCCGTGCAGCGTGCTGCTCAATAACAACATCAAGAGCCGTATCGACGAAGACTCCAGCATCGATCTGAGCAATTCGCGCCACTTCGCGCTGCTGCCAAATCTCTCTTACTTCGTCGGCGCCTCGTTCCCGTTCACCCGTCTGGCGGACTTCTCGCAGACGGTATTACTCCTGCCGGAAAACCCGAGCGAAAGCGAGATTGGCACGCTGCTGGATCTCGCCGCCCGCTCCGGGAACGCCACCGGGACCGCGCTGAACAACAACCGCGTGATGTTCGGTCTGCCCTCTGGCGGGGCGAACCTGCTGCGCCTCAGTGAAAGCGATGTGCTGGCGGTCTCCACGCTGGACCAAACCGCCTTCAACCGCGCGCTGCTGGCCCAGTCGCCGTTTATCAGCAACGAGCACACCTTTGGCGTGCGCGAGCCGAAGATGCTGGAAAAAGCGCAGCGCTTGCTGGAGGGCGACTGGAACGCGTCGGGCGTCGATGCCGACCGCTACTTCTCGTCGAACGAATCCTGGCGCGGCTTTGTCAGCTTCCGCTCCCAGTGGAACCCGGAACGTCTGGTGGTGATGGCGATTGGCAGCAATGATCAACAGCTTTCGCGTCTGCATAACGACCTGGACTCGGCCCGCATCAACGCCGGGATCCGCGGCGATACGGCGATCATCACCGATGAAAACGGCGTGCGCAGCTTCCGCGTCGGCCCGCAGTTCCCGAGCGGCCAGATGCCCTGGTACATGATGGTGGTGTGGTATGCCACGCAGCACTCCGCCATGCTGGCAATTTTTGGCCTGCTGTTCGCGACGATTATTGGCCTGAGCCTCTACTCGTTACTGAAAAAACGCGCGCATAAACGACTTAACCCACAGGATTCAGATCGTGAGTAAGGGTGGTAACACTATGGAAAATAAAAACAAAACCGCCAGACATCTGCCTGTGCTTTGCCTGTTCAGCGGGCTGGCGCTCGGGGGCCTTCAGGGCGCCCAGGCGGCGGATGCTGCGCAGTCGGCCAATAACCCGGCGCTGAAAGCGCTGTTCGACCAGGCGAACTACTGGCACGAAAAGTCTCACGATAACCTGGCGATGGAATCGCTGAAAAAAGTGCTGATGGTGGACCCCAACAACACCCAGGCGCTCTACCTGATGGCGCTGTGGTCACAGCAGGCTGGGGACATGAAAGGGGCCGCGCAGTGGCGTGAGCGCTTAACGGCGGTCTCGCCGCAGGATGCGAATCTACAGGCGCTGGATAACGCCAAACAGATGCAGCAGGTGCCGCGCGGGCAGCTGGAGCTGGCCCGCCAGCAGGCGCGCAGCGGCAATATTCCCACCGCGCTTAGCACCTGGCAGAGCCTGTTTACCGGCAACCAGCCGCCGCCGAGCCTGGCCCCGGAATACTATCTGACCATGGCGGGGGACAAATCCCTCTATCCGCAGGCGGTAAGCGAGCTGCGTCAGCTGCGCGTGCAGTACCCGCAGGATAACAACGTCAAAATTGCGCTGGGCAAAGTGCTCACCTATCAGGAGAGCACCCGCCGCGAGGGGATGGATATTCTCCAGGATCTGGCAAGCGGCAGTCAGGACGCGGATAAATCCCTGCGTCAGGCTCTGCTCTGGCTGGGGCCGCAGGCGGGTGACGAAGCCTATTACCAGACCTACCTCCAGCGCCATCCCACCGATACCGCAGTGCAGGATTACTTCCGTAAAAGCATCGGCGGGGCGGCCAAAGGCGAAGGCTATGTGGCGCTGAACAGCGGCAATACCGACACCGCCCGCAGCCAGTTTGAGCAGGCGCTGAAGACCAACCCGGAAGATGCCGACGCGCTGGCCGGGATGGGCTACGTGGCCCTGCGCAAGGGCGACTACGCCGCAGGCGCGCAGTACCTGAACCGTGCGGCAAGCCTGGGCGGAAGCGCCTCTGAGGAGCGCAAGCAGCAGGCGCAGGATGCCGAGTTTTACGGCCAGCTGGCCCAGGCGCAGGCGGCTTACAAACAGGGTAACGTCAGCCAGGCGCTGGCCCTGAGCGCACCGCTCGCCCAGCGCAGTGGCGAACAGGGGGCGGCGGCGAAGCTGTTCCGCGCCGACGTCCAGCGGCATAACAAAGATTACACCTCGGCGGAGCAGACCCTGCGCGGCCTGCTGACCGAGCAGCCGAACAACGGCGCGGCGCGGGAAAACCTCTACTACGTCCTGCGCGAGCAGAACAAAACCGCCGAAGCCCAGGCGATGTTGCAGACCCTGCCGGCCAGCCTGCAGGCGAGGCTCCAGCCGCGCGTCTCCGGCGGCAACCCGACCGATCCGTTGCGTCGTCAGGCGCAGCAGGCGGCGGCCAACGGCGATCCGCAGCGCGCCATTGCGCTGTTGCAGCAGGGGACGGCCCGCTATCCGTCCGATCCCTGGCTGCGTCTCGATCTTGCGCGTCTGTTGCAGAAACAGGGACGCGACGCAGAGGCGGCCAACACCATGGCACCGGCCTTCCGCCCGAACGCCAGCAACAGTGAACTCTACGCTGCCGCGCTGTTCGCCAGTGAAAACAACGCCTGGCAGCAGTCGCAAACCCTGCTGTCGCGCATTCCAGCCTCCAGCCAGAATCGCGATATGCGCGAGCTGTCGCAGCGGGTCAACTACAACCTGCAGATGAACGTCGCCGAGCGCTATCTGGCGCAGGGCGATCGCACCGCGGCGGCCAACACCCTGAAAGCCCTGGCGGCGCGTCCGCCACAAAGCCCGGCGGATGCGGGCAAGCTGGCGCGGATGCTGGCCCAGAGCGGGGATGTCACCACTGCGGTGAGCGTGGTCCACGACAACATGCGCCGCGGCGTGCAGGGTAACGCCGGGGATTATGCCGATCAGGTGGCGGTGCTCAATCAGGCGGGGCTGGGCAGCGAAGCCCAGGCCTGGCTTGCCAGCCCGGAGTTGCAGTCCCGCAGTACGCCAACCCAGCTGGCGAGCATTCGTAACGGCTACGTGATCAACGAGGCCGATCGTCTGCGCACCCAGGGCAACTATGCCGCGGCCTACGACAAGCTGATCCGCGCCATGCAAAACGATCCGCAGAACACCGATCTGATGTTTGCGATGGCCCGCGTCTATCAGTCCGGCAAGATGAATAAAGAGGCAGGGGTGGTCTACGACTACCTGATGACCCGCGATACCCCGCAGCAGGATGCGCGGGCCGGGGCGATCGATGTGGCCCTGGCCAGCAAAAATGTCGATAAAGCGAAGCAGCTGAGCGCCGGGCTGACCAACGACGGTACGCCGGAGCGCCTGCTGCTGCTGGCGCGGGTCTCCGAGGCGGAAGGTAACCATCAGCAGGCGATGAGCTATCTGCGCACCGCGCGCGGCAAGCTGCTCGGCCTGCAGAATAACACCGGTGAAACCGCCCCAATGCTGGGCGGCCTGGCACTGGCCGACAACCCGTTTGTGGGTACCTCCAGCACCGGCGAGGTGGCGGCGTCGCCGTCCCTCTACGGCCAGGCGATGCCGTGGCAGGTGGCCCAGCTGGCGCGTAATCCACAGACCGCGCCGCCGGGTACTGTGCGCACCGATCTGCCGGTGGAAACCGCCCAGGCCGGTACGCTGCGCCAGGTGGATAACATGATGGAGATGCTGGTGGATAAAACCGCCACCTGGGCGCGGGGATCAACCTCCCTGCGCGCGCGTGACGGCGAAGATGGGCTCAGCAAGCTCACCGAGATCAAGGCGCCATTGCAGTGGTCCACCGTGCCGTTCGGTGATTCCCGCCTGGACGTTAACGTCACGCCGATAAGCCTCGATGCGGGTACCTCGTCCGATGAATCCAGTCGCCGGTTTGGTACCGGGGCGCTGATTCAGGGCGGCGTGGCCGAAGAGCTCTATAACGCCTCCACCACCACGCCGCCTGAGCTGCCGAATATCGACAAAATCAAGGTGCCGTCCCAGGGCTCGCAAAGCGCCCAGGGTGTGGAAGTGGCGATGGCGCTCACCGGGGATCAATACAAAATTGACGTTGGCTCCACGCCGCTGGGCCAGGATCTGAATACCGTCGTGGGTGGGATCCAGTGGTCGCCCCAGCTGACCGATTACCTCAAGCTGGTGCTTACCGGCGAGCGTCGTGCGGTGGTAGACAGCCTCCTCTCCTATGTTGGCGTTGAGGACAAATACAGCGGCAAGAAGTGGGGCCAGGTCACCAAAAACGGCGGCAGCGCGCAGCTGAGCTATGACAATACCGATGCAGGTTTCTACGCCGGGTTTGGCGTGTACGACTATGTCGGGGAGAACGTGCCGAGCAACACCAGCGTCACCGGCTCTGCGGGGGTCTATTTCCGCCCTTACTACGCCGCCGACCGCGAGCTGAAAGCCGGCATCAACATGAACTACATGAACTTCGACAAAAACCTGAGCTACTTCAGCTACGGGCAGGGGGGCTATTTCAGTCCGCAGGACTATATCAGCGTCTCCTTCCCGGTGGATTACACCCAGAAATATGACAACTGGAACCTGGGGTTAGGCGCGTCGATTGGTTATCAGTCCTACTCCCAGGATGAGAGCCCGTACTTCCCGACGGACGCGGCCATGCAGCGCCAGCTGGAAGATTACGTCTCCCGTGGTTTCGCCAAAGAGGCGTTCTACAAAGGCAACAGCGAAAACGGCCTGGGCTACAACCTGCGCGCGTCCACGGACTACAAACTCAACAAAGATATGACCATCGGCGGGCAGATTGGGTATGACACCTTCGGTGATTACAACGAAAGCACCGCAAGCCTCTACTTCCGCTACCTTCTGGGGAACAAGTAATGAACGATCAACAGCTTTTGCACTATTACCAGCATCAACAGTCCCAGTCGGGCTGGTTTGGACTGATCCATGTGATGGTTGAGACGATGGTGGCGAACGTCGGCGAGGCGCAGAGCCGCGCCTTTCTCGTGCAGATGGGCGACGCCCTGGGCGAGCGCTTCCCGCTGACGCTGGCGCACACGGTGGGCGAACTCGAAGAGCAGATCAACGCCCGGCTGGCGGCCTTTAACTGGGGCTATATTGATATTGATGCCAGCGACACGGCGATCCGCATCGTGCATACGGCATTGCCGGTGCCGCCTGAAGAGGCAAAGCAGATGGCCTGGAACCACGCCTTCAGCGCGGTGCTGGAGGGACTCTATGCCCGCTGGCTGCGCGAGCAGGGCGGAAAATCGCACGTTTCACTGTGGCGGGAGGCATCCCCCTCGGCTACGGTTATCCATTTCAGATATCAAAACAATCAATAAGGATCGGCCATGTGGCAGCGAATTAAAATCGTGGTTCTGGCGCTGGGGCTGTTGTTAAGCCATCAGGTTTTCGCTGGAAGCGCATGGGAGAGTTACAAGGCGCGGTTTTTGATGCCGGATGGTCGCATCATTGATACCGGCAACAACAGCGTGAGCCATACCGAGGGGCAGGGCTTCGCCATGATGATGGCGGTGCGCAACAACGATCGCGCGGGTTTTGACAAAATCTGGAGCTGGACCAAAAAGAATCTGCAAAACCCACAGACCGGCCTGTTCTACTGGCGCTTTAACCCGGTGGCCGCCGATCCGGTTATGGATAAAAACAATGCCACCGACGGCGATACCTTTATCGCCTGGGCGCTGTTAAAGGCGGGCACCCAGTGGAATGACAGCAATTACCTGAACGCGTCGGACGCTATCACCAAAGAGCTGGTGGCCCGCAATGTGATCAGCTTTGCCGGTTACCGCGTGATGCTGCCTGGCGCGAAAGGCTTTAACCTCAACAGCCATGTGAATCTCAACCCCTCCTATTTTATCTTCCCGGCCTGGGAGGATTTCGCGAAGCGCAGCCATCTGACGGTGTGGCGCGATCTGATCAACGACGGGCAGAAGCTGCTGGTGAAAATGCGCTTTGGCAACACGCAGCTGCCGGCGGACTGGGTTTCACTGTACGCCGACGGGCGCGTAACCCCGGCCAAGGAGTGGCCTGCGCGATTTAGCTATGACGCGATCCGCGTGCCGCTCTACGTGAAGTGGTATCAGCCAACCAGCCCGCTGATGGCGCCCTATACCGCCTACTGGGGACGTTTTGCCCGTACCCAGACGCCAGCCTGGGTGAACATCACCACCAACGATCCGGCGCCCTATATGATGGACGGCGGCTTGCTGGCTGTGCGTGACCTGGCGATGGGGCAACTCCCGGCGGGCGAGCCGCAGATCACGGCTCAGGAGGATTATTATTCGGCGAGTCTGAAGATGCTGGTGTCGCTGGCGAGATAAGTTTTATCTTCTCACATTGAGATTCTGGAAAGCGCCTCGCAAGAATGACTTGCGGTGGCGCTTTTTGTTTTGTGTGGGGGAGAGCAGGGCGTAGAGTCTCCTCGTTGCGGTGAAACCTGCAACCGGGCGTAGGAACCCGCTTTAGTACAAGGTGACCCAGATTCACGATCTGGTGTCCTGCCAGCGCGTATCCCGATATGATTACGGTGGCGCTGGCGGAGCAGCCGAAAGGCTGGCCGATCCCCTTGTACGTCGGCATTCCTACCTCCGTCAGCGTCACCCCCCGAGCGTAGGAACTCTGGTGGTGATCTTATTTCTCGTACAAGGAGGATGCCTTATGGCTACGATCCCAACCCTGACTTACCCCGAATCTGACGAAAGCGTTATCCGCCACTTGCTCACCTCGCCCCTGCCTGCCTCTGCTGACCTGTTTGAGGTCACGGATCGTTGCGCGGCTCTGGTAACAGTTCTGCTTGAAACTAAAGAAATTACCGCGCGTCTGGCGTTATGCGGACGGCTGTCGCACGTGCTCACCCGACTGGCGCAACTGTGTGATGAAGATTTACCCCCACACCTTATTGCCCAGCTCACCGTTGATGAGCTGCCGGATTCCGCCATGCCGGACTGCTGGCAGGATACCTGTTTGATGGTGGGATATCTGCGTTCGCTGAATCAGGCGTTACTGGGGAATATGCTGCCGGGCGCAGTCGCGGAGGATCTGACCGGGCTGCTGCACGATCTGGTGTATATCTTGCGGGATTATGTGAGGGAGCCGTACCGGACGCACTGAGAGCGTGCTAGAAGCTACTTATTAGTGTTAGCGTAAAAAAAAGCCACTCACTGGAGTGGCTTAATTCTTTGATTTTAAAGCCAAAATCTGGTGGCCCCTGCTGGACTTGAACCAGCGACCAAGCGATTATGAGTTAAGCATCAATACCTTACCTAAAAATACTTTACCATAACTATCAATAACTTAACTTATTTAACAACCACTGTATAAATACCTGTATATACTCAAAAATACCTCGCTGCGGTATCCTATAGGTATCCTGGAGCAAAACAAGCGATTCGTAGGATATCCCGATCGCTTGTTAATGAGGTGACAGTGGAAACTTTCAAATTCACCAAAGCCAAAATTGAAAGCCTACCGCCAGCGGAAAAAGGCCAAGTGGAATACGGCGATACCGTAGTTAATGGCCTGCGCGTTCGCGTCGGTACCAGTGGCGTTAAGAGCTTTTGCATTTCAAGAAAGCGTAGCGGCAAGTTTATCCGCGCAACGCTCGGGAGATTTCCCGATCTCTCTGTAGACAATGCCCGGGCGAAAGCACTCGAATTGCTTGGTGGTGTTGCAACCACAGGACAAAACCCTAACGTAGCGAAGCGGGTAAACGAAAAAGCAGCCGTAACTCTATGCGATGCCCTGGACACCTACATTCAAAATCGTGGCCACCGCCTGAAACCAACAACCGAAAAGCAATATCGCGCCATCCTGCAAAATTACTCAGGCGACTGGATGAAACAATCCCTCGCTACCATTTCGCGTGAGCGCGTTGAGTATCGCCATAAAGCTGTTACCGATGGCTCCGTTTGGTTCGGTGCTGACAAGGGGACACTAAGAGCCGGGGTTGGGGCTGGCAGTAAAGCACAGGCTGATTTATGGGCCAGGGCACTGCGTGCCGTTTATCGTTTCGCGCATGATCACTATCGAGATGAAGAGGGAAAAACGCTCCTACCTGATCCACCAACACTGGTGCTGAGCACAAAGCGCCAGTGGCATGGCACGATCAGAAAAACGGAGCGCATCCGCACTCATGATTTCGCGCGCTGGCTGGACGCCGTCTCGGTAGTGCGTGATACAGCTGAAAAAGGCCGGGATGATGTGGCGGCTGCGATATGTGACGCTGTCGAAATGTCGATTTTTACCGGTTTACGCAAATCAGAGATTTTTGGTCTCACCTGGGACCGCGTGAACATGGGGGGGCGGTATTTCTGGATTGATATCACCAAGAACGGAGACCCGTTGGAGCTACCTATGACGGGTACTTTGCTCGAGCTTTTCCGGCGTCGGCTGAAAATGAAATCTGGTGATGAGGCATTAGTGTTTCCCGGTGCGAAAGGCATCATTAAAGAATACCGGCATGTTATCGATCGCATCAGTTCCGCAACCATCCCAAACCCCAACCCCGATATGCTGCAGCCAATACCTTTCAAATGGCACGATGGTCGCCGTACCTTTGGCACCGTTGCCGAGCTGGTGGGCGTGGGAAGTTACATTCTTAAGCGGCTGATGAACCATCGAACAATGCGAAGCGCAGACGTAACGCAGGGTTATCTTCATTTTGGTGCTGACGAGCTACTCGAGCCAGCCACCCGAATTGAACGGGCCATCCTGGAACATGCTGGTTTGATTGAAAGCAAAAGAGATATTAATACTCAATTAATGTCTGTTTTGGCGAGTCTTAGTGAAGAAGAAAAAAGAGAATTAATCTTCGCAATCTCGAATGATAAAAAGGGGTGTCAGATATGACGCATGGTGAAATGAGTATTAGGGCTGCAATTGTAGCTACGTTTATAAACGAGCTTTTTACTGATGGCACTGATTCTATGGCCATTTCAATCTTGCGCGACGGCTTTAAGATAGATGCCTCTGCAAGCTTGGCGCGAAATATGGTTAATAATATCATTCATTATTTCGAATGTTCCGATAACCCAGTTGAAGAATTTCTCTATTTTATTGGGATAGAGAGCGCTGAAACCGAGAGGGGTGACCAGTCAATCAACACATTGTTGTACATGGATGAAAAACAGACACCATTTTTAACCGATATACCATTATCAGGTGATGGAGTCACAGTGTTGAATGCTGCGCTTGCGTTACATTTTGTTGGAATGAAAAATAATGCAGATTCTCTTGCGAGAATTGGTATTAAGTTGCTAATGGAAGGTGTTTTTAGCGACGAATTATCTATCAGAGAGTTTAATGAAATAGCGCAAAAGGCGATTTCAGAAGCTCAGAGAGAAAAGGCAAAAAGGCCCCGTAATCCATATTATTCAGAAGTTATTGAAGTTATTAAACTTACGTGGGGAAAATATCCTTGTGGTGCAAAAACAGCGCTACTTGATGCCTTGGCTGCTCACTATCATGGCAAGGTAAGCCGTAATGCATTGGATAACTGGATCTCCCTCTCTGGATTGAGGCCCCCAAAACCAGAAAAATATACACGACTTGAATTAGTTTTCCCCCAATAGCTGGCTGCTGGGGGACTGTTACTGGTTATTGTACCGTTGCATCCGGCAGTTGAGAACCATTAGCCAGTTACTGGGCTGATAAGTCATTACGTCATAATAGATATTTATCACTGTTGTTAACCATTAATACACGGTGATAAATATGAAGTTAGTCAACTCTCCTTTCTCGTTAGAACGCCTTACCCGTGCTGAAGCGGCTGCTTATCTTGGTGTTAATTCTCAAACTTTGGCTAATTGGGCTCACACCGGAAAGGTGGAAATTCCACATCATAAGGTTGGTCGCAAAGTTATCTATATGCGGTCGGATCTTGATGGTTATCTTGCATCAACTCGTCGTACTCAGACTCTCTGAGGGGGATGTATGCTGGATAAAACAAAGGCGGCCTTGCAGGGCCGCCAGTGGGATCATTCGAAACAAAATCAGCATACCAGGCCAGCAGCTGGTGGTCAAAGCCAGAGGGCTCCTGTTATTACAGGAGCTGAGCCATCGCCTGAAATTTCAAGAGATATCGGAACTGCGCCATTGGCGCGGTTAGGGTTTCGCGTTCAAGACTTTCGCCAATGGCGGGGGTATACGGCATTGCCGCACACCCCTAAAGTGATCGCCCCAAAAATGGGGAGATCTGGAGTTGCATATTTGCAACTCGGTCAGCCTTTAGACTCAATGCCTCGCTGCTGCAATTCCTTGCGGATAATGCGTTTAATCCAGGCCGCTAGAGATTCATCACCATCCTGCTGCTGGGCCTGTTCCATTAGCTCACGTAACTCTGGATCTAGTCTGAACTGGAATGGTGGATTACCACGTCTTTCATTTTTGTGTGTTGACACGTCAATTACACCCGATGTAATGTACTTATGTGTAATTACACATTACACACATGCATTGCAAATAGCAACGCCCCGGAGTGCGGGAACACTGCCGAGGCGTCTGACCAAACCGTTATACGAGGTAACAGTTATGGCTGATCAACAGCATACCCAAACTCACCCCAAATTTACATGGTTGTTCCTGGCAACCCCTAAGCGTCATGCGGACGTTCGTCCGGTGATTGTCCGTTTCAATGCAGACACAGAAGAAAAAGCCCGCGACGCGTTCCCCGGCTGGGACCTTGTTTTCGCGGCAAAGATCCGCTCTGAATGCCCGCTCTATCAATATGCCAACGGTACATTCGAATTGAATCTTTCTGGGCTGGAGGTGCGTCATGCGTGATATCTACCATCAGCTTGTTAAGCACTCCCCAGACTTTGAACGCCTTAATGACGATGACCTGAATGATGCTAGCGATGTTTATGGCGACGGGGTTTTTGCCATAACCAGTGCGCTTACTCTGATCGGTAATTTGACCTCTGATGCTACGGAGAGTGAAAGCTATGCCGATGAAGATGCGCGCCGTGATTTAGTCCTGCTTGGGAATGCTCTTCGTCATTTACCAAGAATGGCACAGGCACTGGAGCAAAACAGCCGTACGGCAAACTTCGTTCTCAGAATGCGACGCGGGGAGGTAGTTCGATGATCAGTAACGTTAAATTCAACGAGCTGGAAAAGCGAGTGGATCTGTTAGTTGAACGAGTGCTGACCTTAGAAGAGCATATCCGCACCTTAACTGATAGCCAGGGCGGTGAAATCCCTCCAGGAATGACGCCTGTGGCCACGCTGGCGGCCGAGTACGGCATCTCTACTAAAAAGGCTGAAGAACTGGCGAAGAACACTGGTGTAATGCTGGTCAAGATGAAGTCTGGCGGATTCATTGCCCCCGATGAGAAATTCCGGGAGGCGGCGCGCCTGGTACTGCGCAGTGCCAAACGCAAATACGGATCGGCATACTGGTTTCATCCGCTGTTGGGTAAATTTCAGATGAGCGGAGGGATTCCGCAATGAAAAACGCGCCTAATCTCAAACACCTGCCAAAGGAAAAATTTACCGAGGCGATAATTTTTGCTGGTGCTGATGCTTACGCCCATGCGAAGGGGTGGGAAGAGGGACTGGGGAAGAAGATTGCCGAAGATACAACGCCGCCTATCTATCTGGGACCAAAGCAGCTGGCGGAACTGGATAACTTGCAAATTATCGATAAAGGGCGGCGTACGGCCCGTGTGTATCTGGCAGGGAATATTGAACAGATACTAATTAATGCTATTGGCGAGAAGCTGGCACTGGCAGGCGTGCAGGATGCCAAGCTGTATAAGGGCATTCCGGATCGTCAGCCAGAGGACTGGCGTGATTACCTAGAGAGGATCAGGAGGGATAGCGTCGTTGTCGATCTCCCGATCTCGAAACGCGAACCGGCTAATAGTGGTGTGGCACCAGCATTGAATCAGATGGGGGCCAGCCAGCGAGGTGAGGTACTTCTGGCTCATTATGATGGCGATCTGGCTATACATGCCGACTCAGACACGGTCCATCACTATAACGGCGTAGTGTGGAACCCACTGCCGGATAAAGAGCTGCAGCGTGAAATGGCGCAGATTTATATCGATGCTGAGGTGGCCTATTCGCAGAACGCCATCAAATCAGCGGTGGAGACCATGAAACTGAGCCTTCCGGTGATGGGCGTGACGGCCCGAAACCTAGTCGGTTTTAGCAATGGGGTATTTGATACCCGAACGGGGCAATTCCGGCCGCACAACAAAACTGACTGGCTGCTGATCGCCAGTGAGCTGCCTTTCAGCCCACCAGCCGAAGGGGAAACGCTGGCCAGCCATGCGCCAAACTTCTGGAAATGGCTTCGCCGTTCCGTGGCCAACAATGACCGTAAGACAGATCGCGTACTGGCTGCGCTGTTTATGGTGCTGGCGAACCGGTACGACTGGCAGTTATTCCTGGAGGTAACAGGGCCGGGTGGTAGCGGTAAGAGCGTGATGGCAGAAATCTGCACCATGCTGGCGGGCAAGGCCAATACGGTGTCGGCCAGCATGAAGGCGCTGGAGGATGCGAGGGACAGGGCGCTGGTGGTCGGTTATTCTCTGATCATCATGCCGGATATGACCCGCTACGCTGGCGACGGTGCCGGGATAAAGGCTATTACCGGCGGTGATAAGGTTTCTATCGACCCAAAACACAAAGCGCCGTATTCGACCCGGATACAGGCTGTCGTGCTGGCCGTCAATAACAACGCTATGACGTTCAGCGACCGCAGCGGCGGTATTTCGCGCCGGCGGGTGATATTCAACTTTACCGAGGTGGTGCCAGAAAACGAACGCGACACATTGCTGGCCGAGAAGATAGAGGGTGAACTGGCCGTAGTGATTCGCCACCTTCTGACACGTTTTGCGGATCAGGACGATGCGCGGCGTTTACTGCACGAACAGCAGAAGTCAGAGGAGGCGCTGGCGATTAAGCGTGAAGGTGATTCGCTGGTGGACTTCTGCGGCTACCTGATGGCGTCAGTAGTGTGCGATGGGATGTTTATCGGCAATGCCGAGATAGTGCCTTTTAGCCCGCGTAAGTATCTGTATCACGCTTACCTGGCATACATGCGAGCCAATGGCCTTAGTAAGCCAGTATCGTTAATGCGGTTCGGTACTGATATGCCTGGCGCAATGGCTGAGTATGGGAAGGCGTACCAGAAGAGGAAAACCAAACATGGTATACGCTCTAACGTAACCCTGCATGATGACTCTGGTGACTGGATGCCATTATGTGCTGCCACTATTGAGAATGAAGGGGTAGAGTAAAGTTATCGATAAAGTGTTCACCAGTATTCACTCTGTTAAAAAACTGATTAATAACAGGGCATTAAAGGGTGAACACTTATTTGTTAGGTATTCATCAAGTATTCACCTGTTCACCTTTTTTTTCTTTTTGCCCAAATGGGTGAAGGGTAGGGTGAACACTAATGAATACCTATAGTTATAGTGTTCATCACTTAATTAATTGAATATGAACAATAAAATTGAAATGGTGAACAGGTGAATACCTAAAGATGGTATTTAGAAGTTTATTAGGCGCTGCTTAATACTTTATCACCTCTCACTGCATCTCACTGCATCTCACTACTACTCATTGCATCCCAATACATCTCACTGCATCCCAATGCATCTCACTGCATCTCACTACACCTCACTCCAATTCACTCTGACTCACGATGAGAGCCTAATCCAGTCGATCTCTAAAAGATCTTGTGTGTTGTGATCTTGCGCGGTTGGGATTGTTGTGCCATTATGCTTACATGTTGAGCTCTACCAGCTTAAGGAGGTTAGAGTTATGGACTTATCCAAAGCTAACTTTTACCGTTTTATCGATAAATATGTGGAAGTTACTGGGGCTTCTCCAAGCACTGCCGGTAATGTACGTAGCGTTTGCTATCTGGTTAAAGATTCCATCTCAGACACTGAAAATGCAGAAAGTTGGGATACTGAGGACATCATTAACACTTACGTTATGACAAATGGCATTGCTGAGGATACGCAAAAATCCTATATCAGCCGCTTTAACGGGGCTGTTGCAAAATTCATTGCGCATGAGAAAGGAGAAGATGTGACGGTGAAACAGCGCAGATCGCCAGTAAAAAGCACTCAACCACCTGCAGTTAGTTCGCAGAATACTTCTATTAAGACTTTCGAGCTTCCTATTCCTCTACGTGATGAGCTGACCGTGGTCATTGGTAACCTTCCACGTGACTTAACGAAAGACGAAGCAAAACGAATTAGCACAATTATTGAGTCCTTCGCAGTTTCACTCCCAGCAAGCGACTAAACAAAAAAGCCCTGCTAGATAGCAGGGCTTTAGGGGGAAGAAAACTGATTTTCTTCCAGAGTGCAGGTTAACCGCAGCTCTTTAGCGTGGAAACTTAAGAATAGCGGTTAACCTGCGTTGATACAAGGCTGGACAGGATTACAGCTTGTATATAAGCACAGGTATTGTTTATGGCAAACGGAATCTGTCCAAAGTGTGGTAACGCTTGTGAGGTCATTTTTAGACCTTACAAACGTAATCCAGACGGGACGCTGAGTTACCCTAAACGGGCGAAGGTGTTCGCTATCCCCGTTTGCAACTGCTGAATATCAGTTGTAATGAAACCAACCCGACTTCGGTCGGGTTTTTTTTTATCTAATTAATCTGTTTTTCTGATAGAACTCATTTTACTTACCACTTTTTCTGATCAATGATTGTCTGTGTATCATTAATTACGTTAAGGATCAGAAATGGAAAACGATACCAGTAGTCTTAATCTTGGTGGGCCAAAAAGTACTTCAATGCATATTGATGCGGCCACCAACCAGCGTCTGAAGCAGTATCGCATCCGCTTTATTAAAGAAAACCCGGGTAAACCAGTACCGGGAATGGCACAGATTGTTCGCCACGCAGTGAATCAGTGGTTGGATGGTGCTGAATGAAGAACTGGTACAGCATCAAAGCATCAGCAACTGGTGGCGCGGCTGACATCCACATTTACGACGAGATCGGCTACTGGGGCATTACGGCGAAGAAATTTGTGAGTGACCTGAAAGCCATTTCAGATGCCACCAGTATCAACCTGCACATCAACTCCCCGGGTGGTGACGTATTTGACGGCATCGCCATCTACAACGCCCTTAAAGGCCTGAGTATTCCGATCACCGCTTATGTTGACGGCTTGGCCGCTTCAATGGCTTCCGTCATCGCGATGGTCGGTAATCCAGTAATCATGCCCGCGAACGCGATGATGATGATCCACAAGCCGTGGGGGGCGTCGAGCGGCAATGCCAATGCAATGCGTGATTACGCCGAGCTCCTGGACAAAGTAGAGAGCGTGCTGATCCCCGCCTACGTCGAGAAAACCGGAAAAAACCCAGAAGCCGTAGCCGCAATGCTTGAAGACGAAACCTGGCTTACCGGCGCTGAATGTGTGGCGCATGGTTTTGCAGATCAGGTTACTGAATCGGTGCGTGCTATGGCCTGCATCGAATCCAAACGAATTGAGGAATTTGAACATATGCCTGAATCACTGAAAGGGATGATCACCAGCCCGAAAGCGTCTATTACCGGCGCTGCACCAGAACAGGACCGCATTAATGGTATTAAGGATCTGTTTGCGATGTTCGGTGGTAAGCACGACGCGTTGAAGATGCAGTGTCTCGAAGACGCTGGTTGCACCAAAGAAAAGGCTAAAGATCTCTTGCTGGCGCAGATGGGGCGTAATAGCTCTCCGTCCGATAAGACTCATGTCTATGCAGGAAATGGCAACATTACTGGCGATGGTATTCGTCAGGGGTTGTACGCGCGTCTGGGCCACGAGCGTGCAGAACGCGGCAACCCATACGCAATGATGAGCCTGTTTGAAATGGCGCAGGCCTCGCTGGTGGATCGCGGTATCGGCATCAGCAGCTTCGGTAACCGGTCGCAAATTGTGAACCTGGCGTTTACGCATAGCAGCAGTGACTTTTCACACATCCTCGCTGGTGGCGCTGAAAAGTCAGTGCTGGCAGGCTGGCAGAACAGCGGTGAGACTTTCCAGCAATGGACCAAAGCGGGCTCGCTCAGCAACTTCCATGAAGCGAAGCGCGTTGGCCTGAATGGATTCTCTAAACTGCGTCAGGTACGTGAGGGCGCGGAATATAAATACATCACCACAAGTGATAAAGGCGTACCTATCGCGCTGGCCACATATGGTGAGATCTTCTCTATCACCCGCCAGGCAATCATCAACGATGACCTCACTCAGCTGAGCACCATCCCGACAGCTATGGGGCGGGCTGCATCCCGTACGGTTGGCGAGCTGGTCTATCTAGTGTTGACCACCAACGAGGCATTCACTGACGGTAAGGCCCTGTTCCACGCTGATCACAAGAACACGATCGCACTGGACATGAGCACCGAAGGCCTTGATGCCGCGCGCAAAGCTATGCGCCTGCAGGAGGACGCCAACGGTGATCCGGTGAACGTTACTCCATCATTCCTCATTGTGCCGGCAGCACTCGAGGGAGCGGCCAACCGGGCGATTCTGTCCTCTTCCTCACTATTCCCGGTAGACAGCAGCGGCACACTGAACCAGAACCCGGGGATCGTTAACGTAGTGAAAGACATGGCGAAGGTCATTGTTGAGCCACGCCTTGATAAGCACAACGCCAAAGAGTGGTATGTAACCGCAGCTCAGGGCATGGACACCGTGGAGGTTGCATATCTTGACGGGATGGATTCACCGTACCTCGAACAGCAGGAGGGCTTCACTGTTGATGGTGTTGCATGGAAGGTGCGCATCGATGCTGGCGTAGCGCCGCTGGACTATCGCGGTCTGGTCAAGTCTACGGGCAAACCGTAAGGCGCAGAGGCGGCGAAAGCCGCCCCTCGCAGCCTGGATCGGTCGGGTCCTCCCGGAGGGGGGACCAGCCACGAGGCGGCGGGCACGCGGAAAACGGCTAGTTTTTAGATTCTGTAGTCATCATCATCATCCGATAACCTACTGATTTAATTAAGACTAGTTTTGGTTAAAACAGGAAAGATGATGGATTGTATGTTTTTTGTTCGACATCATGAGGGGGCGCGATGCGGCAGATAAAGCTGACAATCAGTGAGCTCGCTGCAGTTACCGGCATTCATCGTCAGACCATATCGAAGCGACTGAAAGATACTGAATCTTTACCGGGCAGCAGCTGTAAGAAAAAGATTTATGACCTCAAAGCAGCTCTGCCTGCGATCTATAAGACAGGAGTGAATCAATGAATACCGCAAATCGTGAAACGATGGCAACAATCCGTATGTTTGGCCCGCTGGGTAAGATTTTTGGTAAAACTCACCAGCGCCTGATCCATACCACGCATGAAGCGTTTCAGGCGTTAGCCGCTACAGTTCCGGACTTCGAGAGGTATATGAATTCCAGCAAAGCGCGCGGTTTAACGTATGCGATTTATGTCGGGAAAAAGAACATTGGAGAAGATGATCTGGAGTTTCCGAATAATGGGAGTGAGATACATATTGTGCCTGTGTTAATCGGCAGCAAAAAAGCAGGGGTGATGCAAACTATTCTCGGCGCGGTGCTGGTGGCGGCGTCAATCTGGATGCCTGGTATTGGCATTGCAGCCAGTAACATGATGTTTGCTGCTGGTTCAGCGATGGCGGTAGGTGGTGTAATGCAAATGATATCTCCACAGGTGCCAGGCCTTGCCAGCAAGCAAAGTGCCGATAATAAAGCCTCGTATGCGTTTGGAGGTGTCACCAACACTGCTGCCCAAGGCTATCCGGTACCGTTGCTTTACGGTAAGCGCCGTATTGGCGGTGCAATTATCTCGGCGGGGATCTATGTCGAAGATCAGCTGTAAGTATGCATGATGAAGCGAGATACTATCGAGGCGGTAATAACAGAGATGGCCCGCCAGCAGGGACACGATCTGAATGGACAGGAAATGTTGCAGATCCGTACCAGTGTTGCATCTTCCCTTGCTGCTAAAGAACGCTATCGTCAGAGAAAGAATGCCGGTCCTTTCCAATGGAAGAAACCGGATAAGCCATGGCGTTAAACAAAAAATGATGGCTGCATTATGCAGCCATCAAAATATTAGCAGTGCGGGAGTGAAAGTAAGTTGTTATTCCATCTACCATCTGCATAGGTCCGGATATATTTTTTCCTACCACTTCCAGGATCGACCACGCCTACGTCAGCACGTTTTCCATAGGCATCTGTTACATGAAATGTATGCAGTTTGTTCTCAATAGCATTGATCACTTGAGCCACAGTCCATTTGCTACCCTTGGGGTTAAACTGAGGGCTTCCAACGTGCGTAATGTGCTCATGCGCTGCATTAGTATCGGATAGGGTGATACAAGTAATACGTACATCGACCATAAAACAACTCCTTTTGCTGTAAAAGAACGAGTTGAAATTGAAGCTGAATTAACGCTATTACAGATCTACGCGTGGGTTGGCCCGGCTTGCGCCGGGCCGAGCTTGATACGCTATAAGTGACGTAAAAGGATCATTAGGGCTACTGAACTCAGCAAAGCTACCAACGGTGCAATACCACCGGTAGTCAATGCAGTAAACAGGCCACAAAAAACCGTTACACGCACTGACAGCAGGTCTGAGCCCTTTGTGAAGTTGATCATGCTAACTCCTTAAAGGTTCTTGCCGTCTGCTTGATGAGATGGGGGCAAGAATTACAGACCCGTGGCACTTTTATCTTTAGAAGCAGTTACTCCGGCTGCCACGACCCAACTGCACGTTTAGGCCTTTCAGCCAAATCGTTACTCCATGATACTTACTTGCAGTATCCTATGGGTATCCTGGAGAATACATAAAAGTTAAGCTTATTGCGTAACTCATTGATATATTTGGTGGCCCCTGCTGGACTTGAACCAGCGACCAAGCGATTATGAGTCGCCTGCTCTAACCACTGAGCTAAGGGGCCGTGGCGGAGGATTATAAAGTAACTGCTCGCTGCAATCCAGCCATACGCACCTGCCTGCTGTTTTTATAAACAACGCATTTTCAATCTTTTATACTTAAAGCCTGAATCAATAAGCAGGAGTAATAATGATCAGTGATATCCTGGCGCCAGGCCTGCGGGTGGTGTTCTGCGGCATCAATCCGGGCAAGTCTTCCGCCCATACTGGTTTTCACTTTGCGCATCCCGGTAATCGCTTCTGGAAAGTGATTTACCAGGCCGGGTTTACCGATAAATTGCTCAAGCCGGAAGAGGAGCAGCAGCTGCTGGATACCCGCTGCGGCATCACCATGCTGGTGGAGCGGCCCACGGTGCAGGCGAGTGAGGTAAACCTGCATGAGCTACGCAGCGGCGGGCGCGAGTTAGTTAAGAAGATGGAGGACTATCAGCCCGCGGCGCTGGCGGTCCTCGGCAAGCAGGCGTATGAGCAGGCTTTTAGCCAGCGTGGGGTGCAGTGGGGAAAGCAGAAGATCACCATCGGCGTAACGCAGGTGTGGGTGCTGCCCAATCCGAGCGGCCTGAACCGGGCAACGCTGGAGAAGCTGGTGGAGGCGTACCGGGAGCTGGACGAGGCGCTGGTCGTGCGGGGGCTATAAGCTCTGAAGCGTCAGCCATAAAAAAAGCTCCCCGTAGGGAGCTTTTTTACATCAGGACGAATTAGTCGTCCAGGAAGCTACGCAGCACTTCAGAGCGGCTCGGGTGGCGCAGTTTACGCAGCGCCTTCGCTTCGATCTGACGGATACGTTCGCGGGTAACGTCGAACTGTTTACCCACCTCTTCCAGCGTGTGGTCGGTGTTCATATCGATACCGAAACGCATACGCAGGACTTTCGCTTCACGGGCGGTCAGGCCAGCCAGTACGTCGTGGGTGGCGGCACGCAGGCTCTCGGTGGTGGCAGAGTCTAGCGGCAGCTCGAGGGTGGTATCCTCGATGAAATCACCCAGATGCGAATCTTCATCATCACCGATTGGTGTTTCCATGGAGATTGGCTCTTTAGCGATTTTCAGCACCTTACGGATCTTGTCTTCCGGCATCAGCATGCGCTCGGCCAGCTCTTCCGGCGTGGGCTCGCGGCCCATCTCCTGCAGCATCTGGCGGGAGATACGGTTGAGCTTGTTGATGGTCTCAATCATATGCACCGGAATACGGATGGTGCGCGCCTGATCCGCGATAGAGCGGGTGATCGCCTGACGGATCCACCAGGTTGCGTAGGTGGAGAACTTATAACCACGACGGTATTCGAACTTATCAACCGCTTTCATCAGACCGATGTTGCCTTCCTGAATCAGATCCAGGAACTGCAGACCGCGGTTGGTGTACTTCTTGGCGATAGAGATAACCAGACGCAAGTTCGCCTCAACCATCTCTTTCTTCGCACGGCGGGCTTTCGCTTCACCGATGGACATACGACGGTTGATGTCTTTTACCTGCTCGATGGTCAGGCCGGTCTCTTCTTCAATCTGCTGCAGTTTCTGCAGGCCACGATGTACCTCTTCAGTCACGTCGCGCAGTTTTTCAGACCACGGCTTGTTCATCGCGATAGCGGCGTTGAACCAGGTCTCGCTGGTTTCGTTGCCGGTGAAGAGGGTGATGAAGTTCTTCTTCGGCATTTTGCACTGTTCAACGCACACCTTCATGATGATGCGTTCCTGGGTACGTACGCGATCCATCATCACGCGCATGCTGTTTACCAGGTAATCGAACTGTTTTGGCACCAGACGGAACTGTTTGAACACTTCAGAGAGCTTCAGGATCTCTTCCTGCGCGGCTGCGTGGCTGCGGCCTTTGGCTTTAATGGTGTCACGGGTGACAACGTACTGCGCGCGCAGTTCAGCGAACTTCTCGCGAGCCAGTTCAGGGTCGATGCTGTTGTCATCATCGCTGCTGTCGTCATCGCCATCTTCGTCGTCTTCGTCTTCGTCATCATCCATCTCTTCCTGAGAGAGTTCAGAACCGACGTGCGTCGCCGTTGGGGCCATGTCTTCTTCCGCGTTCGGATCGACAAAACCGGTGATCAGATCGGAGAGGCGGGCTTCTTCTGCCTCAACGCGATCGTACTGCTCCAGCAGATAGGTGATCGCTTCCGGGTATTCGGCAACGGAACACTGCACCTGGTTGATCCCGTCTTCGATACGTTTAGCGATGTCAATTTCGCCTTCGCGGGTCAACAGTTCAACGGTACCCATTTCGCGCATGTACATGCGAACCGGGTCGGTGGTGCGGCCGATTTCAGATTCAACGCTCGACAGAACCTGTGCAGCAGCTTCCTCTGCATCTTCGTCGGTGTTGTTTGAGTTTTCAGCAAGTAACAGATCATCGGCATCAGGGGCTTCTTCCATCACCTGAATACCCATGTCGTTGATCATTTGGATGATGTCTTCGATCTGATCGGAGTCGACGATATCTTCCGGCAGATGGTCATTGACCTCGGCATAGGTCAGATAGCCTTGCTCCTTACCACGTTGGACAAGAAGTTTCAGCTGTGACTGCGGGTTTTGCTCCATAAGACGGTATCCACACTTATTCGTTTGATTGGTGTCGGCGATACGGCTGCCAACCTTTAAAGCGAGGGCGTACTTGTATTTTTGCCGCTGCCTCTCAGTGCGGCTGTCGGGATCTACCCGATCGATATTCGGCACTTAAGCCGTTAAATACTTTTGTCTTTCTGTTATTTCTTTGCCAGCTCCTGGCTAATCATCCAGAGCTCCCGGCGTTCTTCGCTGCTTAAACCGTGTGTGCGCTCGCGAGCAATCAACTCTTCCTGGCGCAGTTCAAGCATCGAATCAAACATATGGTTGAGCGAGTCGGTGAAGGTCTCTTCAGCAATCTCTTTATCTGCTATATCGTCCCACATCGACAGTTTTTCAAGGGTTGCGGAGGCTTTTGTTCCGCGATAGTGCTCTAAAAGTTGCCCGGTGGTCAGACCTGGCTGTGACAAACAAGTGTTGACCAGTTCTGCAAATAAGCCAAGTCCAGGCAGCTTTTCGTGGTCTAAACCCGCCAGAGAGGGCACGCGTGGGGCCAGCTCCGGGTTTTGCACCAACAGTCCTATCAGTATACGCATGGTTGTGCGTTTTAGCTGAGGCGCGGGGCGAACCGCTCCGCTTTCAGCCAGTTTTGGCATTAAACGTTCAAGCTGGCTGTCATCCAGGATGCCAAGTTTCTTGCCCAGCTCCTGGCGCAGATAGATGCGCAACGTTTCGCCCGGCACCTGAGTAATCAGCGGTAACGCCAGCGTGCTCAGCTGGGCGCGGCCATCCGGGGTGCTCAAATCTACCTGCGGCATCAGGCTGTTAAACAGAAACGTGGAGAGCGGCTGAGCCTGCTCCATCCGCGCCTCGAATGCCGCTTTGCCCTCTTTACGCACCAGCGTATCCGGGTCTTCGCCGTCGGGCAGGAACATAAAGCGCAACTGACGCCCGTCGGTCATATAAGGCAGCGCCGTTTCCAGCGCGCGCCAGGCGGCTTCGCGTCCGGCCCGGTCACCGTCGTAACAGCAGACGACCGTGTTGGTCACCCGGAACAGCAGCTGGATATGGTCGGCAGTGGTAGAGGTACCCAACGACGCCACGGCATAGTTAATGTCGAACTGCGCCAGCGCCACCACATCCATATAGCCTTCGACCACCAGCAGCCGCTGCGGTTCAGCGTTATTCTGCTGGGCTTCATACAGGCCATACAGCTGGCGGCCTTTATGGAAAATATCGGTTTCCGGGGAGTTGAGGTATTTCGGCAGGGCATCGCCCAGCACGCGGCCACCAAAACCAATTACCCGGCCACGCTTGTCGCGAATAGGGAACATCACCCGTTCGCGGAAGCGGTCATAGCTACGTCCCTGGTCGTTAGTGACCAGCATGCCCGCGTCGATGAGTGATTTACGATCTTCGCTATTGCCGCCAAAACGCTTCAACACGTTATCCCAGCCGGGCGGGGCGTAACCAATAGCGAAACGCGCAATAACATCGTCGCTCAGTCCGCGCTTGTTCAGATACTGACGCGCAGGCTCAGCAGCAGGTTGCTTGAGAGACTGTTGGTAAAACGAATTCAGGCCATCCATCAGCTGATACAGCGTTTGTCGTTGATGACGCTCTATCTGGCTGGGGCCACTGCCTGCTTCATAAGGCACTTCAAGATTGTGCATGGCAGCCAGCTCTTCGACGGTTTCAACGAACTCGAGCTTGTCGTAGTTCATCAAAAAGTCGACGGCGTTGCCGTGCGCGCCACAGCCGAAGCAGTGGTAGAACTGCTTTTCACCATTTACGGTGAAAGAGGGGGTTTTTTCATTATGGAATGGACAGCACGCGTGATAGTTCTTGCCCTGCTTCTTCAGCTTTACCCGCGCGTCGATGAGATCGACAATGTCGGTTCTTGCCAGCAGATCGTTGATAAATACGCGTGGAATTCGTCCAGCCATAGGCCCCAGAAATTTTTAGGAACGTATAAACGAAAACAAGCCGCGCATTCCTTCCGGAAGCACGGCCTTACGACTACTACTCTGTCTGACGACTGAGGACGTGCGTCCTCAATAGATTAGTACAGACGAGTACGGCGTGCGTTTTCGCGAGCCAGTTTCTTCGCGTGACGTTTCACAGCAGAAGCTTTAGCGCGCTTACGTTCGGTCGTTGGTTTTTCATAGAACTCACGACGACGAACTTCAGCCAGAACACCTGCTTTCTCGCATGAACGCTTGAAGCGACGCAGTGCTACGTCGAACGGCTCGTTTTCACGTACTTTAATTACCGGCATGTAACTCTCACCTTTATAAATTCGGTTTGCCGCTGGCATCAACGCCAGCTTATTTCAAAATGGTGCGGAATTTTACTGCAATTGCTGCTGCTTTGTAAAGCACCGCGGCCGTTTTTGAAAGGGGACTTTTATAAGGGTGAGGAGTATACACGAAGTGAACTCCAGGGGTGAGGAAAGTTTTACATCAACCCGCCCAGGCTCTACACTGCGCGGTATCTGAGTGAGGTAAAACAAGTCATGCGTGTACTGGGTATTGAAACATCCTGCGATGAAACCGGCATCGCGATCTACGACGATGAAAAAGGGCTGGTCGCCAACCAATTGTATAGTCAGGTAAAATTGCATGCCGACTACGGTGGCGTCGTGCCAGAACTGGCCTCCCGCGACCATGTGCGTAAAACGGTGCCCCTGATCCAGGCGGCGCTGAAAGAGGCTGGCTTTACGGCAAAAGATATTGACGCTGTGGCCTACACGGCGGGTCCGGGTCTGGTGGGGGCGCTGCTGGTGGGCGCCACTGTCGGGCGTTCGCTGGCGTTCGCGTGGGATGTTCCGGCTATCGCGGTTCACCATATGGAAGGGCATCTGCTGGCGCCGATGCTGGAAGAGAATCCCCCTGAATTTCCGTTTGTGGCGCTGCTGGTTTCCGGCGGTCATACGCAATTGATCAGCGTCACCGGTATTGGCCAGTACGAACTGCTGGGCGAGTCCATTGACGATGCGGCGGGTGAAGCGTTCGACAAAACCGCCAAGCTGCTGGGGCTCGATTACCCTGGCGGCCCGATGCTGTCGAAAATGGCCTCGCAGGGTACCGAAGGGCGCTTTGTCTTCCCGCGGCCAATGACCGACCGTCCGGGTCTGGATTTTAGCTTCTCCGGCCTGAAGACCTTTGCCGCCAATACCATCCGGAATAATGACGACGACGAGCAGACACGCGCCGACATCGCCCGCGCCTTTGAAGATGCGGTGGTGGATACTTTAATGATCAAGTGCAAACGCGCGCTGGATCAGACCGGCTTTAAGCGCCTGGTGATGGCGGGGGGCGTTAGCGCCAACCGCACGCTGCGCGCGAAGCTCGCTGAGATGATGCAAAAACGCCGCGGTGAAGTCTTCTATGCCCGCCCGGAATTTTGTACCGATAACGGGGCGATGATCGCCTATGCCGGTATGGTGCGTCTGAAATCGAACGCCACGGCGGATCTCAGCGTCTCCGTGCGCCCGCGCTGGCCACTGGCCGAACTGCCTGCGGCCTGATCTTTCACCCGGCCCGGATGTTAAAAGGTAATATCAAACATCCGGGTGCGGGCCAGCAGGCAGTAAAGCTGGCAGTCATTTTTCACCCGCAGCTTCTCCATCGCCCGAATTTTATGCGCGCTCACGGTCTTAATGCTCAGGTGCATGCGACGCGAGATATCCGTCAGGCTCCCTCCTTTACAAAGTAAACGCAGCACGTCCACTTCTCTGGCGGAGAGCGTCTCCGCGGCCGGCTTTTCACCGGGGAAGAGCAGCTCCAGCAGCGCCGGTTCGACGTAGACGTCGTCATTCATTAAGCAGGTGAGCGCGTCGCGAAGGGTTTTCGCGTTTATATTGTGGCTAACGTACCCCTTTGCTCCTGTCTCAATGGCCAGGCGGAGAAGCTGCGGATTCTTGTAGCGGGCCAGCAGAAGTATTTTGAGCCCCGGAAAACGCTGGCGCAGGCCTTTTACCAGCGCCAGCCCCTCCATACGGCTTAGCGGATCGGCGCTGTGGGCGCCGTTAAGCGTGTAGCCCAGCAGCAGGATATCGGGAAGCTCTCGGGTCAGCGTTTTCAGCAGATCGGATGTCGACTCCGTTTCATCGTTGATTGCAATCGCTGCGCCAGCGCTATTCATGTCGTCGATCATCGCCCGGACGCCCCGGCGAATCAGCGGGTGCTCATCGGCAATGGTTAAATTTAATCGCATCGTAATTCTCCAGCATTGAACGCTGAGACGATAACGGCCAGCGTATTTATAAAACCAATTTTAACCCCCGCGAGAGCGTATTAATTATCCTTTGGAAGATATTTTTAATATTAGAAATGTCTTGCGCTATGGCGGCTGGTATTATTCGCCTGAGTGCCTGTCGTTTTCGCGTTATGCATATTATTTTGGTTATTTTTACTCTGCGTTGCGGTTGACATTTTCGCGTTCAAAAAAGATCGGGAAACTAATACACATAGAGACAGTTCTTATTTATTAGAAGAACGCTCTTATTGGCTGGATGATGATTTTCTTTCATTGTGAAAAAAGGGATTTCACATAAATAAATGTCATTAAGGAACGTTGGCAAAAATGAAAAAAAGAATTTTATCGTTACTGATCTGTGCGATCGTCTCCAGCACCGCCTGGGCCGATACCGTACCTCAGGCCACCCTGGCGGAGGAGGGCGTTGCCTACGATGCGATCATTGTTAAGCTGAAACCGTCGACAGACGCGGGCGCCCAGCCTTCGCTGACCCTGAGCGACCCTTCACTGGCAGCCACCGCCATGTATCCCGCCGATAAAAATACCACCGAAATGGCGGCGATAAATAAGCGCTACGGCTTCGATCGCTATTTGCGTATTAATCTTCCGGGCGATAAGAACCAGGATAAGAACTACATCAACAGCATTATTAGCGAGCTGGAACATAATCAAAATATTGAAGCGGTCTATCCGGAATCACTTCCCGTTTCGCTGGAAGAGGAGCAGGGAGAGAACAGCGCCGTCAGACCTGGCTTAAGAGCATCCAGCGGCAGCCTCGGTGCGGTTTCAGTGCCGGATTTTCGCCATCTCCAGGATTATTTAAAAGCGCCGGATGAAAAGCGCGCGGGCTATTTTATGGGCGGGGTTAACCGCGACAGTGTCAACCTTTATAAAGGCAATGAGGGGGAAGATATTACCCTTGTCTCTTCAGAAAACTGCGCCTGGAACCCGCAACATGTCAATTTACCGCCCATCGCGTTCAGCCAGGGCAGCGCCACCAGTACCAGTGCCGCCTGCTCTGAGCGGGAACATGGTACAGCTTCCATGGGTATTCTGGCCGGGCGGGATATCGGGGCCGGGGTGCGCGGGCTGAGCTGGAAGAGCAAGGTGGGCTATGCCGGTTGGCCTTCAAGCAATCTGTATAAGCTGATCCCTCAGCTCAAAGCCGGGGACGTGGTGTCGCTGAACATGCAGACCTACGGCGGTGAAGTGGCCGGTACCTGTCAAAAAAACTGTTACATACCGATTGAAAACGATCAGAGCTACTTCAATGTTATCAAAGCCCTGACTGACAAAGGGGTGTTTGTCGTCACCGCCGCAGGCAACGGCAATATCAACCTGGATGCGCCGGGCTTTAACGGCAAGTGGGATACCAACGTTCGCGATTCCGGGGCGATTATCGTCGGCGCGCTTTGCGCCAAAGATGGTAAACGCGCCCACTTCAGTACTTACGGCAAGCGCGTCACCAGCTCCTCCTGGGGCTGCAACGATGTCACCACCACCGGTTACGGCCCGCTTTATAACGCCCCTAACGCCAACTATACCAGCAGCTTCAACGGCACCTCATCCGCAACGCCCATCGTGGCGGGCGTGGTGGCCAGCCTGTCTGGGATCGCCAAAGCGCATGGGATCACCGTGACGCCGCTACAGATGCGTCAAATCCTCCAGGAGACCGGAACACCGGCCGCCAGCGGCACCGGGCAGACCATCGGCACCCAGCCGGATATGGCGCGGGCGGCGGCCAAAATATTGGCCCTGAAGGATGGGGGCGATACCCTGCCGGCGCCGACGGCAGCAGCGGGCGCGGATTACAGCATGGAGTCACCCACGTCGGGGGTGAAAACCTGGCCGCTGGACGGCAGCCAAAGCCTCAATGCAAAATCGTATAACTGGAGCGTGACCAAAGGCGCTGGCACCTTCTTTGTGCAGCAGAACCTGAACGGTACCCTGAGCAGCAGCGTGAACAGCGCCCATGCCTACGCGGTGATCCCGGCGAATACCGAGGGCGATGCGGTCTTTACCCTGACCACCACCGGCGCGGACGGCCGCACAGCGCAGGACAGCATGACAATTAAGGTCAGCAAGCCGGCCATCCCGGCGCAGGACGAGACCCCGGCCCAGGACGAGACCCCGGCCCAGGATGAAACCCCGGCCCAGGATGAAACTCCGGCCCAGGATGAAACTCCGGCCCAGGATGAAACTCCGGCCCAGGATGAAACCCCAGCCAAAGAGACCGTTCCGGCCTATAACCCAAAAATTGCCTATCCGGTGAAATGCACCAAAGTGTCCCACAACGGTAAAATCTGGTTTAACCAGTGGTACGTCAACCCGGGCCAGGAAGAGCCAGGCAAAGGCTTCAGCAGTTGGGGCGTATGGCGTGAAGAGGGGGCGTCGAACAACACCTGTAAATGATCGGCAAGCCTGGCGTCACGCCAGGCTTTTTTTAGACCTTCAGCATGCCTTTCTCTTCCAGAAACGCGATGATGTTTGCCAGCCCGTCACCCGCTTTCAGGTTAGTAAAGGTCCACGGACGCTCGCCGCGCATGCGTTTGGTGTCGCGCTCCATCACCTCCAGCGAGGCCCCCACGTAAGGGGCGAGATCGGTTTTATTGATCACCAGAAAATCGGATTTGGTGATCCCCGGCCCGCCTTTGCGCGGGATCTTCTCCCCTTCCGCCACGTCGATCACGTAGATCGTCAGATCCGCCAGCTCCGGGCTGAAGGTGGCGCTCAGGTTGTCGCCGCCGCTCTCGACAAAGATCAGATCCAGGTTGCCGAACTTCTCGCTCAGGGCTTCTACCGCCGCCAGGTTCATCGAGGCATCTTCACGAATGGCGGTGTGCGGACAGCCGCCGGTCTCCACCCCCACAATGCGCTCCGGCTCCAGCGCGCCCGCCTCGGTGAGGATGCGCTGATCCTCTTTGGTGTAGATATCGTTGGTGACGACGGCCAGGTGATAGGTGTCGCGCATCGCTTTACACAGCGCTTCCAGCAGGGCGGTTTTACCCGACCCCACCGGGCCGCCCACGCCCACGCGCAGGGGGTGTTTGTACTCAGACATAGAGACTCCTCAGGAACGGAATAATCGTGAATATTGGGTTTCGTGGCGCGCCGAGGCGATGGCCGACAGCGGCGTGGCGGCGCCCAGTTCGTCATCGCAAAGCAACAGCGCCTGCGCCAGCCCGTCGGTAAAGCGATCGCAGAGTTCGATGATCAACAGCTGGGCCGCCTGCTGCCCAAAGGGCACCAGCTTGACGCCCGCCATTACCGCGCTCTCGATCCAGCTGTAGCCAAGACTCAGCGCCATCTCGCGCAGGCCGATGCCCCAGTGCACACCGAGCCACGCCATACCGCATAGCTGGCTTTGCGGGAACAGCGCCAGCCAGTCAGGTGGGCAATCCGTCTCCCAGCTTTTGATCAGCCGGGTAAACGCCGCCCCGCGGTTGCGCTCCTCTTCCCGCAGCTCGCGGGTCTCCCGGCAGGCCAGCAGGTACGCCGTCCAGTGCGCGGCGCTCGCCAGATCCTGCTGTTCACAGGCGTGGTAGAGGCGGGAAAAGAGCGGCAGATCGACGCGGAAAAAGCTTTGCTCCATCTGCTGACACTGCCAGGCTTTGAATGCCGCCGGGGTAGTGACCCAGCCCGCTTCCACCGCCCACTCCAGCCCCTGCGACCAGGTAAAAGAGCCCACCGGCAGACTGCTGCTGGCGAGTTGCATCAGGCGCAACCACTGGCGGGACGGCTCCATCAGCTCATCAGCGCCAGCAGGGCAGAGGCGATCAGCCCGCCGCCGAGGGTTTTACGCAGCCCGTCGTGACGGCGCAGCAGCAGGCCTGCCGCAAAGCTTGCGCACAGCACCGCGGCGCTGGCGAGCATAAAGCCGCTGGTAAACAGCCAGAAGCTGTGGCCTGCCATCTCCACCCCGTGCGCCCAGCCGTGGAACATCGCCAGCGCGGGCACCGCCAGCAGCAGGCGGTTTTCGGTTTTGAACATCATGGCACCACACACCGCCAGCGAGGCGATAATCAGCATCTCCATGCCGCTAAAGCCCCCCAGCAGGCTGCCTGCAATCGCCCCGGTGAGCATCATGCCGAGAGTGGCAAAGGGCATCAGCAGCCTGCGGCCGCTCAGGGCGGCGAGCACGCCTGCGCCGGTCAACATCAGCAGATGATCAAGCCCGGTCAGGGGATGGAAAAAGCCCGCCTGAAAACTGTCGCTGCCGTGTCCCGGATGGGCCAGCGCGGGCAGGGAGAAGGCCAGCAGAAGCAGGGGTAACAACTTACGCATAATTAATCCTTAATGTGAATGAGCGTGAGAGTGGGAGTGCCCTTCGCTGGCATAAGCGCCCGCTTCCGGTTCAAAGGGCAGGGTGGCGAAAGTGACGTCCAGGCCCAACAGGTGCAGCATTTCATCCAGCACGTGATCGTGGTGATAGCGCAATTCGCCGGGCATGACCTGCAGCGGAACGTGGCGGTTGCCCAGGTGATAACAGGCGCGGGCCAGCAGGAACGGGTCCGCGCAGTGCACCACCGACAGCGGCTCGGGGGCGGCAATGACCTCCACCACTTCATGACCATCGTCACTGGCAAGCAGGTCGCCGCCCCGCAGCAACAGACCGCGGGGCAACATCAGCCCGGCGTCACGGCCATCGTTAAGCACTACGCGGGCGCGGCTCTTTACCCGCACATCAATGGGCAGCGTGACGTGTGCGGTAACGGGATGGGGATGATCAAGGCGTTGGGTTAAGGTGATCATGAGTCCTCCTCAGAACAGGAAATAGCGTTGCGCCATCGGCAGAACCTCTGCCGGTGCGCTGGTAATCAGCTCCCCGTCAATGCGCACCTCATAGGTTTGCGCATCGACGGTAATGTTCGGCTGCAGGCCGTTGTGGATCATGTCGGCCTTCTTCACCGTCCGGCAGCCTTTGACTACCGCAGTGGCGCTCTGCAGGTTCAGCTGCTGCGAAATGTTGTTATCGGCGGCAGCCTGCGAGAGAAAGGTCAGACGGGTGGCGTGGCGGGCGGCGCCCAGCACGCCAAACATGGGCCGGTAATGCACCGGCTGCGGCGTGGGGATCGAGGCGTTGATGTCGCCCATCGGCGCGCAGGCGATCATCCCGCCTTTGACGATGGTGGCTGGCTTGACGCCAAAGAAGGCGGGGGACCAGACCACCAGGTCCGCCAGTTTCCCTGCCTCAACCGACCCGACCTCATGGGCGATGCCGTGGGTCAGCGCCGGGTTGATGGTGTACTTGGCGATATAGCGCTTCACCCGCAGGTTATCGTTATCGCCCGACTCCTCCGCCAGCGGGCCGCGCTGCACCTTCATGCGGTGCGCCACCTGCCAGGTGCGGATGATCACTTCTCCCACCCGGCCCATCGCCTGTGAATCGGACGAGGTGAGCGAGAAGGCGCCAATATCGTGCAGCACATCTTCTGCCGCAATGGTCTCCCGGCGAATACGCGATTCGGCAAAGGCCACATCCTCGGCGATATCCGGGTCGAGGTGGTGGCAGACCATCAGCATGTCCAGATGTTCGTCGATGGTATTCACCGTGTAGGGCAGCGTGGGGTTGGTAGAGGAGGGCAGAATGTTGGGATGCGCGCAGGCGGTGATGATATCCGGCGCATGGCCGCCGCCCGCCCCTTCGGTGTGGAAGGTGTGGATGGTGCGCCCGGCGATGGCCGCCAGGGTGTCCTCGACAAACCCGCCCTCGTTAAGGGTGTCGCTGTGCAGCGCCACCTGGATATCCATCTCATCCGCCACCGTCAGGGCGCAGTCGATCGCCGCAGGGGTGGAACCCCAGTCCTCATGAATTTTCAGGCCAATCGCACCCGCGGCAACCTGCTCGCGCAGGGCATCCGGGTTGGAGCCGTTGCCTTTACCCAGCAGGCCGACATTCACCGGCAGCGTGTCGACCGCCTGCAACATGCGGGCGATATACCACGGCCCTGGCGTGCAGGTGGTGGCGTTGGTGCCTGCGGCAGGGCCGGTACCGCCGCCAATCATGGTGGTGACGCCAGAGACCAGCGCCTCTTCCGCCTGCTGCGGGCAGATCCAGTGGATATGGGTATCGACCCCGCCTGCGGTGACGATCTTCCCTTCGGCGGCGATCACCTCGGTGGCCGCGCCAATGGGGATCGTTACGCCGGGCTGAATGTCCGGGTTACCCGCTTTGCCGATGGCGAAGATCCTGCCATCCTTCACGCCGATATCCGCTTTGACGATCCCCCAGTGATCGACGATCAGCGCGTTGGTCAGCACCAGATCCACGCAGTCCTGCGCCAGCATCTGCCCCTGGCCCATGCCGTCGCGGATCACTTTTCCGCCGCCGAATTTGACCTCTTCGCCGTAGATGGTCAGATCGTTTTCCACCTCGATCCAGAGCTCGGTATCGGCGAGACGGACTTTATCCCCGGTGGTGGGGCCGAACATGTCGGCATATGCCTGACGTGAAATCTCAGCCATGGTTGACCTCACCCATCACCTCGCCACGAAAGCCCACAATACGCTGCGCGCCTGCCACAGCCACCAGCGTCACGGCGCGCTTCTGCCCCGGTTCAAAGCGCACGGCGGTACCGGCGGCAATGTTCAGCCGGTAGCCTCGGGTCGCCTCACGATCGAACTTAAGCGCCGGGTTCACCTCAAAAAAATGGTAGTGGGATCCGACCTGGATCGGGCGGTCGCCGTGGTTCTCGACGATCACCGTCCGGGTATCGCGATCCGCGTTAATGACGATCTGGCCGGGTTGTATCTGATATTCCCCTGGGATCATGTTGCCCCCTTACAGGATCGGATTGTGAACGGTGACGAGCTTGGAGCCGTCCGGGAAGGTGGCCTCCACCTGAATATCCGGGATCATCTCCGGTACGCCCTCCATCACCTGGGCGCGGGTCAGGACATGGCGGCCCGCTTCCATTAATTCCGCAACCGTCTGCCCATCGCGCGCCCCTTCCATAATGAAGGCGCTGATCAGGGCCACCGATTCCGGGTAATTGAGTTTTACGCCACGGGCGAGACGACGCTCGGCGACCAGCGCGGCGGTAAACAGCAACAGCTTGTCTTTTTCTCTGGGGGTCAGTTCCATCGTGCTTCTCTCAGGTGTGCCAGATTCGGGGCGAACAGGGGGCTTTGGCGGTAAGTTGCGGACGCAGGCGCTGCCAGATCTCACGCATCGCCTGCTGGCAAATCAGGTTGTCGTGCGCGAGGAAGCGCACCGACAGCAGGCCGTCGGTGAGGGTCGCGCCAGCGAAATGCTCCAGCGGTGCCAGGGCTTCGCAAGCCTCCTCCAGCTGTGTTTCGCTCGCCGGGTAAAACAGCAGGGTGCCGATCCACGGATGTTCCGCCACGGGGGTCAGATCGCCGTCGGCCAGGTGCTGGCGCTCGATTAACAGCGGCTCACCCTCAAGCCAGACTTCGAGACGGCTCTCAATACGACCGTGGCTGAAGGGCTCATTAATCACCGGGCGGCCCAGGCAAAACAGCTCCCAGGCCAGCAGCGTACTGCTGCGCTGCAGATGGAACACCGAGCGCAGGGCGGCCTGTGCCCCAGGAAAGAAAAGGGTGTCCTGTGGCAGCCACTCCAGCGTTGCGTTCTCCTCCAGCGTGAAGTGCTGATCCAGCCGCGCCAGGGCGCCGTTGCTGCGATAGAACTTGCTGGCGCCGGGCATGGTGATCAGCGCGTGGCTATGGGCCGCAAGATGAACGGTAATCGCCAGCTCATCCCCGCCGACAATCCCGCCGGGGGGATGCAGCAGATAGAGGTGGCAGGTTTCACCTTCGGGATAAAAGGGGCGCTGCACGGTGAGTGGCCCGACGTGGCGGGCAGAGTGGAGGAGGGTTTTCTCAGGCGAGTAGGAAAAGTGCAGGGCAAGGGATGCCTGCCAGCCTTTTACTGTTTTTTCATGCGCCTGAGTTGCTGACATGCTTTATCCATCTGCTCGCCGTCGGGTTTTTTTAGTATGCCCTGGCGGAAATGAAGGCTGTCATATGAGTCGCTTATGGATGGGGGGGGCTAAGCGCCCACTTATTTTCTGGAGTGGTGGAATTGTTCCGTTCACTATAACTTCTCTGCGTTATGTACGCCCCGCTGCGGTGAACGTGTTAAGGGGGCTGCCGCCGCCCCCTTAACAATCCCGGCTCCCGGCAAAGAAAATCGCCGCTTCGCGGTCCCTTCGGCTTATTCCCTCCGGCTAACGGGTCGGGCGTGATCCTACATCCATGTAGGTCACGCCCTCTCGGCGCATCCATGCGCCTCGCCCCGGCCTGCGGTCAACGCCTCAGCGATTTTCAGCCGGACTCACGCTCCCTCTGCCTTCGCTGCGGTCTGAAGGAAACAGAATGTCATTTCTCTGCAAATTCTTTTATTGCCGGAATGTGGCACGGGTGTTGAGTCCCCGCTGAAATCGGCGAACCGGAGACCGGCTGACAAGGGCTGGACGCCAGGGATGGCGGCCAGAGGCGAATCGAGACAGGATGTCGAGTTGAGCCGACCGCAGGCAGCAGGTCGGGAGGTGAGCGCAGTGCGAAGCACCGATTTCGTCGCGGGGCCGCGGGGATTGATAAGGGGGCCGCGGTGGCCCCCTTATCACGTTCACGGGTTCCGGAACGTCATATTCTGTTGGTCATAAAGTGAACGTAACTATTCCACTAAACTCAATATAAGCTACCGCGTCTCTTTATTCTTCCGCTTCAACCGCGCCCAGATCTTCGTCTCCTGACGCCGCCACAACCGCTGAATATTGTCATGGTGACGCAACAGGATCAGACAAGAGAGCATCGACACCGGAAAGGTAAACTGCGGCTTAAACCACCAGACATAAAATGGCGCAATCAGCGCGCTCACAATGGCGCCAAGCGAAGAGTAGCCGCTCAGCAACACGCTGAGCAGCCAGGTGCCGGCCATCACGCCGGTCAGATCCCAGCCAATGGGGGCAATGGCGCCAAACGCGGTGGCGACGCCTTTTCCACCTTTAAAACCAAAGAAAACCGGCCAGATATGGCCCAGACAGGCGGCAATGGCAATCAGCCCCAGCCAGAACGGCGTGACGCCCAGTGCATACGCGCCCCAGACGGGAAGCATTCCTTTCAGAACGTCAAAAATCAGAACCGCTACGGCTGCTCCTTTGCCGCCAATTCGTAGTACATTGGTCGCTCCCGGATTCCCGGAGCCGCTCTCGCGTGGGTCAGGCAACCCGGCGATACGGCAGACCAGAATGGCGCTGGAAATTGAGCCGCAAAGGTAGGCGAGGAGGATCATTCCAGGCGCGATTGCACTCATAACGCTGTTCCGTTTTGAAAATGTCGTTTTGTACTTAGCATCTGTGGATAATACGCATAATTCGCCGGGAGTGGTATCCGGTTTAGCCAAAAACCAGGCAGGTCGTGATGGATATAGTATTTATAGAGCAACTTTCGGTAATCACCACTATCGGGGTGTATGACTGGGAGCAGACCATCGAGCAGAAACTCGTGTTCGATATCGAAATGGGCTGGGATAACCTCGCCGCGGCAAAAAGCGACGATGTGAACGACTGTCTGAGCTATGCCGACGTGAGTGACGCGGTCATCAGTCACGTGGAAGGCCAGCGTTTTGCGCTGGTGGAGCGCGTGGCGGAAGAAGTCGCGGAGTTGCTGCTCAGCCGCTTCAACTCCCCATGGGTGCGTATCAAAGTCAGCAAGCCGGGGGCGGTTGCGCGGGCGGCCAATGTGGGCGTCATTATCGAACGTAGCCAAAATCTGAAAGGAAACATTTAAAGGTATAATAGTTAAACCAATTCCTGTTAAATCAGTCTTAGAGCTGTTCCTTTTACGGTTACCCCCTGGGTAGCCCTTTTTTCTGTCTTTTAGGGGTTAATTGATGAGCGATATGCACTCCCTGCTGGTGGCAGCAATACTGGGTGTGGTCGAAGGATTGACAGAGTTTTTGCCGGTTTCCAGTACAGGCCATATGATCATTGTCGGCCATCTGCTGGGGTTCGAAGGCGAAACGGCGAAAACCTTTGAGGTAGTGATCCAGTTAGGATCCATTCTGGCGGTGGTGGTGATGTTCTGGCGTCGCCTGTTCGGCCTGATTGGCATCCACTTTGGTCATCCGCCGCATGAAGGCACAGGTAAAGGGCGTTTAACGCTGCTGCACATTCTGCTCGGGATGATTCCGGCGGTAGTGCTGGGTCTGTTACTCCACGACACCATCAAGTCGCTGTTTAACCCGATTAACGTCATGTATGCCCTGGTGGTCGGCGGTATCCTGCTAATTGCCGCCGAGCTGCTGAAGCCGAAAGAGCCCCGCGCGCCGGGTCTGGACGACATGACCTACCGTCAGGCGTTTATGATTGGCTGCTTCCAGTGTCTGGCACTGTGGCCGGGCTTCTCTCGCTCCGGGGCGACGATTTCAGGCGGGATGCTGATGGGCGTGAGCCGCTATGCGGCCTCTGAGTTCTCATTCCTGCTGGCGGTGCCGATGATGATGGGCGCCACCGCGCTCGATCTCTACAAGAGCTATCACTTCCTGACCGCGGGCGACATCCCGATGTTTGCCGTGGGCTTTGTCACCGCCTTTATCGTGGCGCTGATCGCCATCAAAACCTTCCTGCAACTGATCAAGCACATCTCGTTTATCCCGTTCGCCATCTATCGCTTTATCGTGGCGGCCGCGGTATACGTGGTCTTCTTCTGATTGCCCGCCCTCAGTCTTTCGGCTGAGGGCAATGCTGTTCCTTCCAGGCTGCGACGGCCCGGATCCGCCGTTTCGTTAACTCTTCCCGGATTTCTGCTCCTTTAAATCCAGCTTCGACGACCGCTTTTGTCGGCACCGCTTTCGCCACCTCCCAGGCTTCACGCAGCAACCGCCCCTGCGGATAATCGTTGGCTTCAAACCCGGTACGCCCGCGCACGTCGGCTTCGCTGGTTAAGGCGATCTGCTCCACGCGCTGCGGTTTGCGCCAGGCGTCAATACTGTCGAACAGCTTGATGATGGTGGCCGGTTTAAGAATCGGGAAGGTGTGGATAAGGTCGTGGAACTCGGCAACCAGCTTCGCCAGATCGCGGATCTCGTTAGGGACCCGCATCCGCTGGCAGACCCGTTCAACCAGCCGCACGCCCGCCGGACCGTGGCCGTGGTGGCGCGGCCAGAGTTCGGGCGGCGTTAACCCCTTCCCGAGGTCGTGACAGAGCGTGGCAAAGCGGACGTCTACCTCCGGGCTCAGCATCGCCGCCATGCTCAGGGTCATCAGGGTATGGATGCCGGTATCGATTTCCGGGTGCCACTTCGCCGGGGCCGGCACGCCAAACAGGGCGTCCACTTCCGGGAACAGTACCTTCAGCGCCCCGCATTCGCGCAGCACCTGGAAGTAAACCTGTGGATTACGTGTGGTGAGCGCATTCTCGGTCTCTTTCCACACGCGTTCGGGGGTAAGGTGTTCCAGCTCGCCCGCTCTGGTCATGGCGGCCATCAGCGCCATCGTTTCATCGGCGATGCGAAAACTCAGGTGGGCATAGCGGGCAGCAAAACGCGCCACGCGCAGCACGCGGAGCGGATCTTCAGAGAAGGCGGGGGAAACATGGCGCAGAATGCGGTTTCGCAGATCCGACTGGCCGCCATAGGCATCAATGATATGGCCGTTTTCATCCTGGGCGAGGGCGTTAATGGTCAGATCGCGGCGCTGCAAATCCTCTTCAAGGGTGACGTCCGGGGCGGCATGACAGGTGAAGCCAGTATAACCGACGCCGGATTTGCGCTCGGTACGCGCCAGCGCGTACTCCTGGCGGCTTTGCGGATGCAGGAAGACAGGAAAATCGCGGCCTACCTGCTGGTAGCCCGCATCAAGCATCTCCTGAGGTGTGGCGCCTACCACCACCCAGTCTTTATCTTTGACCGGCAGACCTAACAACGCATCACGAACCGCACCACCGACCAGATAAATCTTCACGCCACACTCTCCCGTATTAAAAATGGCAATAATACGTAAGTGTGGCAGAGATAGCGATTTAGTTCATCCAGCGGTCTTTACGCTTACGGCTCGGTACCAGATGCGGCAGCACCAGACCCAGCAGCAGACCCATACCCAGCACGCCGCCGCCATACATAAACCACTGCATAATAATGGTGCGCTGTTTGTCATCCAGCTGCAGGTTGGCTGCGCTCACCTTTTTCTGGGCGACGATCAGCTCGTTCTTCAGCTTCTGGTTTTCGTCTTTGAGACCGTTGATCACCCCGTCGCTCTGCGCCACTTTCTGCTGCATTTCAGCCGTGCGCTGGTTCCAGGTGGCGTCGATATTGGTCAGTTTGTCGGTCAGGGTTTTGACCTGGTTTTCCAGATCCGGCACGCGGGTGCGCAGGCTTGGGCTGGTGCTAAGCTCTTTTAACGGGATCCAGGCGGTACGGCCGCTGCTGTCGCGCACCTGGCCATAGCTGGAGTCGGCGTTACTCTGTAACAGCACCACTTCCTCGCCGGCATTAATCGTACCCACGAGGCGATAATTGTCACCCGGACCACTACGTACCCAGGTATTCAGTTCGTCAGAAACGTAGCGTTTCTCTTCAGCGTGAACCGCTGTTGCGGCGCTAAAAGCAAGTAATGTCAGTCCGATTAGGCGTAATTTAAGCATCAGGCAGTCGTTATTTTCGTAAAAAGTGGAACGATAGTAGTGGTAACGGCTTCTCCACGCAAAGGATTCGTCAGCATTCGGAATCCTCCGTGTAGGGTTTGCCACTTTAACAAACTTTACGCCCGTCAAATTGCTCATTGCGTGGCAATCTGGCGCAAAATACTATCTACTGACAAAAAAGTGGCGAGTAAGTTCGCCTAAATTTACCCCGCAGTGCTGCAATCAAAAGAACAAGGCCATGGCTCAGGAAATCGAATTAAAGTTTATCGTTGAAAATGAGAGCGTCGACGCGCTGAAAAACCATCTGCACCAGCTGACAGCTGAACATCACGAGCCGGTGCAACTGCTCAACATCTATTACGAAACTCAGGACCTGTGGCTGCGTCGCCATGACAGGGGGCTGCGCATCCGCGGCGTTGATGGCCGCTACGAGATGACCATGAAAATTGGTGGTCGCGTGGTGGGCGGTCTGCATCAGCGCCCGGAATACAACATTGATATTGACCAGCCTGCGCTGGATCTGGCGCGCTTTCCGGCGGAAGTGTGGCCGGAAGGTCAACTCCCCGAGGGCCTGGAAGAGAGCGCCAGCCCGCTGTTCAGCACCGATTTCTGGCGCGAAAAGTGGCTGGTGAACGAAGGTAAAAGCCGCATTGAAATCGCCCTCGACCGGGGTGAGGTAAAAGCGGCCGAGTTCCAGGAGCCGATCTGCGAGCTGGAGCTTGAACTGCTGGAAGGCCACGCCGATGACGTGCTGAAGCTGGCGCGTAAGCTGGTGACCCAGAGCGGTCTGCGTCAGGGGAGCCTGAGCAAGGCGGCCCGCGGCTATCATCTGGCCCAGGGCAATGCCCCGCGCACCCTGAAACCGCTGGAGATTATGCGCGTCGCGCCGAAATCCTCTATCGAGCAGGGGTTTGAAGCCTCGCTGGAGCTGGCCCTGAGCCAGTGGCAGTATCACGAGGAGCTGTGGGTCCGCGGCGTGAAAGGGGCGAAAGCCGAGGTGCTGGCGGCGATGGCGCTGGTACGTCATAGCCTGACGCTGTTCGGCGGCATTGTGCCACGTAAAGCGAGTGCTCACTTACGCGATCTGCTGACCCAGACCGAAACCCTGATGGCGTCGGATGTCTCTGCCGAGACGGCGGTCTACAGCCCGCAAACCGCCACCGCGAAACTGGCGCTGACCGAGTTTCTGGTGACGCGCGGCTGGCGCACCTTCCTCGACGCGAAGGCGCAGAGCAAAATGGCGGATAACTTTAAGCGCTTCGCCGATATTCACCTCTCCCGTCATGCTGCTGAACTGAAAACCACCTTCGCCCATCCGCTGGGGGATCAGTATGGCGATCAGCTGATTCGTCTGGCGCGCAACATCGACAGTATGTTGCTGCTGTCAGGGGCGTATGACGGCCCGGTGGCCCGCGCCTGGCTGGAAAACTGGCAAGGGCTGCTGCATGCCATTAAGACGCGCCAGCACATTGAAATTGAGCATTTCCGTAACGAAGCCATTTCGCAGGAGCCATTCTGGCTGCACAGCGGAAAACGTTAACGCAGGCAAGGAACCCCAATGATGCCGCTTTCTTCACCCTTACAGCAGCAGTGGCAGACGGTATGTGAGCGTCTGCCGGAAACATTACCCGCCTCGTCATTAAGCGACCAGGCCAGGCAGGTGCTGGCGTTCAGCGACTTTGTGCAGGAGAGCGTTACGGCACATCCTGACTGGCTGACCGGGCTTGAGGCCGCGCCGCCGCAGGCGGACGAGTGGCAGCACTACGCGCAGTGGTTACGCGACGCGCTGGCAGATGTCGGCGATGAAGCCGCGCTGATGCGCGAGCTGCGCCATTTCCGCCGCCGGGTAATGGTGCGCATCGCCTGGGCGCAGGCGCTGATGCTGGTGAGTGAAGAGAGCACGTTGCAGCAGTTGAGTCACCTTGCGGAGACGCTGATCGTCACCGCCTGCGACTGGCTGTACGACGCCTGCTGTCGTGAATGGGGTACGCCATGCAGTGAGGATGGCACCCCGCAGCCGCTGCTGATTTTAGGGATGGGCAAGCTCGGCGGCGGCGAGCTCAACTTTTCCTCAGACATCGATCTGATCTTCGCCTGGCCGGAGAAGGGTGCCACCCGCGGCGGACGCCGTGAGCTGGACAACGCCCAGTTCTTTACCCGCCTGGGGCAGCGGCTGATTAAGGCCCTGGATCAACCCACCCAGGATGGCTTTGTCTATCGCGTGGATATGCGCCTGCGTCCGTTCGGTGACAGCGGCCCGCTGGTGCTGAGCTTCGCCGCGCTGGAGGACTACTACCAGGAGCAGGGGCGCGACTGGGAGCGCTACGCGATGGTGAAGGCGCGGATCATGGGCGATAACGACGGTGCCTACGCCAGCGAGCTGCGTGCCATGCTGCGCCCGTTCGTGTTCCGCCGCTATATCGATTTCAGCGTCATCCAGTCGCTGCGCAACATGAAAGGGATGATTGCCCGGGAAGTGCGGCGGCGTGGCCTGAAAGACAACATCAAGCTGGGGGCGGGCGGTATCCGCGAGATCGAGTTTATCGTCCAGGTGTTCCAGCTGATCCGCGGCGGGCGCGAGCCGTCGCTGCAATCCCGCTCCCTGCTGCCAACGCTTGCGGCAATTGCACAGCTGAACCTTTTGGCGGAAGGGGATGCGCAGATCCTGCGTGAGGCCTACCTCTTCTTGCGTCGGCTGGAGAACCTGCTGCAGAGCATTAACGACGAACAAACCCAGACCCTGCCGGGGGATGAGCTTAATCGCGCCCGTCTCGCCTGGGGAATGCGCCTTGACGACTGGCAGGCGCTGACCGAGGCGCTGGATGCGCACATGGCCGCGGTGCGGCGGATTTTTAACGACCTGATTGGCGACGATGAGAGCGAATCACAGGATGATGAGCTGTCGGAGCACTGGCGCGAGCTGTGGCAGGATGCGCTGCAGGAGGACGATACTACCCCGGTGCTGGCCCACCTCAGCAATGATGACCGTCACCGGGTGGTGGCGCTGATTGCAGATTTCCGCCTGGAGCTGAACAAGCGCGCCATTGGCCCGCGCGGACGTCAGGTGCTCGATCACCTGATGCCGCACCTGCTGAGCGACGTCTGCTCCCGCGCCGATGCGCCGGTGCCGCTGTCGCGCCTGACCCCGCTGCTCAGCGGGATCATCACCCGCACCACCTATCTGGAGCTGTTAAGCGAGTTCCCGGGCGCGCTCAAGCACCTGATTTCCCTTTGCGCCGCCTCGCCAATGATCGCCAGCAAGCTGGCGCGCTATCCGCTGCTGCTGGACGAGCTGCTCGATCCCAATACCCTTTACCAGCCGACGGCGACCGACGCCTACCGGGACGAGCTGCGCCAGTATCTGCTGCGCGTGCCGGAGGAGGATGAGGAGCAGCAGCTGGAGGCGCTGCGTCAGTTTAAACAGGCGCAGCTGCTGCGTGTGGCTGCCGCCGATATCGCCGGAACGTTGCCGGTGATGAAAGTGAGCGATCACTTAACCTGGCTGGCGGAGGCGATTATTGATGCCGTTGTCCATCAGGCGTGGGTACAGATGGTGGCGCGTTATGGCCAGCCGAAACACCTGGCCGATCGGGAAGGGCGCGGCTTTGCGGTTGTGGGATATGGCAAGCTGGGCGGCTGGGAGCTGGGCTACAGCTCCGATCTGGATCTCATTTTCCTTCACGACTGCCCGGTAGATGTGATGACCGACGGCGAGCGTGAGATCGACGGGCGTCAGTTCTACCTGCGCCTCGCCCAGCGCATCATGCACCTGTTCAGCACCCGCACGTCGTCGGGCATTCTGTATGAAGTGGATGCCCGCCTGCGTCCGTCCGGGGCGGCGGGCATGCTGGTCACCTCCACCGAGTCGTTCGCCGAGTATCAGAAGAACGAAGCCTGGACCTGGGAGCATCAGGCTCTGGTGCGCGCCCGGGTGGTCTATGGCGATCCGCAGCTGAAGGCGCAGTTCGATGCTATCCGGCGCGACGTGCTGACCGCCACGCGTGAAGGCCAGACGCTGCAGACCGAGGTGCGCGAGATGCGTGAAAAAATGCGCGCCCATCTGGGAAATAAACATCGTGATCGCTTTGATATTAAAGCCGACGAAGGCGGTATTACCGACATCGAATTTATCACCCAGTATCTGGTGCTGCGTGACGCCCACGCCAAACCGAAGCTGACCCGCTGGTCGGATAACGTGCGCATTCTGGAACTGCTGGCGCAGAACGACATTATGGATGAGCAGGAGGCGCTGGCGCTCACCCGCGCTTACACCACGCTGCGCGATGAACTGCATCATCTGGCGTTGCAGGAGCAGCCCGGTCATCTGCCGCTCGACTGCTTTAACGCCGAGCGGGAGCTGGTGCGCGCCTGCTGGCAGAAGTGGCTGGTGGAACCGTGCGTAACAAAACAAGTGTGATATTATCGCGCGCAAATTGTGAATCTTTCTGGAGTCAGGAATGAAAGTAACACTGCCAGAGTTTGAACGTGCTGGAGTTATGGTAGTTGGCGATGTGATGCTGGATCGCTACTGGTATGGGCCAACCAGCCGCATTTCCCCGGAAGCCCCGGTCCCGGTGGTGAAGGTGGATACCATTGAAGAGCGTCCTGGCGGCGCGGCAAACGTGGCGATGAACATTGCTTCTCTCGGCGCACATTCGCGTCTGGTCGGTCTGACCGGCATCGACGATGCGGCACGGGCGCTGAGCAAGACGCTGGCGGATGTGAACGTTAAATGTGATTTCGTTTCTGTTCCAACGCACCCGACCATTACCAAGCTGCGCGTGCTGTCGCGCAATCAGCAGCTGATCCGCCTCGACTTTGAAGAGGGCTTTGAAGGGGTAGATCCGGAGCCGCTGCACGAGCGCATCAACCAGGCGCTGGGCAACATCGGCGCGCTGGTGCTCTCCGACTACGCCAAAGGGGCGTTGGCGAGCGTCCAGCAGATGATTAAGCTGGCCCGCGCTTCCGGTGTGCCGGTGCTGATCGACCCGAAAGGCACCGATTTCGAACGCTATCGCGGTGCGACGCTGCTGACGCCGAACCTCTCCGAGTTTGAAGCGGTGGCGGGCAAATGCAAAACCGAGGATGAGATCGTTGAGCGCGGCATGAAGATCATCGCCGACTTCGATCTCTCCGCGCTGCTGGTGACCCGTTCCGAGCAGGGGATGACCCTGCTGCAACCGGGCAAAGCGCCGCTGCATATGCCAACCCAGGCGCAGGAAGTGTATGACGTCACCGGTGCGGGCGATACGGTGATTGGCGTGCTGGCGGCGACGCTGGCGGCCGGTAATACCCTTGAAGAGGCCTGCTACTTTGCCAACGCTGCCGCAGGCGTGGTGGTCGGCAAGCTGGGGACCTCAACCGTCTCCCCTATCGAGCTGGAAAACGCGGTGCGTGGCCGTGCTGATACCGGTTTTGGCGTGATGAGTGAAGAAGAGCTGAAAGTGGCCGTTGCCGCCGCGCGTAAGCGTGGTGAGAAAGTGGTAATGACCAACGGCGTGTTCGACATTCTGCACGCGGGCCACGTCTCCTATCTTGCCAACGCGCGCAAGCTGGGCGACCGTCTGATCGTGGCGGTGAACAGCGATGCCTCCACCAAACGTCTGAAGGGTGAAACCCGTCCGGTGAATCCGCTTGAGCAGCGTATGATTGTGCTAGGCGCGCTGGAAGCGGTGGACTGGGTCGTCTCCTTCGAAGAGGATACCCCGCAGCGCCTGATTGCCGGGATCCTGCCGGACCTGCTGGTGAAAGGCGGTGACTACAAGCCTGAGCAAATCGCGGGCAGCGAAGAGGTCTGGGCCAACGGCGGGGAAGTGATGGTGCTCAATTTTGAGGACGGATGTTCAACCACCAACATCATCAAAAAAATCCAGAAAGATAGCGAGAAATAAAAAACGGGCCGAAAGGCCCGTTTTTTTGCCGGGTGGCGGCTTCGCCTTACCCGGCCTACGGTAACCCGTGTGAATTATTCCACGTTGTCTACCGGTGGGATCGCCGGGGCCGGTTTCACTTCATCAACAACAACACCGCGGTTTTCCAGCTCGGTGAGGCGCTGCTCCAGCAGGGCAATCTTTTCGCGGGTGCGCAGCAGAACCTGCGTCTGCACGTCAAATTCTTCACGGCTGACCAGATCCAGACGCATCAGCTGCGCCTGCAGCACCTGGCGGATCTTCTTCTCAACATCATCACCAAACTCACGTACGCCTTTTGGCATGGATTCATGGACCTGGCGGGCAAGTTGTTCAATTTTTTTTGGGTCGATCATCATAGTTCCCTTGAAGTAAAGATGTTTAGAACCATTGTAGCGCGTTACGGGGATCCTTAAACCAGAATTGTGTGAAGCTTATGCGTTGCCGAACATAATCATTAGCGTTATAGTTATCCCGCTTATTCTCAGGGCGGGGCGAAATTCCCCACCGGCGGTAAATCAACACCATGTTGAAAGCCCGCGAGCGCTTTGGGTGCATACTCAAAGGTCAGCAGATCCGGTGTAATTCCGGGGCCGACGGTTAAAGTCCGGATGGGAGAGAGTAACGAACCAGTCGGGCGAGGCCCGCTCACGTTATTTTTTTGCCGTACTCCGGCGCTCCTAAGACTGCCCTGATTCTGGTAACCATAATTTTAATGAGGTTTTTTTACCATGAATCAGACGCTCCTTTCCTCTTTCGGTACCTCTACTGACCGTGTTGAGCAGGCGCTTGCTGCGCTTCGCGAAGGCCGCGGCGTGATGGTGCTTGACGATGAAGACCGTGAAAACGAAGGCGATATGATTTTCGCCGCCGAAACCATGACCGTTGAGCAGATGGCGCTGACCATCCGTCACGGCAGCGGCATTGTTTGCCTGTGTATCACCGAAGATCGCCGTAAACAGCTGGAACTGCCTATGATGGTAGAGAACAACACCAGCGCCTTCGGCACCGGTTTTACCGTCACCATCGAAGCCGCCAGCGGCGTGACCACCGGTGTCTCTGCCGCTGACCGCGTCACCACCGTGCGTGCCGCCATTGCCGACGGTGCAAAACCTTCTGACCTGAACCGTCCGGGCCATGTCTTCCCGCTTCGCGCGCAGCCGGGCGGCGTGTTGACTCGCGGCGGCCACACCGAAGCCACTATCGATCTGGTAACGCTGGCCGGTTTCAAACCCGCCGGTGTCCTGTGTGAACTGACCAATGATGATGGCTCTATGGCCCGCGCGCCGGAGTGCATCGACTTCGCGGTGAAACACAACATGGCTGTGGTCACCATTGAAGATCTGGTGGCGTATCGCCAGGCGCACGAGCGCAAAGCCAGCTGATAACGCAGCATAAAAAACGCCGGGTTAACCCGGCGTTTTTTTTACCCTATTCCTGCCGTCTGGAGCAGCACCAGACTGAGCCCCATTACCGACATCCCGCACAGCACGCCGTAGCTGGGATTGTTATTGGGATCGATCTCTTTGGCGAGCGGCATCAGCTCATCCACCGACAGCGCCACCATAATGCCCGCCACTGCCGCCATAATCGCCGCCATCACCACCGGCGAGATCAGGCTGCCGAGGATCAGCCACGCCAGTACGCCGCCTGCAATCTCCGCCATGCCGGAAATACCCGCCCAGAAGACCGCTTTACGTTTTGAACCGGTGGCCGCATAGACCGGGCCTGCGACCGCGAGCCCCTCCGGGATATTGTGCAACGCCACCGCCAGCGCAATACCGAATCCTAACTCCAGGTTGTTACTGGCGGTCACATAGGTCGCAACGCCTTCCGGGAAGTTGTGCAGGCTGATGCCCAGGGTCAGCAGCAGCGCAGTACGTCGCAGGTTGCGGGGCAGCGGCTGACTCCCTTTCTGCATCAGATCCTGCGGGTGCGCGTGGGGCAGCATTCTGTCCAGCGCAAAGTAGCCCAGCAGGCCAAAAACAAACATCCCGTAGCCGAGCACCGGCGACATCCCTTCGGTGCCGAGTGCCGCGGGCAGCATCTCCATCAGGGAGATGAGCAACATGATCCCGGCGGCAAAGCCGAGCGAAAATGCCAGCACGCGGTTCGAGGGCTTCTGGCCCAGCACGCCGAGCAGGGCGCCGATAAAGGTGGCGGCGCCTGCGAGAATCGTCAGAATCAGAGGAACTGACATTCACCTCTCCTTATGATAATGATTATCATTCATATTAAAGGCTAAACGCGCGTAAAGCGAGCGGGTATAATCGCCTTTACAGATCCCTTACATTCAAATTTCCTGATGATCTTCATCATGGTTATCAGAGTTCATCTTATCCTGTTAACGGGTAAGGTAAAGCTATCAAATCGACAGCTTGTGTAAGGATATCATCATGACATCTTCTCGTATGCCAGCACTGTTTTTGGGCCACGGTAGCCCCATGAACGCGCTGGAGGATAACGTCTATACCCGCGCCTGGCGTCATCTGGGAGAGACGTTGCCGCGTCCGAAAGCAATCGTGGTGATTTCTGCACACTGGTTTACCCGTGGCACCGGTGTTACCGCGATGGAAACGCCGAAAACGATCCATGATTTTGGTGGCTTCCCGCAGGCGCTGTACGACACGCACTATCCGGCACTGGGATCACCGGCCCTGGCGCAGCGGCTGGTAGAGCTGCTGTCGCCTCTCCCGGTCATCCTTGATAAAGAGGCGTGGGGCTTTGACCACGGCTCCTGGGGCGTGCTGATCAAGATGTACCCGGATGCCGACATCCCGATGGTGCAGCTGAGCATCGACAGTACCAAACCGGCGGCGTGGCACCTTGAGATGGGCCGTAAGCTCGCCGCGCTCCGTGACGAGGGCATCATGCTGGTAGCCAGCGGTAACGTGGTGCATAACCTGCGCACAGCCCGCTGGCATGGAGAAAACACGCCCTATCCGTGGGCAACGTCGTTTAACGATTACGTGAAAGCAAACCTGACCTGGCAGGGGCCGGCTGAAGAACATCCCCTGGTGAACTATCTGGCGCATGAAGGCGGCTCGCTCTCAAACCCGACGGCGGAACATTTCCTGCCGCTGCTCTATGTCCTGGGCGCGTGGGATGGTCAGGAGCCCGTTTCCACACCGGTGGACGGCATTGAGATGGGCAGCTTGAGTATGTTGTCGGTGCAGGTGGGGTAAAGCGCCCGGTGGCGCTGCGCTTACCGGGCCTGCGGAGTGATGTAGGCCGGATAAGGCGAAGCCGCCACCCGGCACCACAGGCTACTCCACGAAGATATGCGGATAGAACCGCGACAGATCCTGGGTGATCAACGCCCGATCTTCACGAATACCAATCCCGGCTGGCTGATCGTTGATCAGCCAGCTGCCGATCAGCATGTAGCTGTCGCCATACTTCGGTAACTGACAGAACTGCTGGACGATCATCCCTTCTTCGCCATACGGACCTTCTACCGCTTCCACGGTGTTACCGTTTTCGATAATCGATACGTTGGCGCCTTCGCGGGAGAAAATCGGCTTTTTGACATACTTATCCATCTGCGGATAGTCATCTTCCGCGAAGTAAGCGGGCAGCAGGTTTGGATGGTCCGGGAACATCTCCCACAGCAGCGGTAACAGCGCTTTGTTGGAGATAATGCTCTTCCAGGCCGGCTCCAGCCAGCGCACGCCAGCATCTTCCAGCTTGGTAGAGAAAACTTCGCGCAGCATGTATTCCCACGGATAGAGCTTGAACAGGTTACTGATTACCTGGTCCTGCAGATCGGTGAACTGGCCTTTTTCACCCAGCCCGATATCTTCCATGTAGAGAAATTCGCTGGCAACGTCCGCTTCGGCGGCGCAGTCCTGCAGGTACTGTACCGTGCCGCGATCTTCGACCGTGTCACGACAGCAGGCAAAGTGCAGCAGGTTGAAGCCGTGCTGTTCGCGCAGTTCAGCGAAACGCGCGATCAGCTTTTCCTGCAAACTGTTGAACTGGTCACTGCCTTCCGGCAGATGGCCTGCGTTCTGCTGATCTTCCAGCCAGATCCACTGGAAGAAGGCCGCTTCATACAGGGAGGTTGGTGTATCAGCGTTGTTCTCAAGCAGCTTCGGCTCGCCGGTGCCATCCCACGCCAGATCGAGGCGGGAGTAGAGCGACGGCTGATGGGTCAGCCATGACTGACGCACAAAGCCCCAGGTGTGCTTCGGAATGCGGAATTTGGTCATCAGCTCATCGCTGGCGATCACCTTTTCCACCACCTTCAGGCACATCTGATGCAGCTCCGCCGTCACCTCTTCCAGTTTTTCAACCTGGGCGAGGGTCAGCTTGTAGTAGGCATCTTCACACCAGTACGGCTCGCCGTACATGGTGTGGAAGTTGAAACCATATTCGGTGGCTTTTTCGCGCCAGTCCGGGCGCTCAACAATACTGACTCGTTCCATTATCAGCCGCCCATTGAGCGCGTTGAGGTGCCGGTCGCGCTGCGTTGCATGGTGTTCTGTTTGGCAACAGATTCACCAAAGCCGCCGCGGGTAACGGTGCTGGTGGTCGCCGGTTTAGGCGCCATAGCGGTTTTCGGAACGGTCATGGTGCGGCCTGGCTGGGCAGCACCGTAACCTTTGCCGCTGGCATCGGTATACTGGCCGTAAGCCGGGCTGGCCGGGTTTTTAGAGCTGAACAGCGGTTGCTGCTGATAACCCGCGCCGCCGCTCATCAGTCGGCCCATCATGTAACCGGCCATCAACGGCATCCAGAAACTGCCGCTGGATTGCGCCTGCGCCTGGTTTTCTGGCGCCGTGCCCGCCTGAGCCGGAGCAGGCGCCTGCTGGCACTGACCTTCGCCAAATTCCGCCACGCAGTCTTCACGGCTGGCATATTTCGGCGCGGTACGTTCGGCCTCTTTCAGGGCATTGTTGTAGGCGGTAGTACACTCTGCCTTGTTGCCGGTGGCGGAGGCACAGTCATCGGCATTCTGGTAGAGCGAAACCGTTTCGTCGCTTTGCTCACATCCTGCCAGCATAAACACGGCGCCCAGCGCCAGGGCGACAGGAGTGAGGTGACGCGCGTTCCAGCTTTTGCGGAACGTGGCGTGATTAATGGATTTTGTCCGTTTCATGATCGTCTTCCAGGACCCAGTGATAAAACACAGAAAATAACGCTCAGAATAGAGGATGAGTGGTGGAAATTGAAGCGATGGGGGCGAAACTGGGGGATCTTTACGTTGGCTTACGTTTTTTTGTCGGGCAGCGCGATAATACCCGGCCAGGATAGCCCTGGCCGGATGACATCATTAGTTGCTGGTGGTACGCGCAGCGGCGGCGGTTAAGCCATCAGCAGAGGCAGCCTGCTGTGGATTTTCCGGGGCCACAACCTCTGGGGTAGTGGAGATAGGTTTACCCAGAGCGCCGTTCAGCGCCAGCAGATCCTGCTCGTTCAACGTACCCAGCGCTTGCTTGATGTTCAGCTGGTTAATCAGGTAGTTATAACGGGCATTGGAGAGCTGTTGTTTGGCGTTATAGAGCGTGGTGGTCGCGTCCAGCACGTCAACAATGGTACGGGTACCGACCGCGTAACCCGCTTCTGACGCATCCAGCGAGCTCTGAGCAGACACTACGGCCTGTTTATAGGCATTGATGCTGCTGACAGAGGCATTCACGTTGTTGAAGGAGGAACGCACGGTCTGCACAACGCTGCGGTGCGCACTTTCAAGCTGCTCGCTGGCACCGACAAAGTTGTACTGCGCCTGTTTGACCTGCGAATTGACCTGGCCGCCCTGATAGATTGGCAGAGAGAAGTTCAGGCCGATTTTATTCTGGCCAACGTCGCTGTCGTTGTACTGGGCTCCGCTGGTTCGTGAACCACTGTAGCTGGTGTTTGACACCCCGGTAGAGGCGCTCAGGCTCAGGGTTGGCAGATGGCCATCCTGTGCCAGGCGGATCTGCTCGCGGGCCAGATCCTGGTTCAGGCGGGCCTGCAGCAGGCTCAGGTTACGGTTTTCAGCTTCTTTCAGCAGGGCATTCACCGCCTGCGGCTTTTCGGCTTTGAAGCGATCAACGTTCAGGGAAGCCAGCTGTGGGTAATAGTTACCGGTGACCTGACGCAGCTGTTCAACGGCGTTATCCAGGTCGTTACGCGCGGTCACTTCGTTCGCCAGTACGTTATCGTATTGCGAACGGGCGTTCTGCACGTCGGTGATGGCGACCAGGCCCACGTTAAAACGCTGGGTGGTCTGATCGAGCTGACGGTAGATAGCTTGTTTTTGCGCTTCAATATAGGAGAGCGTATCGATAGCGCTCAGCACTCTGAAGTAGGCGGTGGCCGTGTTCAGGATCAGGGTCTGCTGGTCGGTCTGATAGGTCACATCCTGAATACCGGCAGATTTCTCCTGCAGGCTCAGGGTACGCCATTTAGACATATCAAACAGCGTCTGGGTCAACTGGAGTGAACCGCTGGTGACGTTGGAGTCGATGCCGTTAGCATCACGGTAACCGTTGTTATAGGTATAGTCTGCACCTAAACCCAGCTGTGGTAATAATGGGCTGCGTGCTTCATTAATTTTTTCAAATGCAGCATCACGATCGGCGGCGGATTTACGCAGTTCCGGATTACTCAGACGTGCCTGCTTATAAACCTGTATCAGGTCCTCTGCCTGACTCACCGCGCTGAAACCCGTCAGGCTCAGGCCGATGAGGATGGGGAGCAATTTCTTCATTTGCTTTCCTTGTTGTGAAGCTTAGTTAGCGCTGATCTAATTTAAAAAATATCTACCGATTCTAGCAGACTTCGCCACTGCAAAAGGTTGGCGTTCCGTGCCATGCGGCAGTAACTTGCACCAATTTACCATACTGTTGTAGAAACCGCATTTTAGCAGAATTGAATTTCACCTTAACGCCACCATTTATACCAGGATGCAAACATGGATAAACCAGAGAAGTTGCCAGTGACTTTTACAAAAAACGATGTAGAAATTATTGCACGAGAAACGCTCTACAGCGGATTTTTTTCACTGGAATTATACCGTTTTCGCCATCGTCTGTTTAACGGCGAAATGAGTGGCGAAGTGCGGCGCGAAATTTTTGAGCGCGGGCATGCTGCAGTCTTGCTACCCTTTGACCCAGTGCGTGATGAAGTGGTACTGGTAGAGCAGATTCGCATTGCCGCGCTGGATACCAGCGAAAGCCCGTGGCTGCTGGAGATGGTAGCCGGGATGGTTGAAGCAGGCGAGACCCCGGATGAGGTCGCCCGTCGCGAGGCGATGGAAGAGGCCGGGCTGATGGTTGGGCGTACAAAACCGATTTCGAATTATCTGGCAAGCCCTGGCGGCACCAGCGAGCGTTTATCGGTTCTGGTAGGCGAAGTGGACGCCACGACCGCGCAAGGGATTCACGGTCTGGTTGATGAAAACGAAGATATTCGTGTTCATGTGGTAAGTCGGGAGCAGGCTTATCAATGGGTAGAAGAGGGGAAAATCGACAACGCGGCGTCTGTCATCGCTTTGCAATGGCTACAGCTGCACTATCAGGAATTAAGAAACGAGTGGAAAAAATGAAGCGTTATACACCTGACTTCCCTGAAATGATGCGCCTGTGCGAAACCAACTTCGCCCAGTTGCGCCGTTTGCTGCCGCGTAATGACGCGCCCGGCGAAACAGTGAGCTATCAGGTGAGCAACGCGCAGTATCGGTTAACGATTACGGAATCAACCCGTTACACTACGCTGGTGGAGATTGAACAAACGGCACCTTCCATCAGCTACTGGAGCCTGCCGTCGATGACGGTGCGGCTGTACCATGACGCGATGGTCGCTGAAGTGTGTTCAAGTCAGCAGATCTTCCGCTTCAAAGCGCGTTATGATTACCCAAATAAAAAGTTGCATCAACGTGACGAAAAGCATCAAATTAATCAGTTTCTGGCTGATTGGCTAAGATACTGTTTAGCACATGGAGCGATGGCGATTCCGGTTTGTTAGCGTCGTGAAACCTACCTAAGGACACCATTTGGAAAGCCTGTTGAACCTGACTGTTGCTGGTGGGGCGCCAGTCAGGGTATTACAAATTACCGATACTCACCTGTTTGCCAATAAGCATGAAACCCTGTTAGGTGTGAATACCTGGGAGAGTTATCAGGCTGTTCTGGAAGCCATTCATGGCCAGAAGCGCGAATGCGATTTGATAGTCGCAACGGGCGATTTGGCGCAGGACCAAACCGCCGCGGCTTATCAGCATTTCGCTGAAGGTACCGCGAGCTTTCACGCGCCCTGCGTCTGGTTACCGGGAAACCACGATTTTCAACCTGCGATGTACAACGCACTTCAGGATTCAGGCATTTCGCCCGCTAAACGGGTCTACGCCGGCGACCACTGGCAGATTCTGCTGCTCGACAGCCAGGTCTTCGGCGTGCCGCACGGTGAGCTGAGCGATTTTCAGCTGGAGTGGCTGGAAGGGAAACTGGCGGCTGAGCCGGAGCGCAACACCCTGCTTTTACTGCATCATCATCCGCTGCCGGCAGGATGTAGCTGGCTCGATCAGCACAGTCTGCGCAACTCCGCCGCCCTGGATCAGGTGCTGGAAAAATTCCCGCGGGTGAAGCACTTGCTCTGCGGGCATATCCATCAGGAGCAGGATCTCGACTGGAACGGTCGTCGCCTGCTGGCTACGCCTTCTACCTGCGTGCAGTTCAAACCGCATTGCGCGAACTTCACGTTAGATACCATTGCGCCAGGCTGGCGCTGGCTGGAACTGCATGCCGACGGCTCGTTGACCACCGAAGTCTGCCGCCTGGAAGGCACCCGGTTCCGCCCGGATACCGCTTCAGAAGGCTACTGATGTCTGCGCTCCTTTATCTGCACGGGTTCAACAGCTCCCCGCGCTCGGCAAAAGCGACGCTGTTTCGCCAATGGCTGGAGGTTCATCATCCCGACGTCGAGATGATCGTCCCGCAATTGCCGCCGTACCCGGCTGACGCTGCCGAGATGCTGGAGACCATCGTCATGGCGCACGGCGGCGAGCCTTTCGGTGTGGTGGGCTCTTCCCTTGGTGGCTACTACGCCACCTGGCTCTCTCAGTGCTTTATGCTGCCCGCCGTGGTGGTGAACCCAGCGGTGCGGCCTTTTGAGCTGCTGGTGGGCTATCTTGGGCACAACGAGAACCCCTACACCGGACAGCAATATGTGCTAGAGTCTCGCCATATTTACGACCTCAAAGTGATGCAGATTGATCCGCTGGAAGCGCCAGATCTTATCTGGCTGCTGCAACAGACGGGTGATGAAGTGCTGGATTACCGCCAGGCAGTGGCGTATTACGCCTCCTGCCGCCAGACTGTAGAAGAGGGTGGCAACCACGCTTTCACGGGCTTTGAGGATCATTTCACCCAGATTGTCGATTTTCTCGGTCTGCACAGCCTCTGACAATCGCTGCGAATTGCTAGTTTAAATCATGACGCAAACCTATAACGCTGATGCCATTGAGGTACTCACCGGGCTTGAGCCGGTTCGCCGCCGTCCGGGGATGTACACCGATACCACGCGCCCAAACCATCTGGGCCAGGAAGTAATTGATAACAGCGTCGACGAAGCGCTGGCGGGTCATGCCAGACGCGTTGACGTTATTCTGCATGCCGACCAGTCGCTGGAAGTGATCGACGACGGGCGCGGCATGCCTGTCGATATCCACCCGGAAGAGGGTGTGCCGGCGGTTGAACTGATCCTCTGCCGCCTGCATGCGGGCGGTAAGTTCTCCAATAAAAATTACCAGTTCTCAGGCGGTCTGCACGGGGTAGGTATCTCCGTGGTGAACGCCCTTTCCAAACGCGTTGAAGTGACCGTTAAGCGCGACGGCCAGGTCTACAACATCGCCTTTGAGAACGGCGATAAAGTGCAGGATTTGCAGGTGATCGGTACCTGCGCGAAACGTAATACCGGTACCAGCGTCCACTTCTGGCCGGACGAGAGCTTCTTCGACAGCCCGCGTTTCTCGGTTTCTCGCTTAACGCACATCCTGAAAGCGAAAGCGGTGCTCTGCCCTGGGGTAGAAATTACCTTCAAGGATGAGGTCAACAACAGCGAGCAGCGCTGGTGCTACCAGGATGGTCTGAATGATTATCTGGGCGAAGCGGTTAACGGCCTGCCAACCCTGCCGGAAAAACCGTTTATCGGTAATTTTGCCGGTGATACGGAAGCGGTGGACTGGGCGCTGCTGTGGCTGCCGGAAGGCGGCGAGCTGCTGACTGAAAGCTACGTTAACCTGATCCCGACCATGCAGGGCGGCACGCACGTGAACGGCCTGCGCCAGGGGCTGCTGGACGCGATGCGTGAGTTCTGCGAATACCGCAACATCCTGCCGCGCGGCGTGAAGCTGTCGGCGGAAGATATCTGGGAGCGCTGCGCCTACGTCCTCTCCGTGAAGATGCAGGATCCGCAGTTTGCCGGTCAGACTAAAGAGCGGCTTTCTTCACGCCAGTGCGCGGCGTTTGTCTCCGGCGTGGTGAAAGATGCCTTCAGCCTGTGGCTGAACCAGAACGTGCAGGCCGCAGAAATGCTGGCCGAAATGGCGATCTCCAGCGCCCAGCGCCGTCTGCGCGCGGCGAAGAAAGTGGTGCGTAAAAAGCTCACCAGCGGCCCTGCGCTGCCGGGCAAGCTGGCGGACTGTACCGCACAGGATCTGAACCGCACCGAGCTGTTCCTCGTGGAAGGGGACTCTGCGGGCGGGTCGGCCAAGCAGGCGCGCGACCGTGAATATCAGGCGATCATGCCGCTGAAGGGTAAGATCCTTAACACCTGGGAAGTCTCTTCCGATGAGGTGCTGGCGTCGCAGGAGGTGCATGACATCTCGGTGGCGATCGGTATTGATCCGGACAGCGAAGATCTCAGCCAGCTGCGTTACGGCAAGATCTGTATCCTTGCGGATGCGGACTCCGATGGTCTGCACATCGCCACGCTGCTGTGCGCGCTCTTTGTGAAGCATTTCCGCACGCTGGTGAAAAACGGCCATGTCTATGTGGCACTCCCGCCGTTGTACCGTATCGATCTCGGTAAAGAGGTCTATTACGCCCTGACGGAAGAAGAGAAAGCGGGCGTGCTGGAGCAGCTTAAACGCAAGAAGGGCAAACCTAACGTGCAGCGCTTTAAAGGGCTGGGCGAGATGAACCCGTTGCAGCTGCGTGAAACCACGCTCGATCCGAATACCCGCCGTCTGGTGCAGCTCACCATCAGCGATGAAGATGAGCAGCAGACCACTGCGGTGATGGATATGCTGCTGGCCAAGAAGCGCTCGGAAGACCGCCGCAACTGGCTGCAGGAGAAGGGCGACCTGGCAGATATCGAGGGTTGATGGCATTACCGTACTGACCTCACTGCGGATGCAGATCGCTGCTCAGAGCCTCTCCCGTAGCGATCGCTGACCAGCGAGGCCTCTTTTCATAAGGCCTTTATCCGCCGCGTTAGCTGCTGAATAACGCAAACGGGTAAAGGCCCAGGAAAAGTCTTTCTAAACGCGGGCGCGACGGTGCCTGTGCAGCCACATCAATTTATAGGCCGCCGGAATAATAAACAGCGACAGCAGTGGTGCCGTGATCATGCCACCAATCATCGGGGCAGCAATCCGGCTCATCACTTCCGAGCCTGCGCCAGCGCCCCATAAAATGGGCAGCAAACCGGCAAGGATCACCGCGACCGTCATCGCTTTAGGCCGCACACGCAGAACCGCTCCCTGATACAGCGCAGCGTCCAGTTTTACAGTACTGAAGGTGCGTGGATCGTCCAGAGATGGATCGGCCTCGATGGCATGGCGCAGATACATCAACATTACTACCCCAAATTCCGCGGCTACCCCGGCCAGCGCAATAAAGCCAGTACCGGTGGCTACCGACATGTGAAACCCCATCCATAACAGGAACCAGAACCCGCCCACCAGGGCAAAGGGGACGCTGGTAATGATCAGTAACGCTTCACCAACGCGACGAAATGCCAGATACAGCAGCACAAAGATGATGAGTAGTGTCATCGGCACCATCAATTTCAGCTTCTGGCTGGCGCGCTCAAGGTATTCAAACTGCCCGGAGAAGGTTACGCTGATGCCGGGTTTTAACTGCACATTTTCAGCAATCGCCTGCTTCAGGTCGTTAACTACTGATAACAGGTCACGATCGCGGGCATCAATATAAATCCAGCCTGTGGGACGCGCGTTTTCTGTTTTGAGCATCGACGCGCCTGTTGAGACCGTTACGTCTGCGACATCCCCAAGGGTGATTTGCTGTTTCATCGGGGTCAGGATGGGCAACTGACGCAGCTGTTCCGGGCTATTGCGATAGCGTTGGGGATAGCGAAGGTTAACAGGATAGCGTTCAATGCCCTCCACCGTTTCGCCAATCATGGCCCCACCGACGGCGGAGGTAATAAACAGCTGCACGTCGGCTGGGGTCATACCGTAGCGCGCCGCTCTGTCGCGCTGGATCTCCACGTTGATATAGCGCCCGCCAGCCAGACGCTCTGCCAGAGCCGAGGTGACCCCCGGCACGGTTCTGGCCACCCCTTCAATCTGCTCTGCTGTGGCGTCGATATCGGCCAGAACCCTACCGGAGACTTTGATGCCAATAGGGCTTTTTATCCCGGTCGAGAGCATATCAATGCGGTTACGGATGGGCGGTACCCAAAGGTTTGCCAGCCCCGGCAGGCGCACCGTTTTATCCAGCTCGGCCACGATCTTGTCCATTGTCATACCCGGTCGCCACTGATCTTCAGGTTTCAGCTGAATGGTTGTTTCCACCATCTCCAGCGGTGCCGGGTCGGTTGCCGTTTCCGCTTTTCCGGTTTTGCCAAAAACGCGCGCAACTTCCGGCACGGTCATGATCAGTTTATCGGTAGTTTGCAACATCGCCGCCGCTTGCGCAGCGGAAATGCCCGGCAGGGTAGAGGGCATATACAACAGATCGCCTTCATTAATTTGCGGCAGAAACTCCCCCCCGATCTTATTGAGCGGCCAGATGACGGTCAAAACCGACAGCACCGCCACCAGTAAGGTCGTTTTCGGCCAGCGCAGCACTTTGAGCAACAGGGGGTGATACAGGCGGATCAACAGGCGGTTCAATGGATTACTGGTTTCCGCCGGGATCTTGCCTCTGATCCACAATCCCATCAGGATCGGGATCACCATGATCGCTAATAGGGCAGCCCCCGCCATCGACCAGGTTTTGGTAAAAGCCAGCGGTCCGAACAGGCGTCCCTCCTGGCCTTCCAGGGTAAAGATCGGAATGAAGGACAAAGTGATAATCAACAGGCTGATAAACAGCGCCGGTCCAACCTCAACGGACGCCTGGGTGATCACCTGCCAGCGTGTGTCGTTGCGTAGCTTCTGGCCCGGATGCTGGTGTTGCCACTCTTCCAGGCGCTTATGGGCATTTTCGATCATCACGATAGCGGCATCCACCATCGCGCCAACGGCAATGGCAATGCCGCCAAGGGACATGATATTGGCGTTAATTCCCTGAAAACGCATGATGATAAAGGCGAAGCACAGGCCAAGCGGCAGTGAAATAATCGCCACCAGCGCGGAGCGCAAATGCCAGAGAAACAGGGCGCAGACCAGGGCAACCACAATGAACTCTTCCAGCAGTTTATGGCTCAGGTTACCGACGGCCCGGTCAATGAGCTGGCTGCGGTCGTAAGTGGTGACAATCTCCACCCCTTCCGGCAGGCTTTGCTTTAACGTCTCCAGCTTATTTTTGACCGCGGAGATCACCTCCCGGGCATTTTTACCGGAACGCAGGATCACCACGCCCCCGGCCACTTCTCCTTCGCCATTAAGCTCAGCGATACCCCGGCGCATTTCCGGTCCAGTCTGCACCCGCGCCACGTCACGCAGATAAATCGGTACACCGTTGACGCCAGCTTTTAGCACGATGGCATTGAAATCATCCAGCGTTTGCAGGTAGCCGCTGGCCCGGATCATATACTCGGCTTCAGAGAGCTCGACAGAGGCACCCCCCGCCTCCTGATTGGAGGCATTCACTGCGGCTTTCACCTCCGCCAGACTGATGCCGAACTGGGTTAGTTTCTGAGGATCGACCACGATCTGGTAAGCTTTAACCACGCCTCCCACCGACGCCACTTCGGCAACATCCGGGAGAGTTTTCAGCTCATATTTCAGGAACCAGTCCTGTAAAGAGCGCAGTTCAGCCAGATCGTGTTTGCCGCTGCGATCCACCAGCGCATACTCAAAGATCCAGCCTACGCCGGTGGCATCCGGACCCATTTCTGCCGTTACGCCCGCGGGCAGTTTGCCCTGGACCTGGTTGAGGTATTCCAGCACCCGGGAGCGCGCCCAGTACCGATCGGTACCCTCTTCAAAAATGACATACACATACGAATCACCAAACTGCGAAAAGCCGCGCACCGTTTTTGCGCCTGGCACAGAGAGCATGGTGGTGGTGATTGGGTAGGTGACCTGATTTTCTACCAGTTGCGGAGCCTGGCCCGGATACTGGGTTTTTACGATCACCTGTACGTCAGAGAGATCCGGCAAGGCATCAACCGGGGTGTGGAGGATTGTCCAGGTACCCCAGATGCTGAGAAACGCTACGCCCATTAACATCAGAAAACGGTTAGCCACCGAACGGCGAATAATCCATTCAATCATTTGCTTTCCCTTCGTGCGGATGGCCGGTTGTACGCATTCTCTCCAGCGCGCCTGTGATGTTTGCCTCTGAATCGATCAGGAACAGGCCGCTCGACACGACCTTTTCACCCTCTGTAAGCCCGGTACGAATGGCGGTGACGCCCTGGGATTCATGGAACACTTCAACCAATTTCGGGACGAAACGCCCCTCGCTATTAACGGTAATAACCCGTTGCTCATCACCGCTGTCGATTAACGCGGTGGAAGGAATTAACAGCATGGGCTGACTTTGGCTGTTGAGTTTTAACCAGGCATTCATACCCGGTTTCAGGGTCTCATCCGGGTTATCCACCTCCAGGCGCAGCTGGAGCGTGCGGGTTGCCGCATCCACACTCGGCAGCAGCGACCATTTCTTCACGGAGAGCGTTTTATCCGGCCATGCCGGCACAGAAAACGTGAACTGTGATGTATCGTTAATCAGCCAGGCGATGGATTCTGGCACTGAGGCTGTGATCCACACCGGGTCCATACCCTGGATTTTGGCGACTACGTTGTCTTTAGCGATGTTCATCCCGCTGCGCAGATCAAATGCGGTAATCACCCCGTCAATAGGCGCTTTCAACGTGAAGCGGGTCTGAATTTTGCGGCTGGAGATGAGACGCCGTACAGCCTCGTCCGGCATACCCGCCAGCCGCAGGCGCTCAAGGATCCCTTCAGTTTGAGTACCTGTCCCGCCAGTCTCCTGCAGGAGTAAATATTCACTCTGTGCTTCAACCCAGTCCGGGATAGTCATATCCACCAGCGGCATCCCTTTGCGCACTTTGTCCCCCACGGTCAGGGGATAGACTTTCTCAATAAAGCCCGCTGAGCGTGCCTGCAGGATGGCAAACTGATATTCGTTGTAGCTGACATTGGCCGGGAAGGTCCGCTGATACTGCAGCGGCCCCTGGCGAACCGACTCCACCTTTACGCCGAGGTTTTGTGTCTGGGTCGGGTCGATGCGAATGCCAGGGGCAGGGGTTTCCCCTCCCTCTTCATCGGCATACTTCGCCACCAGATCCATATCCATAAAGGGTGACTTGCCTGGTTTATCAAAGCGGGTGTTGGGGTACATCGGGTCATACCAGAACAGCACTTGCCGGTGCTGCTCTGTGGCGGGAGCTTCCGTGGTCGAATGCGCAGCTGAAATAGAGAAAGCAATGCCCGCGGTAATGCTCCCGCCCAGGATCGCGCCACCGACAATAAGTGCTGTGTTTTTAATGTTGAAAGGCATCATAGTTATTCCATTCACGCTCAGTGCACCGTATCTGGCGAAATTAATCCTGGGTGTGGATATCCTGTAATAACGAGATGTTGCCCTGCTGCACAAAGGTAAATTCAACCTTGTCGCCCGGTTTAATATCCTGCAGGTGCGTCGTGGGGGTCAGGGTGAAGCGCATCGTCATTGCTGGCCAGTTCAATGCCGCGACAGGTCCGTGGGCGATGGTTATCTTTTTTTCTTGCATATCAATATGTTTGACTTCTCCTGTGGCGTTGACCACCGGATGTTGCTCTGCCGTTGCCGCGGTGGGCTGCATGTTTGCCATGTCATGCCTGTCGCTGGCGTGCGCGCTGAACAGGGTCGCGGAACAGAGGCCGAAAAAGAGTGCGGTAGAGAGCGTTTTCATCGTGATAATTCCTGAGTGAAGTAAGGGGGTTATTCAATCCAGCCGCCGCCGAGAGCGGTGAATAACGTAATTTCGTTTACCTGACGGGCGTAGTTAAGGTCGAGTAAGGTCTGCCGGGTGGTAAACAGGGCGCGTTCGGCATCCAGCACTTCGATATAGCTGACCGCGCCATGCTGATAGAGGCCTCTGGCGCGCTGTTGGGTTATCTGCAGCGAGGTGAGATAGCGCTGCTGCGCCGCAATCTGATCGCTAATGTGCTGGCGTAATGCAAGCGCATCCGCAACCTGTTTAAAGGCGGTCTGGATCTTATTTTCATAATTCACTACCGACTGTTGCTGACGAATTTCAGCCAGGCTGAGGTTCGACTGATTACGTCCGGCATTAAACAGAGGCAGCTCGATTTTGGGGATAAAATTCCACATCCCACTGCCCGCAGAAAACAGGCTGGATAACTCGGTACTGCTGCTGGATAACGCGCTGGTGAGAGTGATGGACGGGAAAAAAGCGGCTCGGGCGGCACCGATATTGGCATTGGCCGCCAGCAGCTCGTGTTCAGCCTGCATGATATCCGGGCGCTGCAATAAAATGTTTGAGGAGAGATTTGGCGGTAATACTACGCCATTATTTGCAATATCCTCGCGATAGCCATTCTTCGGCAGCGGGTTCCAGGTACCCAGCAGCAGATGCAGGGCGTTATCGGCCTGCACCAGCTCCCCTTGCCGCCTGGCGATATCGCTGCGGGTGCTCTCTATGACGCCACGCGCCTGCTCCAGTGCCAGCACACTGGTGCTGCCTGTCAGCAGTTGCTTCTCAACAAAGGTATAAGCACGCTCATAGTTGGCGAACGTCTCCTGGGCCACCTGGAGCTGGGCCCAGGCCCGCTGCTGATTGAAATAGGCCTGCGATACATTCGAGATAAGTAAAATATGTACCGCCCGATGAGCTTCGGCGCTGGCAAGATACGCCTGACGCTCAGCTTCACTCAGATTTTTTAAGCGGCCAAAGAAATCCAGATCGAAGCTAAGGTTGAGGCCTGCTTCATAGTCCCCCGTGGTCGATGCATTCCCGTCCACTCTCCCGCTCACTGTTTTACGGCCATCCATCGTCAGTTGCGCAAAACGGTCGGCATCCGTTACGCCGTATTGCGCCTGGGCTTCCTCTACTTTCAACGCCGCCATTCGCAAATCGCGGTTATTTACCAGCGCTTCGTCTATCAGGGCCTTGACGTGCGGATCGACAAAAAAGGCCCGCCAGCCGCTATCCCGGTAACCCGGCGTTGTAGCCACTAATGCATTCTGGCTGAGCGAGAATTGCGACGGCACCGGGGCGGACGGGCGCTGATATTCCGGTGCCAGCGAAAGACAGCCGGTCAGAATAAAACTTACGCTGAGCGTCATTAATTGAAATTTACGCATAGGTTTTCTCGCCCGGGCGGATCCTTAAAGGGGTAGTTCAACGACGGGTACTTTACGTTCCGGACTCTGTTTGACGGGTGACAGGAAAATGACAAAGCTGTCATTAAGCGGAATATGCCTTTGCTATCGAATCCGGGATGCCTAAAATCTCAGGCTCGCAGCGCAGGGCAGGGAGAGAACGTCATGAAAATTCTGATCGTCGAAGACGAGAAAAAAACCGGCGAGTATTTGACTAAGGGGCTGAAAGAGGCCGGGTTTATTGTCGATCTGGCAGACAACGGCCTGAACGGTTTTCATCTGGCAATGACCGCAGATTACGATCTGTTGATCCTCGACATTATGCTGCCGGATGTGAACGGCTGGGATATTGTCAGGATGCTGCGCACGGCCAACAAAGGGATGCCCATTCTCCTGCTCACCGCGCTGGGCACCATTGAACATCGGGTCAAAGGGCTTGAGCTGGGCGCTGATGATTATCTGATTAAGCCTTTTGCCTTTGCCGAACTGCTGGCCCGGGTAAAGACGTTGCTACGTCGTGGCGCGGCGGTGATGGTCGAAAGCCAGTTTCAGGTAGCCGATCTGACCCTCGATCTGGTCAGCCGTAAGGTAACGCGCAACGGAACGCGCATCACGCTGACCAGCAAGGAGTTTACCTTGCTGGAGTTCTTCATTCGTCATCAGGGCGAAGTGTTGCCCCGGTCGCTGATTGCGTCTCAGGTCTGGGACATGAATTTTGACAGCGATACCAACGCCATCGACGTGGCGGTGAAAAGGTTGCGGGGCAAGATTGATAACGATTTTGAACCACGGCTCATCCAGACCGTGCGCGGTGTAGGCTATATGCTTGAGGTGCCAGATGATCTTTAGGCGCTCCCCCCGGCCTTTTTCGTTGGCCACGCGGCTCACGTTCTTTATCAGCCTCGCCACCATTGCCTCTTTTTTTGTCTTCACCTGGGTAATGATCCACTCCGTAAAGGCACATTTCGAAGAGCGCGATATTCATGATTTGAAGCAGATAGGCTTCACCCTCGAAACGGTACTGAGCCATCAGGAGGAGCCGGAAAAAGAGCGGCTGGAAATCCTGCAAAATGTCGTGGCAGGCTTCGCCAATATCTCTGTTTTGCTGCTGGATAGGGATAATCGTCCGGTTTTTCAGTCCTCAACCGGACCCGATTTGAACACCCTTCTCAACGATCCCGCCCCTGCCAGAGATTTGCGTGCCGGACATGTGCTCTTATGGCGTGATCCCGCCCCGCACCAGGGAATGGCTGATAGTGCGCAGGCGCAGCACAGCGCCTGGCGTATAATTATGCTACCCATCGGCAAAAAAGCAGATGGCACGCCCGCCTATAATTTACTGATGGCGCTATCGATCAATTTTCATCTGCATTATATCAATGACCTCAAAAACAAGCTGATGATAATGGCGTCGATAATCAGCATTATCGTGATCTTTATTGTGCTGTTTGCCGTCTATCAGGGGCATAAACCTATCCGCAGTTTAAGTCAGCAGATCAAAAATATTAGCTCGGCCGATCTCGGTGTCCGCTTAAATAACCAAAATGTGCCCATTGAGCTGGAAAGGCTGGTGATCTCTTTTAACCATATGATTGAGCGTATAGAAGATGTCTTTAACCGGCAGTCCAATTTTTCTGCCGATATTGCTCATGAAATGCGTACCCCGATCACTAATCTTGTCACGCAAACCGAAATAGCTCTCAGCCAGCCACGTAACGTGAAAGAGCTGGAGGAAGTGCTCTACTCTAGCCTGGAGGAGTTTTCACGCATGTCGAAAATGGTCAGCGATATGCTATTTCTCGCCCAGGCAGATAATAACCAGCTGATCCCGGAAAAAGAGAAGCTGGATCTGGCGACGGAGATCGCCACGGTTTTCGACTTCTTTGAAGCCCTGGCCGAGGAACGCGAAGTAGCGCTAAGCCTGGAGGGGCAGGCCACCCCGGTGGAGGGCGATCCGCTGATGCTGCGTCGGGCAATAAGCAACTTACTGTCAAACGCCATCCGTTATACCCCACGTGGGAGCACCATTACCGTTCACCTGCGCTCAGGGGAAGAGGAAGTGCATATTAGTGTGGAAAACCCGGGCACGCCTATAGCGCCTGTGCATTTACCCCGGCTGTTCGATCGCTTTTATCGGGTCGATCCCTCTCGTCAGCGAAAAGATGAAAACAGCAGCGGCATCGGTCTGGCGATCGTTAAATCCATTATTACTGCCCATAATGGACGGGTATCCGTTGAGTCAGATAAAACCTCGACGCGCTTTATTCTGATGCTGCCTGCTCAGTCAGGGGGCCATTAATCCGCCGTTATGATGAACAGGAAAAGTATCACTATGCTGTCATTTTTTCAGAGATGAATGAACATGAGCGCGCAGCCGTGTGTCTCAGGGCTGCAGATGATTCTTCCGGTACTGTAAGGGCGTCTCTCCGATCCCCTTTTTAAACGCGCTGATAAAGTAGGTCACGTCTGAAAACCCCACCCGGGCGGCAATCTCCCGCACGCTGGCGTCTGAATGCAGCAGGCTCTCACAGGCTTTGCGTAATCGTAACGTATTCAGGTAATCGTGAATTTTCTCTCCCGTCTCCGCATGGAATTTCCGTGATACGTAGCTGCGGGATTTACCCAGCTCGTCTGCCAGCGCATCAAGACTGAACTTATGCTGGTAGTGCTCATCCAGCCAGAACATTACCTGGCTGGCAATACCGTGGCTGTTGCCGGGCTGGCCTTCGTCATCGTGCGGCAGCATGGCGAACAGGCTAATCAGCAGGCTGGCGATGCGCTCGCCGTTCAACGGCGGCGGGTAGCAGCTGAAGAGATGATCGATATGGCTGTGGCAGTGGGCCATGTCCGCTACCCAGGCTTCTCCTCCCCGTTGGGACAGCTTCTGGAGTCGCTGTTGGGTCTGGGGAAAATCACGCAGGGCTTTCATTACCGCATGCTGATCGAGATGAATAATGGTCCGGCGGTAGTTCGCTTCGGCCTGGGGGTCGACCATCACCTTGTGCAGGGTAAAGGGGGGAAAGAAAAATAGCCTCCCCGGGCGCATGGTGTAGTGGCGGTTATCGACAATCGCCACGCCAAAGCCCTCTTCGACATAGAGAATCTCCAGACACTGATGCCAGTGGTGATAGCGCACGGTGTTGGCGAACAGGCGACTGAACGACACGAGGGTATCGTTCAGGGTGATGAGCTCAAGGTGTTCCGGCGTAGGTGTCTCGCGCATAGTGCAATAAAACTCAACTTTTCCCTTTTCTTTCCTCTTTATAAACCACCATTTTAAATTTCCTCAACTGCAGGTTTATTCATCTCTCACTCCTGTGACCCGGCTAACATTTCTGCACCTTGTTGATTAACTATGCTTTGCCGCAGTTGATTGCGAGGACAAGCGTATGTGCGCGGCAAATAAAGAAAAATCAAATCCGTTGTCATCCCGCCAGGATCTGGTGGTGGCCCTGAACATGTGGCTTGCGGCGGTAGATAATCAGTTTCCGGCGGGAAGCTCGCGGTTTTCACTGGGCGATACCTGCGCGCACTACGCCCGGGATGTGGCGCAGATGGAGGGGCTCTCCCGGATCTTATGGGGGCTGTTTCCGTTGATGGCCGCAGGCGACAGTACGCCGTTCAGCGATAAGTACCTCACCGCCATTAAGCAGGGTACCGATCCGCAAAGCGCAGGCTACTGGGGCGAAGCCGGGCCTTATGACCAGCGTCTGGTGGAGATGGCGGCCTATGGCCTCGGGCTGGCGCTCCTACAGGACAAACTTACTGAACTGTTTAGCGAACGTGAGCTGATGAATCTGCACGCCTGGCTGAACCAGATCACCGACGCGACGATGCCGGACAGCAACTGGAACTACTTCGCCATCATGGTCCAGCTTGGCTTTAAGCGCGCCGGACTGCCCTACGACCAGCAGGCCATCGATCGCCGCTTCGCCATGATGGAGACCTACTATCTGGGGGACGGCTGGTACTCCGACGGTCCGGGACGGCCAAAGGACTACTACATCTCAATGGCGTTTCACTTTTACGGTTTGCTCTACGCCACCCTGAGCGGTGATGAGGCGAGGGCAGAGGTGCTGCGCCAGCGTTCGCGCCTGTTCGCGGAAGATTTTATCTATATGTCCGCCGCCGACGGCGCCTCGGTGCCCTTTGGCCGCAGCCTGACCTACCGCTTCGCGATGGTCGCCTTCTGGAGCGCGGTGGCTTTTTCCGGGCTGGAGGTGTTCACGCCGGGGGTTGTGAAAGGGATCATCCTCCGTCATCTGCGCTGGTGGCAGCAGCAGCCGATGACCGATCGCGACGGGATCCTGACGCTTGGCTTCGCCTACCCGAACCTGGCGATGTGCGAGGACTATAACTCCCCCGGCTCGCCTTACTGGGCGCTGAAAACCTACCTGATTTTGGCCCTGCCGGAGAGCCATCCGTTCTGGCAGGCAGAAGAGCAGCCATTACCTGCGCTTGCCGAAAAGCGCCTCATTCCCCATGCCCAGCAGATCCTGATGCAGGCGGATCACGTCACGATGCTCACCGCCGGACAGCTGGAGCTGAACAACTATGTGAACACCGAGGCGAAATACACCAAATTTGCCTACTCCAGCCGCTTTGGGTTCACCATCGAGCGCGGACGCTTCGGCATCAAGCATGCTGCCTGCGACTCCATGCTGCTGCTGGCCGATGGTGATAACTACTTCCGCGGACGCCGTGAATGCGAGGCGGTCCGCGTCGACGAGAACTTCATCTTTTCGCGCTGGTCGCCGTGGCACGACGTCCACATTGAGAGCTGGCTGGTGCCGTTTGGCGAGTGGCATCTGCGCCTGCACCGCATCAACAGCGCCCGCACGTTGCAGACGGTGGAGGGCGGTTTTGCGGTAATGAAAACCGACCATCAGCTTATCGGGCGCGGCAGTTATCTGAATGCCGCGAACGGCAGCAGCGTCATTGTCGATCTGTCGCCTGTCATCAGCCGTCAGCCTGACAGCGTGGTGACGCCACCCAACAGCAGCATCATGTTTGCCGAATGCGCCGCCATTCCGGTGCTGACCACCACTCTCCCGCAGGGGGAGAGCTGGCTATGCAGTGCGGTATACGCCTCCGGGAAAGCGCGTGCAGAGGCAAACACACCACAACTGAAAATAGAAGATAACCGGGTCGTTATTTGCGCGCCCGGAAGCGAACGTAAGCTGTCGTTCATTTTATAAGAGCCTTACCCTGGATATCGGCGAGGATGGTATGAGCAACAAAACTGAATATTACAAAATCAGCAGTTTTATCTTTCTCTATTTCTTTACCTGGTCGGCCAGTATTGGTTTGCTGGCGATCTGGCTCGGGCAAAAAGCCAACCTGAGCGGCTCGGTGATCGGCACCGTATTTGCGGTAAATGGTGTCTTCTCCGTTATTCTGAAACCGATCTATGGCTATATTCTGGATAAGATCGGCATGAGCAAATACCTGCTCTATTTTGTGGTGGCGATGTCCGCCCTGATGGCGCCGTTCTTTATTTATGTCTATCAGCCGCTGTTAATGTCCAACACCATGCTGGGGATTATTATCGGCGCGCTCTATTTAAGTTTCGCCTGGTATGCGGGCGTCGCGGCGTGCGAATCCTATTCCGACCGTTTCAGCCGTCTGAACGGCATGGAATTTGGTCAGATCCGTATGTGGGGATCGCTCGGCTGGGCGGTGGCATCGTCGTTCTCCGGCCTGCTGTTTAACCTCTCTCCTGCGTACAACTTTATTATGGGCAGCGTGGCGTCGGTCATTATGCTGATTGTCCTCCTGAGCCTGAAGGTGAACACCAACTCGGCCCATGCCGGTGAGGTGCTGACCAAAGAGAAAATCGTTCCGGCGGATGTTTACGCCCTGCTGCGCAGCCGCAAATTCTGGGCCTTCTGCCTGTACGTGGCGGGCGTGGCGTGGATGATGTTTATCGCCGAGCAGCAGTTCTCGCGCTATTTCGTCACCTTCTTTGATGATGTGCACCAGGGCAACGCGGTATTTGGCTATCTGGGCACCGTGCAGTCGGGGATGGAATTTGTCATGTATATGGTCATCCCGCTGTTCGTGAATTTTATTGGCGCCAAGCGCGGGTTATTGATTGTCGGTCTGATTGTCGGGGCGCGCCTGATTATTTCCGGGATCTGCGATTCGCACCTGCTTATTTCGGTTCTCAAGCCGCTGTACGGTCTGGAGATCTGCCTCCTGCTGGTGTCGGTCTTTAAATATATCGCCGAGCATTTCGATAAACGCGTGAACGCCACCATGTATCTGCTGGGCTATCAGGCAATGCTCTACGTCGGTAATGTCGTGGTCTCTTCCCCTGCGGGTTATATGTATGACCGCATCGGCTTTGAGCAGACCTATATCATCATGGGCGCTACGGCGCTGACCTTTACCCTTATTTCCGCCTTCACGTTATCCGCCTGCCAGAGCAAATGGCGCGGCGCAAAAACGCTGAACGTTGCTGAGCATCACTAATTTACGTCGTCAAAGAAGGAATCGAATTATGTTAAGTCGTATCACCGAGGAACGTCTGGCCGATATTCCCGTGCCCGTGGATGAACGCGCCTTTAGCGATGAATTAATCTCGGCACGCAGCCATATCCTCGACCTGATTAGCCGTCATTTAACGGAATTCGGTGACAAATTCCCGGCAGAAACCTGCAAAGAGGGGTTTTATCCCCTGACCGATAACGTCGAGTGGACCACCAGCTTCTGGACCGGGCAGCTGTGGCTGGCGTGGGAGATGAGCGGGGACGAGAAATTCCGTGAGATGGCCCAAAAACACACGCGCTCGTTTGGCCTGCGCATTGCCGGGCGCAGCGACACCAACACCCACGATCTCGGCTTCCTCTACACGCTCTCCTGCGTGGCGGACTGGCGGCTGACCGGCAGTCGCGAGGCGCGCGGCTTCTCGCTGCTGGCGGCAGAAGCTTTGCTGGAGCGCTTCCACGAGAAGGCGAAGATCATCCAGGCGTGGGGCGATCTGGCCGACCCGGAACAGGCTGGCCGGATGATCATCGACTGCAACATGAACCTGCCGCTGCTCTACTGGGCGACGGAGCAGACCGGCGATCCGCGCTTTGCCGAGGCCGCTAAAGCCCATGTGATGCAGGCCGCAACGTACCTTATCCGTGACGATGCCTCCACCTTCCACACCTACTATATGGATGTGGTCACCGGCGCGCCGCGCTACGGTAATACCCAGCAGGGCTATGCGGACGACTCCTGCTGGTCGCGGGGCCAGGCGTGGGGGATTTACGGCTTTCTGCTGAGCTATATCTATACCGGCGACGAGACGATGATCGCCCTGTCAAAACGGCTGGCAAACTACTTCCTCAACCGCCTGCCGGAGGATTACGTCTGCCACTGGGATCTGGCGCTGGTGGGCACCGACGCGCTGCGTGATTCATCGTCAGCGGCGATTGCGGTATGCGGCCTGCTGGAGCTGGTGAAGCACCTGCCGGTGACTGACCCGGATCGCGAGCGCTATCTGGCGTGGGCGAAAGGGATCATGTCCTCGCTGACCAGGCACTACCTGATGGGAAAAGAGGAGAAGGGCAACGGCGTGCTGAAACACTCTGTGTATCACCTCGCCAGCAATAAAGGCGTGGACGAGTGCGCCAGTTGGGGGGATTACTTCTACGTCGAAGCGCTGGTGCGCTTTACCCAGAGCTGGAAACTGTACTGGTAAGAAAACGCTGGGGTGGCGTTGTTACCACCCCAGCACTTCAGTGATTACCCGCCGGTAGGGGGTGTCGATTTGGGCTGGCACCTGGTCAAAATAGTCCCGCGCGTGCTGGCGGGCCTCGCCGCTCAGGCTATCCAGATAGACAATCGCTTCGTCCACGGTAGGCACCCGCCCCTCCAGTGAGGCGCTTCTCGGTGGCAGCCCGGTCCAGATCACCGCCTCGATGCCTCTCTCGGCCGCCCATTTAGCAAGCAGGCCGGTGTGGCGCTCTCCAGTCAGCAACGAACCGATACCGTCACAACGTTCCTCAGGGATCCCTTCGCGCTCGCGCAGGGCCTGACAGGCAACGTTCAGGGTTTCCGCGTTGAGCCACGCCCAGAGCACGGGAACGGCAGGTGCGTTCATGCAGAGGGCGGTGGCGAGCTCGCCGCCATCGCTGATCCGACAAAATTCAACGGGGAGCGATGGCCCGTCAGTTTTCCACTCCCCGGCGACGGGGAGTGGGCCGCTTTTCCATATCAACGAGCCCCAGCCCAGACAGGCTATCTTCATCATCTTCCCTCGGTGCGGTGCTATCAGGCTTCTGGAATACGCAGCGTCTGGCCGGGATAAATTTTATCGGGGCTGGAGAGCATAGGGCGGTTGGCTTCGAAGATTTTGTTGTACTGCGACGCATCGCCATACACCGTTTTGGAGATAGCGCTCAGCGTATCACCCGATTTGACCGTATAGTAGGTGGCTTCTTGTTGGGTGTCGGTGGCGGTGATGCTGTTTTCCACCTCGCTGACGCCCGCGATGTTCCCCACCGCGACCTGGATTTTTTCCTTCTGCTCCTGGGTGAGTCCGTCACCCGTCACCACGGCCTTACCGTCGTTGACGTTGACCTGCACTTTGTCGGCGCCCGGTATGTTGAGTTTTTTAAGGTGTTCAGTCACCTTATCGCTCTGACCTTTGTGATCGGTCAGGTTATCCCACAGCTTTTCACCTGCCTCTTTAACGAAGTTAAAAATACCCATTCCTTCCTCCAGATAACAATGAAATCAGAAGTAAGCATAGCAGGTGCGTTTTGAGGTGATAAAAAAAGCCCGGAAACGCTATGCGTACCGGGCCTGAGATTCGGTGCTGTTGGTATTGCCGGGCGGCACTTCGTTTGCCCGGCCTACGGTTTTGTAGGCCCGGTAAGCGTAGCGCCACCGGGCAAAACAGGGGTTAAACCCCGTTCTCCAGAATACGGATATGCGTTTCCAGAACGTCACCCTTCACCGCCTCGCTCCACGCTTTCATGTGCGGAGTCTGCAGATGCGCTTCAAGGTGCGCGACGGTTTCCCACAGCTCAACCATCACGATGGAGTCGGGGGCGGTGGTCTGGAAGCTGACACCCGCGGCGGTGTCCACCATCGGCGCGTAGCCGTGGCAGCCGGCTTCTTCTAAAACGGTCGGGATAATTTTAGCGAACTGATCCAGCACCGCCTGACGGTGATGTTGGCCAGGACGGGTACGAATTTCAGCAATAACGGTAAGCATGGTCATTTCTCCTGATAACATGCAACCAGTTAAGCAAAAATTTCAGCCAGATGCTTGCGATATTCTGCGATATAGCGTGGCACGTCCGGCATTTTGATCACGTCGTTGGTGATAAAGGTCGGCAGCGCCTCCATTCCCAGGAACTGGTTGGCTTTGTGGAACGGCAGATAAACACCGTCCACGCCCACGCCGTGGAAGAACTGATCTTCTTCGGTGAAGGCTTCTATCGGGGCGTTCCAGGTGAGGGAAAGCATGTACTTTTTCCCCTGAATCAGACCGCCGGAGCCATATTTTTTCGAGGCATCTGAACGGGTGCGGCCATCGCTGGCATACAGCGCGCCGTGGCCTTCGGTAAAGACATCGTCCATGTACTTTTTCACGGTCCACGGTGCGCCCATCCACCAGCCAGGCATCTGCCAGATCACCACGTCAGCCCAGAGGAAGTTCTGCACTTCGGCCTGGATATCGTACTCGCCGTCGGTGCGCACGACTTTAACATCATGCCCGGCGTCGCGCAGGAAGCCGTCCGCGACCTCGGTCAGGGTGTCATTCAGTTGGCCATTGGAGTGGGCGAATTTTTTTGCACCGTTGATAATTAAGATATTGCTCATTAAGTTGTCCTCAGAGTAGCGAGTCTGAGGGCTATTCTACGCGCGACAGCGGTGCGGTGAAATTAGCAAAATGTGCAAAGTCTTTTGCTATAGCAGCAATAATTCCCTACCAGCCGACGGTGACGGCAAAGCCGCCCTCCGGCGCATTCCCGAGTGTTACCCTCATTCGATGCAGGGCGGCAATCCGTTTAACGATAGATAGCCCCAGCCCGCTGCCGGTTTGCTCCTGCCCTGGCGGGCGATAGAAGCGCTCGCCGATCCGCGCCAGCGCATCGGGGGCAATGCCTGGTCCGTTGTCTCGGACGGTAAAACTGCGGCTATCGAGCGTAACCTCCACCACACTGCCGCGCGGGCTGTAGCGGACGGCGTTATCCAGCAGATTGCGCACCAGCAGGCTCAGCAGCAGCTGCTGACCAGGGCGGGTGACCTGCGGGGCGTTGATGTTCAGGCGCATCTCGATCCCGGCCTGCTGCGCCGGAGAGTAGATCGCCATCACCGCTGACTGGAGAACATCGGCCAGCACCAGGGATTCCACGTCATCGAGGCTCTCCAGTGAATCCAGGCGCGACAGGGTCAGGAGCTGCTCAACCAGCCGCGATGCCCGGTCGATACCGGCGTGTAGCTGGTTCAGCGCTTTGCCCTGCGCCTCAGGATCGTCCAGCGACAGCTGCGCCACGTCGGTCTGCACTTTCAGGGCGGTGAGGGGGCTGCGCAGTTCGTGGGCGGCATCGGAGGTAAAGCGGCGCTCGCGGGCCATCATCTCCTGGGTGCGGGCGAACAGATGATTCAGCGCATCGAGCAGCGGACGAACCTCAACGGGCACGCCGTGGGTCGGCAGGCGGTCAGTGGCATCCGGTGAGCGGAGGCGCAGGGTTTGCGCCAGCTTTTTCAGCGGGTGCAGTTCCCGGCTCAGCAAGACGATAAGCAACAGCAGCATCACCGGCAGCGCCACCAGCCACGGCGTGAGCTGCGATCGCACCACGTCCAGCGCCATCTCCTGACGGTACTCCCGCTCCTGGCCCACTACCACCCGGTATTTGCCGTCCGGGGCGGTGAGCCAGAGGAATCGCCATTCGTCGTTATCGTCGTCCAGCCGCCCGTTGTCGAAGCCCTCCCGGCGATAGTGGTACGGAATGTCGCGTCCGTTTTCGCCGTCGTTAAGCACCATTTTGCCCTCGGGGGTGTAGATGGCGAAGGCCAGCGCATCGTCATCCAGATGGCCGTGACGGGCTTTTTTCGGCACCTCGCGCATGCGTTCCGGGGCTTTGAGCTCGTCGAGATCCATGGTCAGCAGCCTTTTGGCAAACAGCATCTGCTGAGTGTCAAACAGCTTATCGAGCTTATCGGTGGTCTGGTGCCAGGCGACGATGCTCGCGGCAAACCACGCCGTCAGCGACAGGGCTAAGAACAGCAGCGTCAGGCGCAGCTTGAGGCTGAGGCGTTGGGTCAGTTTCATGCGTCACCCAGGGTATAACCGATGCCGTGCACGGTGCGGATAACATCGCTGCCGAGCTTGCGGCGCAGATGGTGTATGTGGACTTCTATGGCGTTGCTGGAGACGTCGTCATCCCAGGTATAGAGCTTCTCTTCAATCAGCTTCCGCGGCAGGACGCGGCCTGCGTTGCGCATCAGGAGTTCCAGCAGGGCAAACTCTTTCGGCTTCAGCACCAGAGTTTCGCCGTTCAGGGTGGCGACGAGGCTGGTGGGATTGAGCGTGATCTTACCGTGGCGCAGTTCGCTGTGCGCCTGCCCGTGGCTGCGGCGCACCAGCGCCTCCAGACGGGCAGCCACCTCAATCAGGGCGAAGGGTTTACAGAGATAATCGTCAGCCCCCAGGCGCAGCCCCTCGACGCGCTGATCGAGCGCATCCCGCGCGGTTAATATCAGCACCGGTTCGTCGCGCCCCTGTGCCCGCCATTCGCGCAGGATTTGTAGCCCGTCGAGGCCGGGCAGCGTCAGGTCGAGTACCACGGCGTCGTAGGGGGCGCTATAGAGCGCCGCACGGCCCGTTTCGCCGTCGGTGAACCAGTCCACGCAAAAGCCCATTTTCGTCAGCCCGGCTTTAATGCCATCGCCAATCAGCCTGTCATCTTCTACCAGTAAAATGCGCATGTTTCCCTCCCTGATGCCGTCAGTAAACCCTCTGTTACGCACAGCTGTACAGTAAAAAAATTTAAATTTTCCGCTTAAGAAGTTGTTAAGGTTTACCCTGTTTAATGGATTGCGAAACGACATTAAAGGGAGAGTTAAGATGAAAAAAATCGCTGCTATTGCTGCCATCATGATGATCACCTCCGCGCCGGTGTTTGCGGCACAGGGGGGATTTAATGGCCCATCCGCGACGGCAACCCAGACGCAAACCCAGCAGGGCGGGTTTGTCGATAATGACGCTAACCTCACCACGGCGCAGAAGGTCAAGGATATGAAGGATGACAGCTGGGTGAAACTGCGCGGGACGATTACCGAGCGCCTCTCTGACGACCGTTATACCTTCCGTGATGAGAGCGGCACGGTAACGGTGGAGATCGACAATAAACACTGGAACGGCCAGACCATTACGCCGCAGGATAAGGTTGAGCTGCAGGGCAAGGTCGATAAAGAGTGGAACGATTTCGAAATCGACGTGAAACAGGTTATCAAGCTGAATAAATAACCCATCAAGGGGCCGCTATTCCGGCCCCTTTTTCTTTGTGACTCGACTCGCCAGATAAGGTAGTATCTGCGGCAATATTGCCTGAAACCAACTGGTTTCTGAGTTGAGGAATCCCATTTAATGAGCGATATGGCAGAGCGCCTCGCGCTACATGAATTCACGGAAAACGCCTACCTGAACTACTCCATGTACGTCATCATGGACAGGGCGTTGCCGTTTATCGGAGATGGCCTGAAACCCGTTCAGCGCCGCATCGTTTATGCGATGTCTGAGCTGGGACTGAATGCCAGCGCCAAGTTTAAAAAATCCGCCCGTACCGTGGGTGACGTGCTGGGTAAATACCATCCGCACGGCGACAGCGCCTGTTATGAAGCGATGGTGTTGATGGCCCAGCCGTTCTCCTACCGCTATCCGCTGGTCGACGGCCAGGGGAACTGGGGTGCGCCGGACGATCCGAAGTCGTTCGCGGCGATGCGTTATACCGAATCCCGTCTCTCAAAATATGCCGAACTGCTGCTCAGCGAGCTGGGCCAGGGCACCGTGGAGTGGGTACCCAACTTCGACGGTACGCTGCAGGAGCCGAAAATGCTGCCTGCGCGTCTGCCGAACATTCTGCTGAACGGCACCACCGGTATTGCCGTCGGGATGGCGACGGATATCCCGCCGCACAACCTGCGTGAAGTGGCGAAAGCGGCCATTATCCTGATTGAACAGCCGAAGACCACGCTGGACGATCTGCTGGATATCGTGCAGGGGCCGGACTTCCCGACCGAAGCGGAGATCATCACCTCCCGCGCGGAAATCCGCAAAATCTACCAGAACGGTCGCGGCTCGGTGCGTATGCGCGCGGTGTGGACCAAAGAGGATGGCGCGGTGGTGATTACCGCGCTGCCGCACCAGGTCTCGGGCGCGAAGGTGCTGGAGCAGATCGCCGCCCAGATGCGCAATAAAAAGCTGCCGATGGTGGACGATCTGCGCGATGAATCCGACCACGAAAACCCGACCCGTCTGGTGATCGTGCCGCGTTCCAACCGTGTGGATATGGAGCCGGTGATGAATCACCTGTTCGCCACCACCGATCTGGAAAAAAGCTACCGTATCAACCTGAACATGATCGGGCTGGATGGCCGTCCGGCGGTGAAAAACCTGCTGGAGATCCTCACCGAATGGCTGACGTTCCGCCGCGATACGGTGCGCCGTCGTCTGAATCACCGTCTGGAGAAAGTGCTTAAGCGCCTGCATATCCTCGAAGGTTTGCTGGTGGCGTTCCTCAACATCGACGAAGTGATTGAGATCATCCGTACCGAGGATGAGCCGAAGCCAGCCCTGATGTCGCGCTTTGGCATCAGCGAAACCCAGGCGGAAGCGATCCTCGAGCTGAAACTGCGCCATCTCGCGAAGCTGGAAGAGATGAAAATTCGCGGTGAGCAGAATGAGCTGGAAAAAGAGCGCGATCAGCTGCAGGCGATCCTCGCCTCCGAACGCAAGATGAACAACCTGCTGAAGAAAGAGCTGCAGGCTGACGCCGATGCCTTCGGCGATGAGCGTCGCTCTCCGCTGCACGAGCGTGAAGAAGCGAAAGCGATGAGCGAGCATGACATGCAGCCGTCCGAGCCGGTGACCATTGTGCTGTCACAAAGCGGCTGGGTGCGTAGCGCCAAAGGTCATGATATCGACGCGCCGGGTCTGAGTTACAAAGCGGGCGACAGCTTCAAAGCCGCCGTGAAGGGCAAGAGCAACCAGCCGGTGGCCTTTATCGACACCACCGGGCGTAGCTACGCCATCGACCCGATTACGCTGCCGTCAGCGCGCGGGCAGGGCGAGCCGCTCACCGGCAAGCTGACGCTGCCGCCAGGGGCGACCGTCGAGCATATGCTGATGGAAGGTGATGAGCAGAAACTGCTGATGGCCTCCGATGCGGGTTACGGCTTCATCTGTACCTTTAACGATCTGATCTCGCGCAACCGTGCGGGCAAAGCGTTGATTAGCCTGCCGGATAACGCCCGGGTCATGGCCCCGCTGGTGATTGAAGACGAGAACGACATGCTGCTGGCGATCTCCGCCGCGGGCCGCATGCTGATGTTCCCGCTCAGCGATCTGCCGCAGCTGTCGAAAGGCAAAGGCAACAAGATCATCAACATCGCTGCGGCGGATGCGGCAAAAGGGGAAGACAGCCTGGCGCACCTCTTTATTCTGCCGCCGCAGAGCACGTTGACCATCCATGTGGGTAAACGCAAAATCAAGCTGCGCCCGGAAGAGCTGCAGAAAGTGGTGGGCGAACGTGGACGCAAAGGATCGCTGATGCGTGGCTTGCAGCGCATTGACCGTGTAGAGATCGACTCTCCACACCGCGCGACATCGGGCGACAACGAAGCGTAACAGAGCACCTCCCCCTCCGCTCAGGAGGGGGACTCGTGAAAAACATCCGTTATAGAAACAAAGGAGTTACCCGCTCACAGTTGCAGTATAATCGCCAACTGTCAGGGGTTTTTGAGGTCGCTATGCTATTAATTGTTCGAACCATTCTTGCCGTTATCTACTGCATTCTGGTCTGTATCTTCGGCTCTGTTTACTGCCTGTTCAGCCCGCGTAATCCAAAACACGTTGCCACCTTTGGCCACATGTTTGCCCGTCTGGCGCCGCTGTTTGGCCTGAAGGTGGAAACGCGTCTGCCGGAAGGGGCAGAGAAATTTGGTAACGCTATCTATATCGGTAACCACCAGAATAACTACGATATGGTGACCGCAGCGAAAATCGTGCAGCCGCCAACCGTCACCGTGGGCAAGAAAAGCCTGCTGTGGATCCCGTTCTTCGGCCAGCTCTACTGGCTCACCGGCAACCTGCTGATTGACCGCAACAACCGGGCCAAAGCGCACGGCACGATTGCCGAGGTGGTGAACCACTTCAAAAAGCGCAAGATCTCTATCTGGATGTTCCCGGAAGGGACCCGCAGCCGGGGTCGTGGCCTGCTGCCGTTCAAAACTGGCGCATTTCATGCCGCAATTGCGGCAGGCGTACCGATTATTCCAGTGTGTGTTTCCAACACATCGAATAAGATAAACCTGAATCGTCTGCGTAACGGTCTGGTCATCGTAGAGATGCTGCCGCCGGTCGATGTCAGTAAATATGGCAAAGACCAGGTACGCGAGCTGGCGGCACATTGCCGCGAATTAATGCTGAATAAAATCGCTGAGCTCGATAAAGAAGTCGCAGAGCGAGAAGCTGCTGGCAAGGTTTAAGCCGGTTTAAAGGGAAAACGAATTCCCGTGTGTTAGTGCGTTTATAGATGGAGCCATTATGTCACTCAGTCGCCGTCAGTTTATTCAGGCATCGGGGATCGCCCTTTGTGCAGGCGCGGTTCCGCTGAGGGCAAACGCCGCCGGGCAGCAGCAGCCGCTGCCCATTCCGCCGTTACTGGAATCCCGCCGCGGGCAGCCGCTGTTTCTGACGCTACAGCGCGCCCACTGGTCGTTCACTCAGGGTACCCGGGCTTCGGTCTGGGGCATCAACGGACGCTACCTCGGCCCGACGGTGCGCGTCTGGAGCGGCGATGACGTCAAACTGATCTACAGCAACCGCCTGGCGGAGAACGTCGCCATGACCATCAGCGGGATGCAGGTGCCGGGCCCGCTGCTGGGCGGTGCGCCGCGCATGATGTCCGCAAGCGCCGACTGGGCACCGGTTCTGCCGGTCCGCCAGCGCGCCGCGACCCTCTGGTATCACGCCAACACCCCAAACCGCACCGCGCAGCAGGTCTACAACGGTCTGGCCGGGATGTGGCTGATAGAGGATGAGGTCAGTAAATCCCTGCCGATCCCGAACCACTACGGGGTGGATGACTTCCCGCTCATCATTCAGGACAAGCGGCTGGATAATTTCGGTACGCCGGAGTACAGCGAGCCGGGCAGCGGCGGTTTTGTGGGTGATACGCTGCTGGTCAACGGCGCGCAAAGCCCCTATGTCGAGGTGTCACGCGGCTGGGTACGCCTGCGTCTGCTGAATGCCTCCAACTCGCGTCGCTATCAACTGCAGATGAGCGATGGCCGCGCGCTGCACGTCATTGCCGGGGATCAGGGCTTTTTACCGGCTCCGGTGTCGGTTAAACAGCTGGCGCTGGCGCCGGGCGAGCGACGCGAAATCCTGGTGGATATGACCAACGGCGAAGAGGTGTCGATCACCTGTGGCGAGGCGGCGGGCATTGTTGATCGTCTGCGCGGTTTCTTTGAGCCATCAAGCATTCTGGTCTCGACGCTGGTGTTAACCCTGCGTCCAACCGGCCTGCTGCCGCTGGTGACCGATACCCTGCCGATGCGCCTGCTGTCGGAGGAGATCCTGAGCGGTACGCCGGTGCGCAGCCGGGATATCAGCCTTGGCGACGATCCGGGCATTAACGGCCAGCTGTGGGATGTGAACCGCATCGATATCACCGCCCAGCAGGGCTCCTGGGAGCGCTGGACGGTGCGCGCCGACAGGCCGCAGTCGTTCCATATCGAAGGGGTGAGTTTCCTTATCCGCAACGTCAACGGCGCCATGCCGTTCCCGGAAGACAGAGGCTGGAAGGATACCGTCTGGGTCGACGGGCAGGTGGAACTGCTGGTCTATTACGGGCAGCCTTCCTGGCCGCACTTCCCGTTCCTGTTCCACAGCCAGACGCTGGAGATGGCGGATCGCGGCTCGGTGGGGCAGCTGCTGGTAAATCCGGCCCCGTAATTCTCTCCCGCCCGGCATCCTCTGCCGGGCGTGTTGTTTCTAGGCCCGCCAGAAGAAGCGCGAGCAGAGGATCAGTATCGGATAGATCTCCAGACGCCCCAGAATCATCGCCACGCACATCAGGTATTTTGCCCCTTCCGTCAGCGTACCGAACGTTGACGCAGTTTCACCGAATCCCAGCCCCATATTGTTGATGCAGGCGGCGACCGTGGCGAAGGAGGTGAACAGATCGTACCCCATCAGATTCAGCGCCCAGATAAAAAAGGCGGTAAACAGGACGTAGAGAAAAAAGAAGCTCCAGACCGAACGCAGTACGCGCTCGTTGACCACGCTTTTACCGATGCGCACCGGCAAAAGGGCGCGTGGATGGCCAAGCTGGTGCAGCTCCTGGCGGCACTGTTTGAACATGATCAGAAAACGCAGCGCCTTGATCCCGCCGCAGGTGGAGCCGATGCAGCCGCCGAAGAAGCTGGCCAGTAACAGTAAAAAGATGGTGTGCGCGGGCCACTGGGCATAGTCCCCGGTCGACAGGCCATTATCGGTCATCATCGAGCTGGCAAGAAAAAAGGCATGCACCAGACTGTCAGGGATGTTGTACATCCCTGCATGCCATACCTGCCAGGCGGTGATCAAAATGATGATGGCCGCGGCAATCAGAAAGAACTTTAGCTCCTGGTTACGGCGAAACGGCTTCAGCGTGCGGCGGGTGATGGCCACATACCAGAGGGTAAAGTTGAAAGCGGAGAGCAGGGAGAACAGCCCGGCGACCAGCTCCACGGCATGGCTGTCGTAAAAACCGATACTCTCCGAACGGGTGGAGAAGCCGCCGAGGGAGACGGTTGAGAGCCCGTGGCACAGCGCGTCGAAGAACGACATCCCCGCAAGCCAGTAGGCCAGCGTGCAGGTTAGCCCCAGCAGCAGATAGGTGAGCCAGAGAGTGCGTGAGGTATCCGCCAGCCGGGGAGTGAGGCGCTCCTCTTTAAACGGTCCTGGCATTTCAGACTGATAAAGCTTCATGCCGCCAATGCCGAGAAACGGCAGCACCGCCACCGCCAGCACGATGACCCCAAGGCCGCCGATAAAATTGAGCTGCGCGCGATAGTAGAGATACGATTTTGGCAGGGCGCTGACGTCGCCAATCACCGTAGCCCCGGTGGTGGTGATCCCCGATACCCCTTCAAAAAGCGCATCCGCCAGCGAGAGTTTCTGCGCGTCATCCATCCACAGCGGCATGGCGCTAATCAGCGAAAAGAGGAACCAGAACAGTACGATAATCACAAACCCGTCGCGGGTGCGCAGCTGGATCCCGGCATGTTTGGTCATCAGCCAGGTGCCGCCTCCGAGGGTAAAAAAGGTCACGAAGGTGCTCAAAAAGGCGATATAGCTGCGCTCTTTATTTGCCAGCGCGATGGCCATCGGCGGCAGCATCGAGAAGCTATAAAGCAACACCAAAAACCCGCACAGATGCATCACAACCTGTAGCTGGGAAACCTGAGAAGAGTGGCTGCCTCGCAAAGTGTCATTCCCCGTCATGGCCGTTTTTGCTGAGCAAAAACGGGCTAAAAATCCTGCGTAGTAAAGCGGTTATTCGTCAGCGCGCGGCATTCTAGCAGGTTGTTTACAGCGCTTGTGGAAGTTTCGTTAACCTGGCGCCATTTTGGCGCGTTCCCCACTTCATTTATTACAGAAGAACAGCGTATAATCGCCGCCCTTTGATTATTTTTTCTTCGGAAGCATTATGAGCGCAATTTCCCTGATCCAGCCGGATCGTGACCTCTTCTCCTGGCCGCAGTACTGGGCGGCCTGCTTTGGACCGGCGCCTTTCCTGCCGATGTCTCGTGAAGAGATGGACCAACTTGGCTGGGACAGCTGCGACATTATCCTGGTGACGGGTGACGCTTACGTCGATCATCCGAGCTTTGGTATGGCGATCTGCGGTCGCATGCTCGAAGCCCAGGGCTTCCGCGTCGGGATCATTGCCCAGCCTGACTGGAACAGCAAAGATGATTTTATGCGCCTCGGTAAGCCTAACCTCTTCTTCGGCGTTACCGCGGGCAACATGGACTCGATGATCAACCGCTACACCGCCGACCGCAAGCTGCGTCACGACGACGCCTACACCGCGGATAACGTGGCGGGCAAGCGTCCGGATCGCGCAACCCTCGTCTACACCCAGCGCTGCAAAGAGGCCTGGAAAGATGTACCGGTTATCCTGGGGGGTATCGAAGCGAGCCTGCGCCGTACCGCGCACTACGACTACTGGTCTGATACCGTGCGCCGTTCGGTGCTGGTGGACTCCAAAGCCGACATGCTGATCTTCGGCAACGGCGAGCGTCCGCTGGTGGAAGTGGCGCACCGTCTGGCGCAGGGCGAACCGGTGGGCGACATCCGCGACGTGCGTAACACCGCCATCATGGTGAAAGAGGCGCTGCCGGGCTGGAAAGGGGTGGATTCCCGTATCATCGATATGCCGGGCAAAATCGATCCGATCCCGCATCCATACGGCGAAGATCTGCCGTGTGCGGATAATAAGCCGGTTGCGCCGAAGAAAGCCGAAGCAAAAGCCATCGTGGTGCAGCCGCCGCGTCCGAAGCCGTGGGAAAAGACCTACGTGCTGCTGCCATCCTTTGAGAAGGTAAAAAGCGACAAGGTGCTCTACGCGCATGCGTCCCGTATTCTGCACCACGAAACCAACCCGGGCTGCGCCCGTGCGCTGATGCAAAAGCACGGTGAGCGCTACATCTGGGTAAACCCGCCGGCGATCCCGCTCTCTACCGAAGAGATGGACAGCGTATTTGCGCTGCCGTACAAGCGCGTGCCGCATCCGTCATACGGCAACAGCCGTATCCCGGCGTATGAGATGATCCGCTTCTCGATCAACATCATGCGTGGCTGCTTCGGGGGCTGCTCTTTCTGTTCGATCACCGAGCATGAAGGGCGCATTATTCAGAGCCGCTCTGAAGACTCTATCGTCAACGAGATCGAAGCCATTCGCGACACGGTACCGGGCTTTACCGGCGTCATCTCCGATCTGGGGGGCCCAACCGCCAACATGTACATGCTGCGCTGTAAGTCGCCGCGCGCGGAGCAGACCTGCCGTCGTCTCTCCTGTGTCTATCCGAGCATTTGCGAACATATGGACACCAACCATGAGCCGACGATCAACCTCTACCGTCGTGCCCGCGATCTGAAGGGCATCAAGAAGATCCTCATCGCTTCCGGGGTGCGTTATGACATCGCCGTGGAAGATCCGCGCTACATCAAAGAGCTGGCGACCCACCATGTGGGCGGCTACCTGAAGATCGCCCCGGAGCATACCGAAGAGGGGCCATTATCGAAGATGATGAAGCCGGGGATGGGGAGCTACGATCGCTTTAAAGAGCTGTTCGATACCTATTCGAAGCAGGCCGGGAAAGAGCAGTACCTGATCCCGTACTTTATCTCCGCGCACCCGGGCACGCGTGACGAAGACATGGTGAACCTGGCCCTGTGGCTGAAGCAGCGTCGCTTCCGTCTGGATCAGGTGCAGAACTTCTATCCGTCGCCGCTGGCGAACTCAACCACCATGTATTACACCGGCAAGAACCCGCTTAGTAAGATTGGCTATAAGAGTGAGGATGTGGTGGTGCCGAAGGGGGACAAACAGCGTCGTCTGCACAAAGCCCTGCTGCGTTATCACGATCCGAAAAACTGGCCGCTGATCCGCCAGGCGCTGGAAGAGATGGGCAAAAAGCACCTGATTGGCTCACGCCGCGACTGTCTGGTGCCTGCGCCAACGGTTGAAGAGATGCGCGAAGCGCGCCGCCAGAACCGCAATACACGTCCGGCCCTGACCAAGCACACGCCAATTGTGCATCAGCGTTCGAACGGTGGGGCGAGCACGAAGAAGAGTGTAAAACGTAAGGCCGGTTAAGCCTGTAAAAAAGCCCGGTGGCGCTGCGCTTACCGGGCCTACAAGTCTGAACGTAGGCCGGGTAAGGCGAAGCCGCCACCCGGCTTTTTACTAACCGCCAAACTGGTCCGGATCCGGGCCTAAACGCTTGCCTTTATCCAGCTTCGCAATTTCACCCAGTTCATCTTTATCCAGGCGGAAATCCCACACGTTGAAGTTCTCAGCGATGCGCGACGGGGTGACCGATTTCGGGATCACCACCAGACCGCAGTCCAGATGCCAGCGAATAACAATCTGTGCCGGGGTTTTGCCATACTTATCGGCCAGATCGCGGATAATTTTCTGATCGAAGACCCCTTCGCCGCCCTGAGCCAGCGGGCTCCAGGATTCGGTCTGAATTTTGTGGGTCGCATTCCATGAATGAAGCTGGCGCTGCTGCATCAGCGGGTGCAGCTCAATCTGGTTGATCACCGGGGCGACGCCCGTCTCATCGATCAGGCGCTGCAGATGGTGAACCTGGAAGTTACAGACCCCGATGCTTTTTATCAGTCCGGCTTTTTGCAGCTCAATCATCCCTTTCCAGGCCTCGACGTAATGGTCGATAGCCGGAACCGGCCAGTGCATCAGATAGAGATCGACAAAATCGAGCTGCAGCTTGTCCAGGCTCTCCTGGAGGGCTTCTGCCGGACGCTTCTGGTCGTCGTTCCACAGCTTGGTGGTAATGAACAGCTCATCGCGGGGTACGCCAGCGCTGGCAAGGGCCTTGCCGACGCCCTCCTCATTTTTGTAGGCGGCAGCGGTATCAATGGAGCGATAGCCGACTTCCAGTGCTTTATGAATGGCGGAGACGACCTCGTCGTTACCGGCTTTCCATACGCCGAGCCCCAACTGGGGCATTACGTTGCCATCCTGAAGCTTGATTACGGTTTGGTTTGCCATTTTTCCTCCTTCATTGGACATCCACCAGGAGTGAGCCCCTGGTGGCGTATGTGCATTAAGCCTGGCCTAAATGCCGAAAAACGGAAGGCAATCGCGTAAAATCAGTTAGCGAGCGGCCTCGTAAATACGGCGGCTTACATCGAGAGTAATGTCATGATGTTCCCCGATTTGCGTCATGCCGTGCTCCTCGAGTTTTGCCAGCAGGGCAGGGATGGAACTGCCGTCCAGACCGTAGCCGGAGAGACGCGTCGGGACACCCAGCTGCTCGAAGAAGTTGCGGGTGGCAGCGATGGCCGCATCGATACGCTCATCTTCAGAACCGGCAGTAATACTCCAGACGCGCTCAGCGTACTGCAGCAGCTTGCCACGTTTGGTGTCGCGTTTTTCATTCCACAGCGCAGGCAGAACCACAGCCAGGGTCTGGGCATGATCGAGGCCGTGCATCGCCGTCAGCTCATGGCCCAGCATATGGGTCGCCCAGTCCTGCGGCACGCCGGCACCAATCAGGCCGTTCAGCGCCTGGGTGGCGGCCCACATCACGTTGGCGCGCACTTCGTAGTTTTCTGGCTCTTTCAGCGCCAGCGGGCCATCTTCGATCAGGGTCAGCAGAATGCCCTCGGCGAAACGATCCTGAATCTTCGCGTTTACCGGGTAAGTAACGTACTGCTCAACGGTATGGACAAAGGCATCCACCACGCCGTTCGCCACCTGACGCGGCGGCAGGGTGTAGGTATAGACCGGATCCAGCACCGCAAACACCGGCTGCACGTGCTCGTTCATAAAGGCCTGCTTGTCGCCGGTGGTTTTACGGGAGATCACCGCGCCTTTATTGGATTCGGAGCCGGTCGCCGGCAGGGTCAGTATAGAGCCCATTGGAATGGCGCTCTTGATGTCGCTGCCGCCGGTTTGCAGGATGTGCCACGGGTCGATGGTTTCATCATAATGGGCCGCCGCGGCAATGAACTTGGTGCCGTCCAGCACCGAGCCGCCACCCACCGCCAGCAGGAAGGTAATCTGCTCGTCACGGGCGATTTTCACCGCCTTCATCAGCGTTTCGTAAGAGGGGTTTGGCTCAATGCCGCTGAACTCGCGCACGTCCATGCCTTCCAGCGCGGAGTAAACCTGATCCAGGACGCCATTCTTCTTCACGCTGCCGCCGCCATAGGTAATCAGGACGCGGGCGTTGGCCGGGATCTGCTCGCGCAGATCGGCGATGGCGCCTTTACCAAACAGGATGCGGGTTGGGGTATGCAGATTAAAATTGTTCATTGTTCGTTCCCTTTGGTGGGTGAAAAAACGGGGCGGCACAGAGGGCTGCCTGATGGTGCTCATTGTGGCGAGCGCACGCGCTCCTCTCAATGCACATTCCTGCCGTTGTCTTGCCCATTTCTACACAGTGCTGGAGAAAACAGGAAAAAATGCGCACACTGCAGGCGTCGGAAAACGTACCCGGAGTGAGAGAATATGAAACGTGAAGCCGTCTGCCAGCAGCTAACGGAACAAATTAAGAAACTGAAAGATAATGAAAATTATCTTGATACGCTGCTGCCGGATGTTCGTCTGCTGTATGGGACGCAGCCCTACGCCCGCACGCCGGTGATGTATCAGCCGGGTATCATTTTTCTCTTTTCTGGCCACAAAATTGGCTACATCAACGAGCGGGTATTTCGTTACGACCCCAACGAATATCTGCTCCTGACAGTACCTTTACCCTTTGAATGTGAAACTTTCGCGACAGAGGCGGTACCGCTGGCAGGTATTCGCTTAAATATCGATATCCTGCAACTGCAGGAGCTGCTGATGGACATTGGCGAGGACGAACTGTTTCGCCCGTCGATGGCGGCGAGCGGCATCAACTCCGCCACGCTGACGGATGAGATCCTTTGCGCCATTGAACGTCTGCTGGACGTAATGGAGCGGCCGCTGGACGCGCGGATCCTGGGTAAGCAGATCGTGCGCGAGATCCTCTACCACATCCTGCTGGGGCCGGGCGGCGGGGCGCTGCTGGCGTTGGTCAGCCGTCAGACCCACTTCAGCCTGATTGGCCGGGTGCTGAAACGCATCGAGAGCCAGTACACCGAAAACCTGAGCGTGGATCAGCTGGCGGCTGAGGCCAACATGAGCGTCTCGGCGTTCCACCATAACTTTAAGTCGGTAACCAGCACCTCGCCGCTACAGTATCTCAAGAGCTACCGCCTGCATAAGGCGCGGATGATGATGATCCACGATGGCATGAAAGCCAGCGCCGCCGCGCTGCGGGTAGGCTATGAAAGCGCCTCGCAGTTCAGCCGGGAGTTCAAGCGCTACTTTGGCGTGACGCCGGGGGAAGATGCGGCGCGGATGCGGATGATGCAGGGGATGTGATTGACATGTAGGCCGGGCAAACGCAGTGCCGCCCGGCGCTTTTCCCCGGTGGCGCTACGCTTACCGGGGCTACAACGACAGCAGCGCCTCAGGCGTTGCAGTACTTCTTACGGATCACCACCACGATGGTTCCTACCAGCCCTGCGACCAGCAGGAAAATAGGCAGGATCATCAGGAAGGTCATGACCTGATCTTCATGGCGTTTAACGAACGGGATCATACTCAGCGCATAGCCAAAAGTGGTCACGACCCCGACCCACAGCAGCGCGCTCAGCCAGTTAAAGAACTGGAAGCGGCGGTTAGAGAGCCCGGAGATGCCAGCCATGGTTGGCAGCAGCGTACGCACAAAGGCCAGAAAACGCCCGACCAGCAGCGCCAGCAGGCCATGCCTGTCAAACATGCAGTTCGCCCGCTGATGGTATTTATGCGGCAGCTGCGCCAGCCAGCTTTTGACCACCCGCGTATTGCCGAGCCAGCGGCCCTGCAAATAGCTGAGCCAGCAGCCCAGGCTGGCGGCTGAGGTGAGGATCACCATCGTGGGGGTAAAGTCCATAACCCCTTTACCGATTAACGCCCCTGCCAGCAGCAGCAGACTGTCCCCCGGTAAAAAGGAGGCGGGCAGTAACCCGTTTTCCAGAAACAATGTGGCGAACATAACGAAATAGACAATCCCAACCACGTGCGGGTCCGCCAGCGCTGCAAAGTCGTGTTGCCAGAGTGCAGCGATAATATCTTGAATAACAGCCATGGGCTTTCCTGTGGAACAGCATATATAGGGCTATTGTACTCCCTATTTCGTCGGCGGGCTTTGATCGCAGACGCAACAAATCAGACTTTTCTGCAGCTAATGGAGAGAAAAGTGTCCGCGGAGTGTGTTTGTGGCCCTGCGCTATTCAATGCGCGCAAACCCGGCTTGCAGATCGGCAATCAAATCGTCGACATTTTCCAGGCCGATATGCAGGCGGATCAGGGTGCCGGTAAAGTCCACTTTGCCGCCGGGACGCAGGGCCGCAATCTGCTCTGGCTGGTTCGGCAGGATCAGCGATTCAAAGCCGCCCCAGGAGTAAGCCATGCTGAACAGCGAGAAGTTATCCAGGTAAGCGGCGAGCTCGTCATTGCTCAGGCGTTTATTAAGCACAAAGGAGAACAGACCGCTGCTGCCCGTAAAGTCACGTTGCCAGAATTCATGTCCGACGCTGCCCGGCAGTGCCGGATGGTTAACCTGCGCCACCTGGGGATGCTGCGCCAGCCACTGTGCAATCTGCACGCTGCTTTCATGATGTTGACGCAGACGCACGCCGAGGGTACGCAAGCCGCGGCTGGTCATATAGGCGGTGTCGGCATCCACCATCTGGCCCATCAGATAGGCGTTCTCGCGCAGCTGCTCCCAGCAGCGGGCGTTGGAAACCGCGGTACCAATCATCCCGTCAGAGTGGCCAATCAGGTACTTCGTCGCCGCCTGAATCGAGATGTCGATACCAAAATCGAGCGCCTTAAACAGCACCCCTGCCGCCCAGGTATTATCCATCATGATGATCGCGTCCGGCGCTTTGCTGCGTACCGCCTGCACAATGGCTGGCACATCATGCACTTCCATGGTGATAGAGCCGGGTGATTCCAGGAACACAATCCGGGTGTTGGGCTGGATCAGCTCGGCGATGTTCGCGCCAATCTGCGGATCGAACCAGTCGGTAGTGACCCCCAGCTTGCTGAGGATTTTGGTGCAGAAGTCCTGGCTTGGCTCGTAGGCGGTGTTGGTCATCAGGATATGGTCGCCCTGCTCAACGAACGCCAGAATGGTATTGGCCACCGCCGCGGCACCGCAGGGGAAGAGCGCACAGCCCGCGCCGCCCTCCAGCTCGCACATCGCTTCCTGTAACGAGAAGTGGGTCAGCGTGCCGCGACGCCCGTAAAACAGTTCACCGTTGGCCCGGTTACGGGTGGCGTGCTTTTTCGCCTCCACGGTATCAAACACCAGCGACGAGGCGCGCTGGATGACGCTGTTCACGGAACCAAGGGTATATTTTTTACTGCGTCCCGCCTGGACAAGGGTGGTATCAAGATGCTTCTCTTTCATGTCTGCGCAACCTGTTTTTATACGTCTGGACGTCCAGACTATCACGAAAGTAAAAATGGTCACCTTAACGGTAGTGGGTTCAGCGGAAAATTTTTTAAAATTTGTTTCCGGGAAATTTTTCCTGCGTAAGCGCAAGGAAAATGAAACGAATTTACGGCACTATGTAAATACTAATGAGAACTACTATCAATTCGACGTTGTTTTGATATTATTATGCTCAGATTTTGTGATTTGCGTCCTGGAGATACCGAGTGGGTAATAATTTGATGCAGACGGACCTCTCCGTCTGGGGTATGTATCATCATGCCGACATCGTGGTGAAGATTGTCATGATCGGCCTGATTCTGGCGTCTGTCGTCACCTGGGCTATTTTCTTTAGCAAGAGCGTAGAGCTTCTTTCCCATAAACGCCGCCTTAAGCGCGAGCAGCAGCAGCTGGCCGAAGCCCGTACCCTGAATCAGGCGAGCGACATGGCCGCCTCCTTCCAGGCGAAGAGCCTGACCACCCTGTTAATCAACGAAGCGCAGAACGAGCTCGAACTTTCTGCAGGCAGTGAAGACAACGAAGGGATTAAAGAGCGTACCGGCTTCCGCCTTGAGCGTCGCGTTGCGGCCGTTGGCCGTCATATGGGACGGGGTAACGGTTACCTGGCGACCATCGGCGCGATTTCGCCGTTCGTCGGTCTGTTCGGTACCGTCTGGGGCATCATGAACAGCTTTATCGGCATCGCCCAGACGCAAACCACCAACCTCGCGGTTGTGGCGCCCGGCATCGCCGAAGCGCTGCTGGCAACAGCCATTGGTCTGGTGGCGGCAATCCCGGCAGTCGTGATCTATAACGTCTTCGCCCGTATGATTGGCAGCTACAAAGCGACCCTCGGCGACGTTGCCGCCCAGGTTCTGCTCCTGCAAAGCCGCGATCTGGATCTCAGCGCCAGCTCGGCTAAGCCGATTCGTTCTGCTCAGAAATTTCACGTAGGTTGATTCGTCATGGCAATGCGTCTTAATGAAAATCTGGACGATAACGGCGAAATGCACGAAATCAACGTGACGCCGTTTATCGACGTTATGCTGGTTCTGCTGATTATCTTCATGGTGGCGGCGCCGCTGGCGACCGTAGACGTGAGGGTGAATCTGCCTGCGTCATCCAGTCAGCCGCAGCCGCGCCCAGAAAAACCGATTTATCTCTCTGTAAAGGCCGATAAATCTATGTTCCTCGGCAACGATCCGGTGACCGATGAGTCGGTGATCCCGGCGCTGAACGCCCTGACCGAAGGCAAGAAAGAGACTACCGTCTTCTTCCGCGCCGATAAGACGGTCGATTACGAAACCATGATGAAGGTAATGGACACGCTGCACCAGGCGGGTTACCTGAAAATTGGTCTGGTCGGCGAAGAGAAAGCGGCGGCGAAATAAAGAGAAACGGCAACCCACGGGTTGCCGTTTTTGTATTTGCCGGATGGCGCCTGCATGCGAAACGTAGGCCGGGTAAGGCGAAGCCGCCACCCGGCACTGCACCATCAGCCTAAATGTTCCCCACCGCACACGCCGTGCACTTCTGCGGTCACGTAGCTGGACTCCTGACTTGCCAGATAGACATAGACCGGCGCCAGCTCCGCAGGCTGCCCTGCGCGCTTCATCGGCGTCTGCTGACCAAACTGCGGGAGCTTCTCCTGAGGCTGACCGCCGGAGACTTGCAGCGCCGTCCAGATAGGACCAGGGGCTACCACGTTGACGCGCACGCCGGTCTCAGCCACCTGTTTCGCCAGCCCGCGGCTGAAGTTGAGAATAGCCGCTTTAGTGGAAGCATAGTCCAGCAGATGCGGGCTCGGCTGATAGGCCTGAATCGAGGAGGTGGTGATAATGCTCGACCCGGCGGGCAGCAGCGGCAGTGCCTCCTGGGTAATCCAGAACAGAGCCAGCACGTTCACGGCATAGGTCTGCTTAAACTGCTCGGTGGTGATATCGGCAATCTTCTCCACCGCCACCTGCTTACCGGCTACCAGCGCCAGCACGTCCAGCCCACCCAGCTCCTGATGGGCTTTATGTACCAGCGAGCGGGCAAATTGTTCATCGCTCAGGTCGCCAGGGATGAGCACCGCTTTGCGCCCGGCCTCTTCAATAAGCTGCTTAACCTGCTGGGCGTCCTCTTCTTCGGCGGGCAGATAGTTAATGGCGACATCTGCTCCTTCACGCGCGTAAGCGATGGCGGCAGCGCGTCCAATCCCGGAATCGCCCCCTGTCACCAGTGCCTTACGATCCTGTAGTCTGCCGCTGCCTTTATAGCTCTTTTCGCCGCAGTCCGGCACCGGGTCCATCTTGCTCTGCAGCCCCGGTACAGGCTGTTTCTGCTTGGGATATTCGCCGGTGTAGTACTGGGTTGTCGGATCCTGAATTTTGCTCTGAGAGTTTGCCATAGGTGTTCTCCTTGAGGGGTTAATCAGACTTTAAGCTTAGGAGAATCAACTGGGCTGTGAGGATTATTCAGTATAATCCTTAAAAGAAATGGGCTGATCAGAAACAGGCGAGACGGCAGGGTTCGGCGAGAGGTTACGGCTTTTGCGGTGGAATGTCCGCTTTGGCGGCCAGCACCTCTTCATTCAGCGCAACGGTGGTCACGCTGGTGGTGCGATAGCCTTCATCAGCCAGCTTACGGGTGACGCGCAGGGTCGCGGTTTCACGTGCCAGAATATATTGATAATTGGTTTCCAGGCGCGCCAGTATTTTTTCTTTTAAATCCGGACGCTGTTGCATAATGGCGTTTATTGTCGCGCCATAGATCTCTTCTTTTACCTGCAATGGATAAATTTCACGGCGATTCTGCCATTTCAGACGCACCAGGCCCGCCGGAATGGAGAGCAGATCTTTAGCAATTCTTTGTATTTCAGCGTTTTTAATCTCTTTAAGCGCGGCAAGGTTTTGCTCTAAGATAAATTCATCGCTTTTTTTGTCATCTAAAGCTAAATAAACGTTGTTGTTATCAACATCCTTCACGTTATTCATCCTCTAGCGTATAAAACACAGGCGTGTTTTTTTCGCAGGTAATAAGATTCAACCAGATTTCATTACCGGCTTCGTTAATCTCATCGGTTTTTTCCGCCAATATTTGACTTAGTGCCTGGGCATCTATTTCCCCCTCCGCCTGCAAATCATTCAGCAGTCGGGCGAACACCTCGATTTTAACTACCCGAAATAACCGGTCTTTAATATGCCGATCGTGCTCTTCAAGCAACATATTGCGGGAGTTACCGGTACGGGTAACGCCAATTAATATATCTGGCGCGTAATCAGCGAGTGTTCTTTTCCCCTTAGTGAAATTGGCATTGCTTTCTGCTTCTGGCGGTTTTGGTTCCACGGAAGAAATGTGAAACTTGGCCGGAACCAGATTGTCGGGCAACATTTTATATTTCCTTTAATTTCAACGGGGTAGGGTTGTCTGGAGTGTGAGATTCGTTGACAATAACATGAGGCAAATTTAAAATCAAAAAAAATGGAGCCTGCCTATATGAACAGCATTTTTTATACTGTCATTACTTTGTTATTGCTTACCGCCGTAGTTCTTTTATTGATGCGCGAGTTCAATAAAAGTAGCGATGTGGGGAGCGCGCACGTCCCGCCTCAGCCGGAGCGGATGTCAAAAGAAGAGGGCGAAGACCATTTTTCTGTGTTAATGAATGCGATTACCCCGGTTTGGTACTGGCGCGTTAACCATGAATATATTGATTTCCTCCATGCCACAATTAAACGAATGAATATGGTGGAAATAAATAGCATTCCTGACCTGTTTGAGGCGCAGCGTCGTTGCAGCGATCTTAACTCGGCGGTCTACAAATATTACGACAATATTAAGAAGCGCTGCCTGAACGGCGAAAAAGTGTCGCACACCGATCTGGAGGTGATGAACCTGCGCCAGTGTTTTCGCGAGTTCAGCCTCGAGGCGTATCCCTCGCTGGTGGTGCTGGTGTGGCCTGAGTATCAGCGCCCGGTGGTAAAGCCTGAGCAAGTGTAGGGGATCTGTTGTTTAGTTGTTGCAAACAATTTGGGCCATTGCGATATACTGCACACTGGTTTCGTTTGCAGACAGGACTCTATGGAACGCTTTTTTGAAAACGCAATGTATGCCTCCCGCTGGTTGTTAGCTCCGGTCTATTTTGGCCTCTCGCTGGCGCTGGTGGCGCTCTGTATTAAATTCTTTCAGGAAATTTTTCACGTTCTGCCGCATATATTCAGCATCGCTGAATCTGACCTGATCCTGCTTTTGCTGTCGCTGGTGGATATGACGCTGGTGGGCGGCCTGCTGGTGATGGTGATGTTTTCGGGCTACGAAAATTTCGTCTCGCAGCTGGATATCTCCGCGGATAAAGAGAAGCTGAGCTGGCTTGGCAAAATGGATGCGTCGTCGCTGAAAAACAAAGTGGCGGCGTCGATTGTGGCGATCTCCTCCATTCACCTGCTGCGGGTGTTCATGGATGCCAAAAATATCCCTGACAACAAGATGATGTGGTACGTGATTATCCACCTCACGTTTGTGCTGTCGGCATTTGTGATGGGATATCTGGACAAGCTGAGCCGCAAATAAGACAAAACGCCTGATGGCGCTGCGCTTATCAGGCTTACGGGGAGTCTGTAGGTCGGGTAAGCGCAGCGCCACCCGACACTATCCTCTGAAATTATTTATCCGAAGAGGCTTGCCACAGATTCAGCTGCCCGTCGGCCACATGCTGGTCAATCCGCTGCAGCTCCTCTTCGCTAAAGTGCAGGTTATTCAGCGCCTGCACATTCTCCTCCAGCTGCTCTGTCCGGCTGGCGCCAATCAGTACCGAGGTGACACGCTCATCTTTCAGCAGCCAGCTCAGCGCCATCTGCGCCATCGTCTGTCCGCGCGCCTGGGCCATCTCATTGAGCAAACGCAGGCTGTTCAGGTTGGCTTCGGTCAGCATATTTTCCGTCAGGCCGCGCGCCTTTTTGCCCTCACGCTGCATGCGGGAGCCGTCAGGAATGCCGTTCAGGTATTTTCCGGTCAACAGCCCCTGGGCCAGCGGCGTAAAGGCGATGCAGCCGGTGCCGTTAGCGGCCAGGGTATCCAGTAAGCCGCTCTTGTCCACCCAGCGGTTAAGCAAGTTGTATGAGGGCTGGTGGATAAGCAGCGGAATTTTCCACTCGCGCAGCAGCTCCGCCATTTTCTGGGTCCGCTCCGGCGAATATGAGGATATGCCTACGTAGAGCGCTTTCCCGCTCTGCACCGCCTGCGCCAGCGCAGAAGCGGTCTCCTCCATTGGCGTGTTTTCATCGACCCGGTGTGAATAGAAGATATCCACGTAGTCCAGCCCCATCCGCTTGAGGCTTTGATCGAGGCTGGCGAGCAGATACTTGCGCGAACCGCCCGCACCGTAAGGCCCCGGCCACATGTCATAGCCCGCTTTGGTGGAGATAATCAGTTCGTCGCGATAAGCCGCGAAATCATCGCGCAGCAGGCGGCCAAAATTTTCCTCCGCGCTGCCCGGCGGTGGGCCATAGTTATTGGCGAGATCGAAATGGGTGATGCCGCAATCGAAGGCTTTTCGCAGCAGGGCGCGCTGTGAGTCGAGGGCGTGGACGTGGCCGAAGCTGTGCCACAGGCCGAGTGACAGGGCGGGTAAACGCAGGCCGCTTTTACCGCAGTAACGGTACTGCATCGTCTCGTAGCGGTCAGGGGAGGCGTTCCAGGGCATGATGTCTCCTTTCTTAGTGATTGATTTTCGAAACAGCGTTTCTATTCTAACCTTAGTTTGTTCACAATTCATGGAGATATGCGATGACGCGTATGACCGCCAAAGACTTTCCTCAGGAATTGCTCGACTACTACGACTATTACGCTCACGGCAAAATCAACAAACGTGAGTTCCTCAATCTGGCTGCCCGTTATGCGGTTGGCGGCGTCACGGCGCTGGCGCTGTTTAATATGCTTAAGCCCAATTACGCCCTCGCGGAGCAGGTGAAATTCACCGATCCCGATATCCTGCCCGAATACATCACCTATCCCTCCCCGGACGGCCATGGCCAGGTGCGCGGCTATCTGGTGAAACCGGCCAAAGCCACCGGCAAAGTGCCGGCGGTGGTGGTGGTGCATGAAAACCGCGGCCTCAATCCCTACATTGAGGATGTGGCGCGTCGGGTGGCAAAAGCGGGCTACATCGCCCTGGCGCCGGATGGCTTAAGTTCGGTGGGCGGTTACCCCGGCAACGATGAGGAGGGCAAGATCCTGCAGCAGAAGGTCGATCCGACGAAGCTGATGAACGACTTCTTTGCCGCCATCGGGTTTATGCAAAAACACCCGGACGCTACCGGTAAAGTGGGGATCACCGGCTTTTGCTACGGCGGCGGTGTCTCTAATGCCGCCGCGGTCGCCTGGCCAGAGCTGGCCTGCGCGGTCCCTTTTTATGGCCGCCAGCCACCGGCGGCGGATGTCGCCAAAATTAAGGCGCCGCTGCTGCTGCATTACGCCGAGCACGACAAGAATGTTAACGAGGGGTGGCCTGCCTATGAGGCCGCGCTTAAAGCTAACGGTAAGGTGTACGAAGCCTGGATCTATCCGGGGGTCAACCACGGGTTCCATAATGACTCTACCCCGCGTTACGACGAACCTGCTGCCGAATTAGCGTGGAAAAGAACCCTGGGATGGTTTGAGAAATATTTGAGTTAAGAAAATACCCGGCAGCCTCAGGCTACCGGGTAGGCGTGGTCATCAGAAGCTGTAGCTCATACCTGCCTGAACACTGGCGTCGTTATCGACATCGCCCGTGCCATAGTAAATGCCGGTATTTACCGAGAAGTTGTGCGCGATAGTGGCATTCACACCCGCACCAAACATTCCCATGCTGTTGTTATGACCTGCGGTGTTGTGATAATCCGCTGCCTGGATATCGGTATCATCGCTGAACTCTTTCTGCACGCGGGCATCCAGCCATGGCATGATCTGCACGTTTTTGTTCAGATCGGTCAGGGTGGTGGTCAGACGCAGACCCGCGCCGCCGTTCCAGGAGGAGACCTGGCTGTCAGCAAAGGTCACTTCTCTGTCGGAGAAGCCGTTAGCTTTGGTCTCATCCCAGCCGAGGATGGCGTATGGTTGCAGCACGGTTTCGCCTGGCAGCAGCACGTTCACCCCGGTACGAGCCTGAGCCATATACAGGCTACCGTCTGTGGAGCCGTGCAGCGCTTCGGTCATGCCGCTGGTGTCGCCAGTGACGTTATGCGCGGAGAGGGAGTAGCGCATATCGCCATAGCTGAAGCTGGCGTCGGCGAACATGCCCCACTGACGACCGTTCAGCGCCTGCTGCCAGCCGCCATACAGGCTGTAGTAGTTACCATAGACGGTGTCCTTGAAGCTGTCCGGGCCGTTGGCGGTATCTTCAACGCGGCTACGGGTCCAGGCCAGTGCCACGCCGCCGGTTACGCTGTCCCCGTTAGCGAGGTACGCCGTCCAGTCAACGCCACCCTGTGCGCCCTGAGTGATGCTTTTGTAATCCACATCGTTGCTGAAGTTACCGTTCTGATAGAGGAAGTCTCCCCACAGCTGGGCCCCTTCCTGCTGTTCACCTGTCAGGCCAGCAAAGTGCAGGCGATCCAAATGGCTGGCGATGTCATCAGTGACCTGATGGCCCGCCTGTTCGGCTGCATCCAGCCCGGCGACTAATCCCTGGACATCGCTGGCCAGTGCGCCGCGGGAGCTGTTAAAAACAATATTCCAGTCCTGGCTGTTATCGCCAGGCACAATGCTCAGAGCATTGTTGTAGTTATAAGCTGCGCTGCGGTTTTCAACCTGCTGCTGACCGTTGCTGAAGGTCGCATTGGCGGCCGTTTCCGGCGTGGTGGTTGCCGTAGTCGTGGTAAAGGACCCCAGCACGATGTTCTGCTGATTGAGCGCCGAAGAGGTAATGTTATTGACTACCACAGCGTTACGGGAGCCGGTGATCTGGCCGAAGTTAACCCGGCTATCGGTGCTCATGTTCACTACGGCATTACTACCCGTGGTGTCGGCGGTCAGGGTGGAGCCGTTTTGCAGACTCCATGTAGTTGAATCGTTAATGGTGTCGAGGCTGATGCTGTTATCGCTGGTGGTATTCACAGTTTCAAACTGATTAATTTGCCCGGAAATAGAGCTACCCGCATCCATCGACAGGGTATCGTTGCCGTCTCCGCCGCTGACATTACCGGTGACGTGGGAATCATTCACCAGGACCACCGTATCATCGCCTGCGCCGGTCGTAATATTGCCGTCAACGTTAGCACCGTTTTGCAGAGTAATGGTGGTATCGCCACTGTTCTGGCTGGCATTCAGGTCGCCATTAATGGTGCTGTTATCCACCAGAACGGTATTGGTGGAGTTACCGTCCAGCGTCACATTGCCGTTCACGACGCTGTTATTGGTGAATGACAGGTTGGTCTGGCCTTTTTCGTTAATAACCCCGATGTCGCCGGTCACGGTGCTGTTGTTCAGTGCCAGCGTATCCTGAGTGGTACCGTACAATGCCACTGCCAGATCGCTAAAGGCATCAACGTTGATATTCTGGAAGGGCTGGTACTGGCTCAGTGTTTCTACGATGGTATCGAGATTTTGCGCCACCTGGCTGTTAGTTGCATCCACGCTGGCGTTCGTCAGGGTAAGGGAGGTATCTGATTTATCGCTGCCGACGTAAATACCGCCATTATCCATGATGCTGTCGCTCATGGCGATGGTTTGGGTGCCCTGACCGGCGCTGATAATACTGCCATGCAGTGCGCTGCCGTTGCTGATATTCACGTCGTGGTACCCTGCATCGAGCGGGTCGAGATAGATGGCGGCGCCCATCATATAATCTTTGTCTCGCTGATAGGCCCCGTCGCTGTTCTGGCCGTTCAGCGTGGAGTCATTGACGTTGATCGTTGTATTGGTGGTCTTGAATGCGGAACCGACTTCAATCATATCCACTTTGGCATTGTCAGTGACGTTAATATTCACGGTACCGCCATTGCTTCCCTGAATATAATAACCGGACATGTCCGTACCTGTCACAGTTAAGGTCTGCGTATCGCCTGTTTTACGGTCACCATCCATATAAATATTGGTTGCTGTTTCATTTGCCATAACGGCATCAGTGACCCCTGGATCCTGATAGAAACTGCCGTCCGGATATTCTTTCAGGCCGCAGGTCTGGGTGGTGTCACCATTCTGGCAAGGCGTCGCAGGGGTCTCGCCTGCCTGGGCAGCAAACGAGGCAAGTGACAGTAATACACACTGTGACAACAAGGTCCTTTTCATTGAAATACGCATTTCTTCATCTCTTATAACCGGATCAAAGTGAATTCTTTTTAAACCAGATATGCGTAATTAAGAACTTTCTCAGACGAAAATGGTGTAATGAAATTTGAAATTATATCAAGCCATTAAATGACCATTTTTATAAAAACAAATGATTGTTTTTTCTAAATATATCTGTTTTGTGAATGTTACAGTTTTATTAACGTACAAAAAGTAAGACTTTTTCCGCTTGAACAGGAAAATTCTCTGTCAAGAGAGATCGGAGGACTAACCCTTTAGAGTTATGTGGATTATGAATGGAGAGCCTGATTTACATTTGTAAATTTTATGAAATCTAATATCACGTTATTTAGAGGGGTATTTGTCCTGGCGTGATTATCCTTTTCCGGCCCGGTAAACAGAAATGAAAAGTTTTATAAAAATAACCAGGAAAAGGTATTGCTTCGCCTTTTCTTGCCGATAACGAGGGTAATACTCGCCTCCGGGCGACATCTCCCTCAGGCAAGGAAAGAGTTATGCGTATATTTCGTAATCTTACAATCCGGTTCGTGATGCTGACGATTCTGGGTATCTTCTGTTTAATGTGGGCGGGCGTGGGATTGTATGGCTCATGGGCGCTCTCCCGCGTGGCGGATGGCAATGAGGTCGATCGCCAGCTGGTCAGACAGATGACGGTGCTCAGCCAGGGCAACGATCAATACTTCCGTTTTGTTACCCGGCTGAGCCGCGCGATGGAGACGCAGGCGGCAGGCGGCAAGGCCGATTTTGCCGCTGTACAGCAGGCGCTGGATACCATGAGCATCAGGCTCGACGAGCTGAAAGCCATGTCGCCGGGGCCAATGGATGCCGACGTCTCCGCCCGGGTGATCGCCAGCTGGCAGGCGTTGCTGGATAACGGCGTTAAGCCCCAGATGCAGCTGGCTCAGCAGGGCAACCTTGAGGGCTATCGCCAGCAGGCGAACAATGTCACCCCACCGCTAAGCCGCGCCTTTGGCGAGAGCGCCGGACAGTTCAATAAGGCCGCCGACACGATCCTCGACACCACCCGGGTGACGGTGGATGGCTTCACCAGCACTACCCGCACGGTAATGATTACCGCAACGATTATCGGCCTGCTGATCCTGCTGTTCGCTGACCGTTATCTGGTTGCCATGCTGGTGAAACCTCTTGAGCAGCTCCGCCACCATTTCCGCCTGATTGCGCAGGGGGATCTTAGCCAGCCGATCGCGCCTTTTGGCCGTAACTGTGTGGGCCAGCTGGTACCGTTGCTGACGGCGATGCAGGAGAGCCTGCGCGAGGCGGTGAGCACCATCCGCAACGGCAGCGAGAACATCTGGCGCGGGGCGACGGAGATCTCCAGCGGCAATAACGATCTCTCGTCCCGTACCGAAGAGCAGGCAGCGGCGCTGGAAGAGACCGCCGCCAGCATGGAGCAGCTCACCGCCACGGTGAAGCTCAACGCGGATAATGCCCGTCAGGCCAGCGAGTTGGCGGACGTCGCCTCTGTCAGCGCCAGTCGCGGCGGCGCGCTGGTGGAAAATGTGGTCAGTACCATGACCGGGATCTCCATCAGTTCGAAGAAGATTGCGGAGATCACCAGCGTCATCAACAGCATCGCCTTCCAGACCAATATTCTGGCCCTCAACGCGGCGGTGGAAGCGGCGCGGGCGGGCGAGCAGGGGCGTGGCTTTGCGGTGGTAGCCGGTGAGGTACGGAATCTCGCCAGCCGCAGCGCGAACGCGGCAAAAGAGATCGAGGGGTTAATCTCTGACTCCGTCTCCCGCGTGGAGGAGGGGGCCAAACTGGTGACCGAGACTGGCACCACCATGGAGGCGGTGCTGCGCGACATTACTGGCGTCACCACCATCATGAAGCAGATTGCCAGCGCCTCGGAAGAGCAGAGCAAAGGCATTTCGCAGGTTGGGGTGGCGATCACCCAGATGGACGGCGTGACCCAGCAGAATGCCTCGCTGGTGGAGCAGGTGTCGGCGGCGGCTTCCGCACTGGAGCGCCAGACCGAAGAGCTGCAACGTTCGGTGCAGAAATTCCGTCTGGCAGACTAACGCCGGGCAAGCTGCGCGTCGCTGATCAATTGCGTCACCTGCGACAGGTGACCAATTTTCACTTCGCTGGAGCGCTGAAACTTGCTTTTGTCGATCAGCAGCAGCGACTGGCTGGCGCGGCCCAGCAGCTGCGATTTAAACCCGGCGCTGTGCGGGGTGGGATCCCACATCACACCCTGCTCATCCACCCCTTCACACGAGAAGATAAACAGGTCAATTTCCAGCGATTTCAGCAGCGTCACCAGGGCCGGATTCACATAGCAGCGGTATTTGCGCTCCAGCGTCCCGCCCGAGCAGATCAGGGTGATGCGCTCGCGCTTCGCCATCTCATGACAGATGGGCAGGCTGTTGGTAAAGACCGTCAGGGCGATATCCGGCAGCTGCCGCGCCAGGTGAAAGCAGGTTGAGCTGGCATCCAGGGCCAGCGTCATGCCTTCGCTGACCCAGTCCAGCGCATGACGGGCGATATCGGCTTTATCCGCGTAGTGACTTTTCAACCGCGCGCCAAAGGGCTCTCCGCCGTCGCGGTGATCCGGGTGGATCGCCCGCGCCCGCCCGTGATGGCGCACGATCTTGCCCTGCTGCTGCAGCAGTTTCAGATCGCGCCGAATCGTCTCTTTACTCACGCCAAGCGCGGCGGCCAGCGCCTCTGTTGTCAGCCAGTCGGAGGCCGCCAGCAGGCGGATAAGATCCTGATGACGGGAGCTTTTCATGGTTCTGTTCCGGTACGGGTGAAGGCGAGCGGCGTCTGGCCAATCGCCACGCCGTTTTTGCCGGTGTGCTTAATCTGGTACATCGATCGGTCGGCACGGCGCAGGGCATTGACGAAATCATCCTGCTCCAGCACTTCGTCAATCCCTACCGAGGCGCCGACCTGCGCCTGGCCATTATCCAGCTCGAACGGCGTCAGCGCCGCCTGCAGACAACGGTGGGCGGTGCTGTTCACCCGCACACTGGAAAGCGGGAAAGGCAACAGTAGCACGAACTCATCGCCACCCAGGCGGCCAACGATGGCCTCCGGCGGACAGGCATCGCGCAGGCGCTGGCTGAGCTGGATCAGCAGCTCATCGCCGCTGCGATGACCAAAGGTGTCGTTCACCGTTTTAAAATCATCAAGATCGATAAAAGCGATGCTGAGCGGCCCCTGGGCCTTAAGCTGGGCGAAGTGCTTAAGCAATGCGTGACGGTTGGCAAGGCCAGTGAGCGGATCGTGATTAGCCAGCTGGGCCAGTTGCTCTTCGTACTGCTTCTCTTTGGTCATGTCGATATGGGTGCCGGTCACCTTCAGGGGGTTGCCGTTTTCATCCCAGTCCGTCACCCGTCCGCGGTCCAGCACCCAGGTGACGGTGCCGTTTTTGTGCTGCATGCGGTGCAGCGCTTCATAGAAGGGCGTTTTGCCGTGCAGGTGATCGTAGAAGGCATCCAGCACGTTCTGTTTGTCATCCGGATGCAGATGCTCACGCCAGATCTCAAACTGCGCATTCAGCTCCTTGGGCTGATAGCCCAGCATCGCACCCCAGCGGCGGTTATAGATAATCAGCTTGCCGGTAGGAACGTCGAGCTGCCATAAACAGAGACCGGTTCCGTCGAGCGCAGCACTGAGCTTGTTTCGGGCGTCACGCGCCAGCCTGGCAAGCCGGGCATTGTGCTTTTTGAGATTCTGAATCTGTTGTTTCAGCGCCTTTTCTGACATGCGAATAATCTGAAGAAAGAAATTATTGATGCCAGTTTACTGGATGGAAGTAAATATGGTGTTGAAAAAAGAGAGGGATTTGCGTTAAGGCTTATATTGAAGGTCTTATAAACAGCCAGGAAATAAGAAATGAGGGGCCTGAAAAAGCCAGGTGGAATAATCACCTGGCATTTTTATTAGTGGGTCGCTTCGCCGACCAGGCCGCCCGCCCCTGCGCCAAGGGCGGCGCCTTTGAGAACGCTATTGCCGGTTACGGCGGCTGCACCAGCCCCTACAGCGGCACCAATGGCTCCCCCCTTACGCGCGGCTTTGCCTTTCTCACCGTTTTTAAACATTGCCCCGGTACCCGCGCCAACCACCGCGCCACCGACGGTGGATTTTACGCTTTTCCCGGCTACTGCGCCGATGGTGGCACCCACCAGCGCCCCGGTAGCGGTTTTATCTGCCGCCAGGCTGGTAGCAGAGAAGATCAGCGCGCCGATCATCAAAGTGATTTTCATGGTTTTCATGGCTGTTCCCTTATAAATATGCAGTGAGACGTTGGGGATACTGCCAGCTGCGCGGTTTGCCAGGTAGGCCAATAATGCCGTAGTGGGGAAACTCAACGTAATCTGACCGTCGCCGGGCGGTGGCCCGCCCGGCACAGGGGTTAGCCCTGACGTTTATCTTCAGTGTTGGTATCAAAATCGCTTGCCGCATGGCGCTCATGCAGCTGTTCGCTCAGCTCGCCATTGGTGCGGTTGACGATACGCCCGCGCTTCACCGCCGGACGGCTGGCGACATCCTTCGCCCAGCGCTGAACGTTCTTGTAGCTTTCGGCATCGAGGAACTCTGCCGCGCCGTAAACCTGGCCCAGCGCCACGCTGCCAAACCACGGCCAGATGGCAATGTCGGCGATGGTGTACTCTTCACCCGCCACGTAGCGACCCCGCGCCAGCTGTTTATCCAGCACGTCGAACAGACGTTTGGCTTCCATGGTGAAGCGGTCAATGGCGTACTCGATTTTTACCGGGGCATAGTGATAGAAGTGGCCGAAACCGCCGCCAAGGAACGGGGCAGCGCCCTGCAGCCAGAATAGCCAGTTCAGGGTTTCCACTCGTCCAGCCGGATCTTTTGGCAGGAAGTGGCCGAACTTTTCCGCCAGATAGAGCAGGATATTGCCGGACTCAAACACCCGGGTTGGCGGCGTGGTGGAGTGGTCGCGCAGGGCCGGAATTTTAGAGTTCGGGTTGACCTCAACAAACCCGCTTGAGAACTGATCGCCTTCGCCGATGCGGATCAGCCATGCATCATATTCCGCACCGGTGACGCCGAGCGCCAGCAGCTCTTCCAGCAGAATAGTGACCTTCTGGCCGTTTGGCGTACCCAGTGAATAAAGCTGCAACGGATGTGAACCGACCGGCAGGGTTTTCTCGTGAGTGGCGCCTGAGATTGGGCGGTTGATGCTGGCGAACGCGCCGCCGCTGTTGTTCTGCTTCCATTCCCAGACTTTCGCTGGCTGGTAGTTATTCTCGGACATGTTGATCTGCCTTTTTGTGGAGGTGTTGAGGCAGTGTAGCAGCTGTTCCGTGAACGGTTTAACGAACTGAGCGCATAAGATTATGCGCTCAACGGGATGCCTGCTGGTGTGCTAAAAACATAATGTTTTACCCGGGTAAAAAAACGGGGCCCCTGAGGGCCCCGTTGAAGGGACATAATAATCAGAACGACTTGCGTAAACGCAGGCTGAAAGTATGCGCCTGGTAACGATCGCCGGCCTGCAGGTCGTAACGCGCGTCAAAGCTCAGATCGTTGGCGTCGTAGAGCGTGGTGCCGATAGCTACGCTGGCCATATCTTTCACCGGTGAAGCTCCTTTGGTGATAAAGCTGGTTTCACCCACGGCATCGGCGGCATAGGTCGCATGGCTGCTGACCTGGCGGTTATCGTACTGGTGGATCCAGGAGAGCTGGGCAAACGGCGTCAGATTACCCAGACCGGTGGAAAAGCTCTTCTCCAGGCGGGCGCCGATATCGCTGACTACCGACTGCGTATGGGTGCTGCTGACATCCAGCGCCATCCCATTGCCGCCAGTTTCGCTGTAGCCCTCCACATGCTGATAACCGTAGGTCAGGCCCGCGAGCGGGGTCAGTACCACGTCGGCTGGCAGCGTGATCGGGTAACCCAGCTCGCTTTGCAGAGTGACCGACTGGCCGTTGAACTTGCCGTGCGCCGCGCCGGAGAAACCGGTGAAATCGGCGCGGCGAACGGAGCTGTAGTTCTGACGGTTCAGGCCCGCGGAGAGGTTCAGATACCACGGATTGCCGGTGTAGGCCGCATAACCAATCACCCCATAGTTATCGGCGGTGGAGTTGTTGCCGCTCAGGTTGTCTTTACCATGTACGGAGGTGTTGCTGTAGTTCAGCGCCGCGCCCAGACGCCAGGCGTCACCCAGGGCACGGTCGGCACCGATGATCAGGCCGCCAAATTTCGCTGAGTAACCGCTCACGTCGTCACTGCTCTGCTGGCGGGCATAACCGCCGAACGGCTGACCCCAGACAATCCAGTTTTCTGCGTAGTCATCACCGGTTGCCACCCCGCTCACGCCGGAGGCCTGTGGATTACGCACGGCATCGATGTGAGCACCCACTACGGCCTGAGCGGTAGAGATGGCAACGGTTGCCGCTGAGCTGGTGTTGAGATTCTGGCTGGTAGAGAGACGCTCGCCAACGCGGTTCGCCTCTTGTTTACCTTCAATTGCCAGCGAGGCGTTATACAAATTCAGCAGTTGCGGTGAGGCGATACCGGAGTAGCTCGCCAGCCCGCCCAGTGACGCGGTAGCGCTTGGGATAGTGGCATAGCCCCGTTTGGTCGGCTGAGCAGGTGTGGGTTCCGCTGGCGCAGGCTGGGTCGGCTGTGCCGGGGTCGTAACGACCGGCGGGGCGATCTCAGGCTCGGTCACCACAGGCGGGGTCACTTCTGGCGTCGGCTCAGGCTGCGGCTGCGGCTGGGGCTGTGGCTCTACCGGATCGGGAGTGACCGGCTCTGCGCCCAGGGTTAACACCAGCGCCTTGCTCGTCGCATCTTCATACACGGTGCCGTTGACCGCACCACGGTAGCCGAGCGCTTTATAGTTCAGCTGATCGGCATGGTAGTCGGTCTGGGCGCCACTGGCGTTGATGACCACATAGCGCTGCCCTTCAGCGAACTTATAGGTGCTGCCGGTGCGCAGCAGATTGATGCTTGAGCCCGCGTCGATAGTGGCATTACCGCTGACGTTCAGACGACCATATCCGGCGTCGGCAAGCACATCGCCGTTAGCCTCGGCCAGATCGGAGATGCCGGAGATGAGCGTTGCGGCCGCTTTCTGATGATAATCACCCAGAATGTTGATGCTGTTATTGACCTGAAGGGACGCGGCTTCGTTCAGTACGGTGCCGGTCGTCACTTCAATGTCGTCGCTCATCTGCATTGCCATCAGGCCATACTCAGGGATAACGCTAAACGTGCTGACATTATCGTTGAGCAGCAGCGAGCCGCTGCCAAATGTGACATTAGAGCCAGTAATGGTGCCCGTCGCGCCGTCGATGCCGGTCAGCGTGCCCATGGTGGTGCCACCGTTAAGAGTTAATGGTGCCGTGCTGGTGGAGTAAATATCACCGGTAATGGTGCCGGTATTGGTGAGGGTTACCGTGTCACTATTATTACCGTTAACAAACAGGGCATAGCCCCCGCCGCTTAAAAGGCCGTTATTGACGATCTCCGTGTTGCCCTGGTTGTTGTAGTTCCAGATGTAAATCCCGCTCCAGTTACCCGAGATTTCACCGTTGTTCACAATGGAGCCAATAACGCTGTTGTTATTGCTGTTGTTATAGACAGCGGTGTCGTTGGCGGTGATGTTACCGTTATTAACAAGGGTATTAAGGGTGCCGGAGTTGATAATGCCGAAGGAGCTGCCGTTAATCTTCTCATCATTAACGATAGCGTTAATGATGCCCTGGTTGATAATCCCGGAGCTGCCGTAATAATCGGTCGTGCCGCCTTCAATTGTTCCGGTGTTATGCAGGGAGCCAATCGTCCCGCTGTTAAAAATGGCCCCTTTTTGCCCCATGAATATGCCGTTATCGTTATTCACAGAAGAGATAAGGCCGGCATTATTTAGGTTGTCGATGGTGCCCTGATTGTTGATGCCGCGATAGCCCACAATCTTGCCATCCACGGCATTAACCAGGGTGCCGATAGTCCCGGCATTGCTCAAGGTACCGTTGTTGTTATACCCGAAAAGGTTGTAAGAGCCAGGAACTCTCTCGAGCGTGCCGCTGTTAATGAAGGTGTTAATCACCCCCGTCGCACCCACCGCCACGACGCTGCCGTTTTGATACAGGCTCTGGCTGGAGATGGTGCCGTTATTGTTTAGCGTATCTATTGTTCCATCAATCTGAACAATATTGTTGTTTAACAATAAAGGGTTATCAACGGTGTCGCTAATCATCCCATCATTGGTAAGTGTCGTTACAGTGACGCCCGCGTTCACGGTTAAGGCATTGGTAGGGGTGCCGGTGATACTTCCCGCATGGGTAATATGCACCAGCTCTTTTCCGTCAGCGATCTGAATATTACTCGTTGGCGTGTCGATAATTAACTCGGGAGACGTTGCGAAGGCGTGCGCAGCCGTCGATGCAACCAGCAGGGAGATCAGCTGGCTAAGGCGTTTCTTTTCCATGGTATTCCGTCATAAGTAGCGATGATTGTGCAAAGGTTGTGGCGATCTCTTCGGATTAATCCGATATCTTCGGGCGCAGAATATACAATTCGTTGCTGAAAACAATAAGTCCTGCTTAATTATTTCAGGGAGAATTTATTGCATATTTTTTGTAATGTTTATAATTTGACTTAAGGCTGGTGGCGGAATGAGGATATATCCTCACTTATTGCAGGGAACGGTATTGATTAATTTATCTTTATTATTGGCGGGATGTATTTCAGCCAATCCGCAGGGTGCCGTACAAAAAATCGCCAGGGAGAGTGGTCTGATCAGTGAGAAGTTTGATACAGATCCCTTCCCGATTACCAGCTGGCATCGAATCACGCCTCCGGTTGTTTCGTTGCGGGTCTATATCGAGGGGGATGGCTTTGCCTGGAAAAACCGCTTCACACCCTCGGATAATCCGACACCTCGTAATCCAGTTGGCCTGATGCTGGCGGCGGCGGATAGCCATGCCAATGTGCTTTATCTGGCCCGGCCCTGCCAGTTTATCGGGCCGCCTTTGCCGGCGCACTGCCGTGTAAATATCTGGACGCAGGATCGTTTTTCACCTGCGGTCATTGATGCGATGAATGAGGCGCTCAGCCAGATGGTGAAGCGTTATCCCGGCGTGAAGCTCGATTTGGTTGGCTACTCCGGGGGCGGTAATATCGCCGCGCTGTTAGCCGAACGACGGAATGATGTGCGCTCTCTGCGCACGGTGGCGGGCAATCTCGACGTGGCGTATGTCAATGCCCTGCACCGTGTCAGTCCGATGCCCGAGGCGGAAAGCGCTATTGATCGTGCGCCTACGCTTCGCGTCCTGCCACAGATCCACTACAGTGGAGAAGCCGATACCACCGTGCCGCCCGCCGTCGCCAGACGTTTTCAACAGGCGGTGGGGGGGAACTGTGTGCAAACGGAGGTGGTCAGCGGGTTGGGGCATGGCTCCGACTGGGCGGTAGTCTGGCCGCGCTTGCTGGCACAAGATTTGCCGGAGTGTTGAGGTGCGATCAACGTTGAGTGACTTCAGGATGGAACAATGAAAAAGAAAGAGTTTGTGACCCAGGATCTGTTGAGCAAAATCTATCAGGACACCACGGCAGGGCCACGTAAACTTCCTCCTGAAAGACAGCTGGCCGAAGAGTATGGCGTCTCGCGTTTCACCATCCGCCAGGCGCTGGAAAAACTGGTCAGTATTGGCGTGGTGCGGATCGTGCAGGGCTCGGGGATCTGGATCAACGAGCATGCACGCAATAATCCGCTGATTTATAATTCGATCACGGAAAAGCGATTCGATCAGATGCGTTACCGGATGATTAGCCTGCATAAGAGGAGGCCCGATCGCGCGGCGCAGCAGATCTTCGGCATCGATGAAGAGAGTTTTATCTGGCACTTTTGCCGCCTGCGCTACGTCGATGACCAGCCCGTACAGCTGGAAGTGTCCAGCATGCCGGCCGCCGATTTCCCCGATCTTAATCAGCAGGCGATTGAGCGTTCCATTCAGCAGTACGTCTTAAATAAAGGAATGATCATTTCCCATATGCTGACCACCTACCGGGCGGTCAGCGTCAGCCGGGAGCAGGCGGTAATACTGGGCTGCAAAAAAGGCAGCCCAGCAATGCATATTAATAATCGTGGAATACTGGAGGGGGGTCGGGTCTTTGAGGTGAGCGATATTATTGATATCAACTACACCTGCACCTGGGTCAGCCCGTATAACCGCGATAATTTAGCCTGGCGACAACATCAGGGCGTGTGAATCGAGCCGTCCGGCAGGCGGCTTTGCGTCCATTCATGCGGGCGATAAACCAACGGATAGGCCAGAGCTCGCTCTTCATTGAAGGCGGTGCCGATGCCGGGCGCTGTCGGCGGATAAACAAACCCGTCTTTCACCTCAGGCGCGCCAGGGAATACGCTGTCGGTGGCGGCAGAACGCGGAATAAATTCCTGAATGGCGGCATTATGCAAATGAATGTTCAGGTGCGTATTTACCGCCACGCCGATAGGGGTCATATCGCCGGGGCCATGCCAGGCGAGACGCACGCCGAAGGCCTGACAGAGATGCGCAAGCTTCAGCGCCGGTGTAATGCCGCCAATCTGCGAGATGTGGCAGCGAATAAAGTCGATGCGGCGGTTCACAATCAGCTCGTGCCATTCAGCGGGATTATTGAAGAGCTCGCCCATCGCCAGCGGCACGCAGCTCTGCTGGCGAACCTGTTCCAGCCAGGCACTCTGCTGCGGCGGTAAAATATCTTCAATAAAGTAGGGTTGGTAAGGCTCAAGTTGTTTTGCCAGTTGCACCGCCTGCTGCGGGAATAATCGCTCATGAACGTCGTGTAAGAAATGGAGTTTCCAGCCATATTTTTCGCGCAGGGTGCGGAACATCTCCACGGTATTCGCGATGTATTCATGCTGATCGAACCAGGCCCCTGACGTCGGATTTTCCGGGGCATGTAACGCCGATGGCGTTCCGCCATAAAAACCAAGCTGGCAGCGGATATGCCGATAGCCTTGCGCCACCAGTTTATCAACGGAGGCAAAGAGTTCCTCCAGCGTTTCGCCGCTGGCGTGGCTGTAAGCCGGGATCGCATCACGGGCTTTTCCACCCAGCAGCTGATAAAGCGGCATTCCGGCCAGTTGCCCTTTAATATCCCACAGAGCCATATCCACGCCTGAAATCGCGTTGTTCATTGCCGGACCGTTACGCCAGTAAGCGTTAACGTTCATCATTTGCCACAGATCTTCGATGTTATTGGCATCCCGGCCGATGAGCAGCGGCTTAAGGTACTCATCCACCAGGGTTTTCACCGCCAGCGGGCGTTGCTGGAAGGTGGCGCAACCGTGTCCAATGGGCCCGTTTTCGGTGGTGACGCGCACGGTCACCAGGTTATGTCGGTCCGGGCGCGTAATAAAACACTCGATATTTTTGATAATCACAGGCGTCACGAAAAACTCCTTTGCTGCGCTGTGGAAATACGGAATGGGAATATCATCGCCCCAAAAATGTTTACAGGTAAACCATTTTTTTATTATTTATTTTGGTCAGTTATTTTATTCTATTTTAATTAAAAGCCGTACCAATTGTGCATTGCATATTGTTTTACCGTCTTTTAGATGGTTAAGTGTGAGCGGTGTCAAATTTTATTGGTTTGTTTTGTATGGGGGGGTTAATTATTCTCGGAGCATCAATAAAACAACAACCATACCGGCAGGAGTCTTTATGGGGATGCAAGAAGCCATCAACAATATTATTTATCTGGTCGGCGGCCAGGGGAATATTAATAAAGTCTGGCACTGTATGACGCGGCTACGGTTTGATCTTATCGACGATAACAAAGTTGATCAGACCGCGATAAAAAATCTGCCGGGCGTGCTGGGCGCGCAACTGCAGAGCGATCAGTTTCAGGTGATTATTGGGCCGAAGGTGAACAGCTGGTACGTGCAAATGGTTAAGGTACTCGGTCAAGGGGGCGATCAGGCGCCGACGGCGACGAAGGGGCGTAAAAGTCTGGTCTCCCTCTTTATGGATACCGTCTCGGGCGTGTTTGGCCCGATTGTTCCGGCCATTGCCGGGGCCGGGATGATAAAAGGGCTGCTGGCCGGGCTGATTGCACTGAAGTTGGTATCAGCGAAAAGCGATACTGTTATGGTTATCGACCTGATTGCCAGCGGCGTGTTCTATTTTCTGCCTTTCTTTCTTGCCGTGTCGGCGGCAAAGATCTTCAAAACGAATGAGTATCTTGCCGCGGCGGTTGCCGCCTGTCTGATGTATCCCTCCTTAATAGAAGCAGCGAAAGCCCTGGCGACACATCAGGAAGGGGCGGTCAGCGCGCTCTGGTTAATGAATGCCATACCGGTCTCCGTCTTTAACTATGCCTCGAGCGTCATTCCGGTGATCTTCTCGGTGCTGGCATTAAGCTATATCCATCGCTGGGTAGACAGCATTATGCCGGATGTATTGAAAACCGTGTTCACACCAACGCTTTCCCTCTTTATAGGCGCCCTGGCGGCACTGGTGGTGATCGGCCCCGTGGGCATTTGGCTGGGTAAAGGACTCGCCTTCTTTATAGAAGGACTGTTTGGCGTGTCGGCCAGCTTTGCCGGGCTTATCGTCGGGGCTATCCGTCCGGTGGCGATCCTGACCGGTATGCATCACGCGATGACGCCGATTGCCCTGCAAAACTTCAGCGACCGTGGTTACGACATGCTGATGCCGATGATGTTTATGGCCAATATGGCAATTGCGGGGGCGACATTTGCTATCTGGCGGCTGAGCCGAGACCGTCAGGAGAAGACCGTTACGCTGTCGGCAGCCATCTCTGCGCTGCTGGGGATTACCGAACCGGCACTCTTTGGCGTCCTGACGCGCTACAAGAAAGCTTTTATCGCCGCCACGGTGGCCAGCTCGCTGGCATCAGCCTTTATCGCCTTCTTCGGGGTGCGCCTCTATGGCTATATCCTGTCAAGCATCTTCAGTTTGCCTGCTTATATAGGGCCGTACTTTATCTTTGCTCTGGCGGGTGTGGCGATCTCGCTGGTGCTCTCCTTTATACTTACCACCCTTCTGGTACGCAAAGAACAGGCCGCAGCGTGATTCTGAACCCGCCTTAGCCTCTATATAGTAGAGAATATCAGCATGTTTGTGGATAACTCTGTGGGTAATCAGGTATAAGGCGGGCTTTTGCTGGGGAATGCAGCAGTCAGTCATTTTTATGACATTTAAGGGTTGCGGGCGCCGGAGAACTCCCTATAATGCGCCTCCATCGACACGGCGGATGTGAATCACTTCACACTAACAGCCGGGCCGGTTGAGGAGAAAAGCGAAAATAATCGCTTGACTCTGAAAGAGGAAGGCGTAATATACGCCACCTCGCAACGGTGAGCGAAAGCCACGTTGCACTGCTCTTTAACAATTTATCAGACAATCTGTGTGGGCACTCAAAGTGACATGGATTCTTAATGTCTTCGGACAATAAATGAATACCAAGTCCCTGAGTGAACACGTAATTTATTACGAAGTTTAATTCACGAGCATCAAACTTAAATTGAAGAGATTGATCATGACTCAGATTGAACGCTGGCGGCAGGCCTAACACATGCAAGTTGAACGGTAGCACAGAGAGCTTGCTCTCGGGTGACGAGTGGCGGACGGGTGAGTAATGTCTGGGACACTGCCTGATGGAGGGGGATAACTACTGGAAACGGTAGCTAATACCGCATAATGACGCACGACCAAAGAG
>NZ_DIAO01000002.1:0-105056 GCF_002416465.1 Leclercia sp. UBA5076
GAATGTTGAGCCTTATGAACAACTGGGACTTGATGAAGAGAAATTTAGTGATGAGCAGTTGATTGATTTCATGCTTCAACATCCGATCCTGATTAATCGGCCGATTGTCGTTACGCCGCTTGGCACTCGTCTTTGCCGTCCTTCAGAAATAGTGCTGGATATTCTACCGGAAGGCCAGAAAGGAGTGTTTACCAAAGAGGATGGCGAGAAGGTCATTGACGAAACGGGGAAGCGGGTTAAGTAATCTGCCCACTTCAAAATATCGGACGCCTGTTTACGCTATGCGGGCGTCCGCTTTTCGCTCTTAGCAGACCTCGCGACGCTTCAGGTGGTCAGCTTTGTATCACAAGAAGCCTAAACCACTTGTTTAGGCCAGCGCCTTTTGCGCGACGCTGGAAGGATGGAGCGCGTAGTAAGCCGGGTTCCGCATACAGAACATAACGCACCGTGTGGCAGATTTTGTATGGGATCGAAGGATGTGAAAAAGAACCGGTTACTTCTGCATACAGGACAGAGAAATTTCATAACAGGTATGACCCTCACGGCGCTGGCTGAACTGACATCATACATAGTTTCGTTATAAATAAAGGTGCAATGATTAACATTTCTTAATGTTTTTGTAGCCAGGCTTAAAAGCACTGACTAACAAACATGACCAAATGCAATGAACCAGCAGCGCTCGCAGTTTAGGGTAGAGCCACGCGTCATCCTGAACGAGTTAATGTTGCTCCGGACCGCACCAGATATTTAATAATGCCCGGGAAAGACCGATAAGACCCGACACGATAAGCACAAACAAAACGGCTAACAAAACAACTCCCGCCATCAGAGATTCCTTCTCAAAGTTGTAAAAAATGCCTGCCGATTAAGCAGGCAAATGAAATCAGCACAAACATATAGCTTACCCTGATACAGGTGCCGGGTGTCTCCCGGTGACTCGTTATCAGTCACACGAGCCGCAAGCATATCTGCATTCAGCAGTTAACTGGATTGCCCCGCCGCACAGGGGGATTCAACTTCATTAAATTTAGATGATTTTAAACGAAGCGCTAATGCTATCTACCTAAAGTAATGGCTTATGCTGCCGATACGTTAATAACCTGCGCCCTGAACGCGGGATTGATAACAACACTTAGGGAGTTACGCCCGCTCCCGTGCGGGCTTTTTTTCTATCTTGAGTTGTTCGCAGATACGGCTGATGATAATTATGGCTGAACATCCGGCTGTTCTTCTGGGACTGTTTCAGCCATAGCAGCCGCGGCCTCCAGCTGGCGCTCATTCCAGATGCTGTCCACCGGCATCTCCACGCGGATGGAGACATACTGATCCGCTGGAATGTCGATTGGGTCACCTTCGTTAAAACCTTCCCGTTCGTTACGGGCGAACTCCGGCGCGCCCGGGTGAGTCCGATGATACGTTTTCACCAGCACTGAACCGTCCGGGTTCACTTTGTAATCCAGCCAGATCAGCGGCTGGCGATTGCGGTCTTTGGGGATATCAAACCCGCCATCGATACCACCCCACGCTGCATCAGCATTCAGCCCGAGACAGCCCGTGATGAGATAAACGCCTTCCCCCTGGCGCGTTACGGTCACGCCTTCAGATTCATAGTTCGTTTCCGAAGAGCCATCGGCATAAACTTTGACGATTGGGGATGCTGACTTTAACGTGCCATCGGCTGCTTTGGTGGTATTGGAATCGGTATATACCTTACAGATTTTCCCGTCATACGTTGGAGATGAACTGAGCAGCCGCAGGTATAACTCAGGCGGCACATCAAGGCGTGCCGGGAAGCAAAACTGAAATGCGGTTGAGGCATCAAAGGGCATGCCCAGCACTGCAGTATTGTTGTCGATGCCGCCCAGCAGCATCTTGGCGTTATAAGCCCCAAATCCTTTACGATCACCCTGGTTGATGCTCGCCAAATTACTGCTGCCCAGTCCAAAAGCACCGACCTCCATCACGTTTCCTGAGGACGTTCCGACATCCCGCTGTGCAGCTGACTTCAGCCCAGAGATGTCCGCAGCGGCCAGGCTAATAGTATCTTTTCTGTTTGCCATGTTGTGCTCCTTATGCCCATACCCGGTACGGGCTGTCAGGGAAGACCCCAAAGGCATCTAACGATGCCAGTTCCAGCGAATCGTCTGTCACGCGCAAATTGGCGTGAAATCCGGGCAGGCTGACGTATTTGATAACTTCGTTTTCTTGTCCTGGATTTAGAATTTCTCCGGGCACGGTAATAACTCCAACCACATCCAGACTGATATTCGGGTGATGTAAACCACACTGCCCCTCATCATCCATAACCCCCGCCGCGCTTAATTGCGTTCGCATTTCGTTAGCGTCAGTAAAGCGCAGAAATAAGTCTCTCATTAGCGGAGTCCTTTAATTTGATTAAGGGTTAATAGTCGGTGCCAAATACGGAAGTTGCGAATGTGATAAACAAAAGTAGTGCCTGACGGGCCTGTTGTGTTTGAAATAGCCGATGCCGATGTTGTGTTGCTAACCGGGACTTGCGTTCTAGTAGCAGTACTCCCATTAAAGAACAAGGAATATTCGTCCCCATCTATTTTATGTACGAGAACGCCTGGGGTATTAGCGATGTAAGATACAAATGTCCCCCCTCCATCCCTATATGACGTAAGTCTATTTGCCGAGCTGAGTCGGCAAATAATGTCATTGTTGCTACCAGCCACACGAACTATATCAACGTAGTTACTTGCAGAAGGCCCAAAACCTTTTACTACAACTTCAAAAGCTACAGTACGTTTAAATTTAGTTGCTAACGTTTTATATCCCACATTCTCAGGTAGCAGATTCCAGTAATCTGCCCCTCTGGTGACTGTGGATCCCTCAGTTGGAATATACGAGGTAGGGACAGGTCCAGCTTCTAATTGAGCTCCCCAAATATATAAACCGGATACGCCATCACCGGCATAACTTGCCGTTACTCCATCTTTTGCTAATTGCAGACGGAAAACGCTACTCTGAGTCGCTCCAGCGGTGAGCGACATCCAGACACGATAAAGGCCATTCCCAAGATCATCAAATCCACGGTCCAGGTAATGGGCACCGACAGCACCGCCAACGAATGCTCCTGCAACGGGATCAAAGAAAACTCCAGCAGTGGTTCCAGTTGCAACCCGTAAGTATAAAAGACGAGAATTTGTATGAGCTTTAACAAATACAGAATAACAATATATCGTCCCGGACGTTAAGACGATATTACGGTCTTGCGCATAATGTTCCGCACTAGCCGTATCCTCAACCAATAGCGCCATCGTCTTGTCGCCGCGAGGAGAATCACCGCTGTTATTTGTCGTGGTGACTCGGGAACCCGTCCCCCACTGTTCGGAGTAGGTATATAAGTTAGTGCCAACCCCTTCCATTAACAAACCTTCTCGCTCAAATCGTGGCTCGTTAATAGCGGCGGTCTGCATTACACCGCATTTGTCGATATACGTTCCGGTGGTTAACCGAGTGAAGGTCGCTGACTTTGATGCCAGATCCAGAATCTGCCCGGAAATCGTCAGCCGGTCATAAGGCGCGTACCCCGCCAACAGGCGCATGTCATCATTGAGCGGCAACCAGACGTCAGGAAAAGGAGCCTCTTCGTAAGGTACAGAGGTCAGCAACTGCGCGGCGGCCAGTGATGTTGCGGCGTTAGTTTCGCTGGTTTTGGCGTTATTTTCTGAAGTCTTCGCGTTCGTCTCAGACGTTTTGGCGTTGGTTTCTGAGGTCTTGGTGGCATTCTTCGAAGCGAGTGCGTTACCCTCAGACGTTGCCGCGTTCGTGGCGCTTTGTGCTGCTGCATTTTTTGACGCCAGAGCATTCGTTTCACTGGTTTTGGCTGCAGCGGCGCTGGTTCCTGCCGCGTTAGCTGCGGTGATAAGCTTGGACCAGCTCGGGCCGGTCTTTTTCGAACCGTCAGCCAGCGTTACTGTGACGTCACCGGTACCCGATAAAATCAGGTCCTGGTTGACGATATCAATTTGCGCCTGGCGAAATCCTTCCGTGACGGATTTCGCTAAATCGTCATCAATCGTTGCCATTCGTGATGTCCTTAAAATGAAAAACCCAGCCGGAGCCGGGTTATTGAGGTGAAGTTATGAGGATCAGGAGGAGAAAGAGCCGGTGCCGCGCGTTACCGTCATTGTCGGGGCAGTAACACCGACCGACGCATTACTGGAAGTAACGGTGATGCTGGCGTCGATACGCTGGCCGCCCATGCCGGACGCCGCATGTCGGGCGGTGAGCCATACCCCACCAATGGGGACATCGTAGTTAATCGTGCGGATGTTGCCTGCAATGACCATCTGCACGGTGGCCGTGACCGCACCTGTAATCCCCCGCACGTAGATCATCGCCTCCACAACGGCGTTTTTGCCGAGTCCGTTATTGCTGGAATCGGTGTAATACATGTTCACGGTCGCAGTTGCGATGCCGTTTGATCTGCCGGTGGCGTCGGGGAATACCCCAGTGTTGGCTACATCTCCAATGAAAGATGTCGCTTCAACCGTGCCCCTGAAGCTCCCGCTGGTCGCCTCAACTCTGCCTTTAAAACTCCCGTCAGTGGCATAGATCGTCCCGCGAACGGTCACGCCGTTGAACGTGGCATACCCGGATTTATTGATATGCCAGCCAACGTTGCCGGTCCCGTCCCAGTTACTGGACTGGAGGTAATTGCCGATCTTGGCGTTATCCATAGAACCATCCTGGATGAACACCGATCGCAAAAACATCTGCCCGCCGGTCGCCGCAAACACCAGTTCCTGTCCGGTAGTCGTCGGGTTATACACCGCGAACGTGTCGGCGCTGACGAGGAAGTTAGAAGAGCCCGAGGCATCAATGCCCAACTGGATACCCGCGATACGTTTGATGCCGTTCGCTTCGACCTGGACTTTTACGCCCCACTGAGCACTCAGCTTACCGTTGATATCAGCAACAGCCTGACTTGTCGTCTGGACGTTGGCGTTGGTTTGCCCAATCGATGCCGTGACCTGCTGAATGCTGGTCGCCGTGGCGCTCTCCAGATCCGTAACGGCTTTATCAATGCGCGTAATGGCGGCAGCGTTGGTCTGGCCGTTCTGCTCAACCGTGGCCTTAAGCGAGGTGACCTGCTCCGCAACGGCGCTTGTGGCGTCTGCAGAGGTCTTCCTGACGTCGGTGATCTCGGCCATCGTTTTCGTTTCGCCAACAGCGAACGTGACGCGCTGATCCGAGAACGCTGTGAAGTTGGCGAGCGCATTGGTGACGTTGCCGATAATCCCGGCGTCCCGGCTGGCCGTGTTGCCGTCCACATCAACTTTCAGACTGTCAATACGGCGGCCCAGCGCGCTGTCACTATCCGTGCGGGCCGTGGTTTCCGTGCTGATATCCGTCTTATTCTGGTCAGTCGTGGCCTTAACCGCAGCCAGCGCGGTGGTCTGCGCCTTATTGTTATCAGCAACGGCTTTGGTGACCGTAGTGATATCAGCGGTGTTTTTGCCGACGGTAACCTGCAGTCCCGAAAGCGTAGTGGCCTGAGCATCCTGCTCAGTTGTCAGCGTCGCCAGCTCCTGTGTAACGGAAGCCTGGTTAGCGTTGACGGTCGACTCCAGCTTCTTCCGCTCTGTCACCTCTGCTTCCTGCGCGGTGATGCGCGCCTGGCGTTCGGTATACAGCAGCCCCGATGCCAGTTTTGACGGGTCGTCACCGGTATAGCCGCCCCGGATCTGCGTCGCCAGTGTCTCGCGCGCCGTGGCTTCCGCCTGGTCACCTGATACGCGCGCCGCCGTTTCCTGCTGCAGCGCCGCCATCCCGGCTCCCGGCGTTGGCCGCCCGACTGCCACCCAGTCAATCAGAAAGTAGTTCGTCGCGTCCTGTTTCGTGGACAGGTCCAGTCGAATCTGGTTGATCGTCGTGTCGGCCAGCCAGGGGATATCGTCACACTCAAGTGTGGCGACGCCGTCAGAGTTATAAGCGGGCTCCGCCACGGTGAACCGGTTAGTGTCGTTGAAACCAGCCGTGTTGCGCCAGCGAATTTCCCCCACCCAGGCGGGAGTACCCACTTTCTTGATGCGCAGCTTCAGAAAGCGATAAGCAGCAGCTGTTATGCCCAGCGAGCCCGGTGATGACACCCAAGGATCAGATGCATGGTTAGCAGGACGAAGCCAGCCATCGACAATGGTCGGTGTCCCGTTCCCGGACCAGCCCTCGACTGATGTATCGAAATACCAGATTTTGGCCGGATCGAACTGCGAGCCGGTGCCAGCTGATACCTGGGCGATCTGCTGCGCCAGCGATTCGGTGCTGGTCTGAATCGTCTGGTTGACGTTGCTGATATCCGCCAGACGCTCGTTCTTCTCGGTCAGCAGCGCCTGCCCGCGCGCGGCGGCCTCGTCGGTGATGGCTTTCTTTCGGTCCGTGACTTCCTGCGCCAGACCTGCTTTCGTCGTCGCCGATTCCGTCGTAACCGTCTTGATGTCGTCATGCGCAGACTTTAGATCATCACCCAGATCCGTGATGTCCGAAACAAGGTTCTTATAGGCGTCGGTCTGTTTGATCTGGTTATCGATATCCACCAGGTAATCAGCGGCAACCGAGCTGCTGCTGCCCTGAATGAAGTCAGTCCAGGCAGACTTGTTGCCGGTGCGATCGACCAGCCGCGCCCGGTACCAGAACCCTACCCCGGCTTTCAGGCCCAACTGCTGGTATATTTGCTGGGGATACGGCACGCCAGCCAGCAGCATGGGATTCGCACCGGTTGATGCCGTGGAATACTGAATTTCTGTCTGCAGCGTATCGCCGGTGCCCGCAGGGAAATCCCAATCCAGTTGCACGCCCCAGAGCAATGGCGTAGTGCGGAAATTCACTGGCTTTGGAACATCACCCACCCGGCCTTTGAGATGGGTCAGCGTTGACGTTGCCCACAGGCTGGACGCCCCGCCTGAGTTTATCGCCCGGACCCGCACCAGGTAATCACCTTCAAAAATGCCGGGTACCTCAATATTGCGAAGGCCTGTCTGAGGGACGTTTATCCACTCGCTGTCGTTCCGGCGCCACTGAGCCTGATAGGCGATCACATCGGCCTGAGGCTTACCTGCTTTATCCAGCGGAACATCCCAGGATGCGGTCAGCGTCGCTATGCGCTGGCCCTGGCGCACCGACTCGTAACTCGACACCACGATATTGCCGGGCTGTGATACAACCCCCGTGGGTATGAGGCTGATCGGCGGAATATCCAGCCGGGCATTGTGGTCCACAGCATCATATTTAGATGCGTTGTATTCTGCGCCGGTGATCGAATAGGTGTTCTCCTCGTCGTTAAAAGCCAGGTTCGTGACGCGGAAATACTGGAGGCGCAACTGACCGGCATCAATAACGAAGACGGCATTTGGCGCTGGCGCTGCTGTGAAGGCCCTATCCACAATCAACTGCGTACCGTTGACCGCCTGGATCACCCGGCTTTCAACAATGCCGCCCAGGGTGCGGATCATCAGTGTATCGCCCGCCACTGCGCTGGTACCGCGGTCAGTTGTTACCGCTTTTAGCCCGGCGTTATAGTCCATGACGCGCCCGCCATAAACCCGCCCTGAGACGCGCTCATCAGCAAAGGCAAACACCGTACCCGGCACATAGGCAAAGCCGTCCAGTCCGGTCTGCAGCGTGATGATGCGGTCCAGTGAATTAGAATAAACTGCCCATCCACCGCGGCGCTGAGCCTCGCTCTCACGTGTGCAGCCGATGGCCGTGAGCTGCGTCTGCTTGAATTTGAACTGCTTCACCAGGTCAGGAAACATTACCGCGGTAGTGCGGTCCTGATAATGGTTATCCGGGTCGCTGAAGTTAATCAGTGCGCTCGAGAATCGCGTCTTTTCGCTGCCGCTGGAATAGGTCGGCTTGCCCACCACTGATGCGCGGGTGAGGATCTGCAGTTTCGAGGTATCTGCCGGCATATCAGAGACAACATTGAACATGTTGTTGCCCCAGAACGTCATGCCGTTGAATCCAGCAGCGATATCCTTGATCACCTGCCAGGCGTCGGCCTGCGACTGGATATAGACGTCAAACATAAAGCGCGGCTCTGTACCGGTACCGCCCTTCCCGTCCGGTACCTGCTGGTCACAGCGCTGGGCGATGCGGTAGAGCTCCCATTTATCGAGCATATCCACCGTGACCCGGCGGCCAAGGCCAAAGCGCGGTTCAGTCAGCACGTCAAACCAGATCCACGCCGGGTTATTGGTCCAGCCCCATTTGAATGTGCCGTCCCATGTGCCGCTGTACGTCCGCGCGTCGGGATCGTAGTTCTGCGGAATGCGGATAACCCGGCCTTTCGGCTTGCAGGAAATCTTCGGGATGTTGCTGAACGCCTTGGCGTTGAATGAAACATACAGCAGCGCGGTATGCGGATAGCGCAGGCGAGCGTCGATGACCTCAGTGATGGCCTGCACCTGCGTTTTGTTCTGCAGCATCTGGCTGGTGCTGTCGGCAGTGTCCCGGACCACACGGATCTGCCAGCCAGTGGTGGCTTTCGGCAGGTTGATGCGGTGCGTCAGCTCGTACAGAGAACTGAGCTTTTCCGTTACCGTTTTGGTGAGCATTGTCTTATAGGCCCCGCCATCAACCGCAACATCAATGTGATACGCGACGGTAGTGCCGACGATATCGGCGTCGTTCTCCTGCTGCTGTAACCCAGGGATACCAATACGCACCAGCACCGCATCAATCTGGGTATTGCTGATAGCGCGGGTCCAGGGGGTGGCCTTCGTCAGCGATACGCCGATGCTGGTCTCGTTCTCAACCGCGGGAAAACCGGGGATCGGCATCTGGGTCTGTGTGCCGGGACGAAAATCCCAGGAGACGTTCTCAAAGTTCATTGAGCCGTCGGCATTGCCCAGCGGCGTGCCGTCGAGGAAAATCCGGGTCGCATCCAGCCCACCAGCAAACTCACCCTCGCCAAGCGCCAGCAGCATGCGGCAGCGCGCCATAGACTGAGCTGAATCAGGCTGCTCAACAGGCGTGTGCTGCTTCTGGCTGCCGCCCTTTGCACCAGTAATCGTTGCCATATTGCATCCATAAAAAAAGCACCCGATTGGGTGCTAATTGAAGAGTAAGAAGTCGTCAGATGTCCTCAGCCACGATCCCCGCACTGATAATGGCACCGCCGATCTCGCGCTCGCCATACAGCAGCGCGACCGGGTTACCCATTGCCAGGGTATTCACTGCGCCGCCGAAGGCATAGCTGGGTTTGTTATCGGGATCGTCGCGCCCCTGCAGGCCTTTGGGCTGCGGCGAGAGCATCTGGTAAATGCCGCCGGCCATCATGCCGATACCAGCGGATATCATCGCCCCACCAACTGGCCCAGCCCAACCAGCAGAGAGACCCGATACTACAATGCCCGCAACCACCATCACGGCACCAAGGATGGTTTGAAAAATGCCGGCTTTTTTGGCCCCCTCCATCACTGGTGCGATGCGGATATCGGTGTCCCCTGACAGCCCCTTGAAGTCATTCACGCCGATGTTGCGCTTACCGCGGAACACCGCAAAAGTCATTCCGTTCTTTTTGGCGTTCATCAGGTAGCTTTCCAGCCCGTCCAGGTTGATACAGAGCGCCTTCACTGCCTCTGCTGAAGTCTGGACTGCAAGCCTGTGAACGCGGCCAAACCGGGCTCCCAGCACGCCGTACAATCGAATAGTGGTTAAGCGCGCCATGGCTGTATCTCCTGCGGCAGGTCTTTGTGGCGAACGCAGATCATGGTCCGGTCTTTGAAGTAACCGCGGGCATATGGCGTGATGCAGGATGGCTGCCCGTACAGGTGGTGGAGCAGTTCGCCTTCTTCGGTGATGATCCCCGCGTGGTTCCACTTGGCAGACTCCACCTGCATGATGACCATGCAGCCGGGCGCCGGATCGCATTCGACAAACCCTTCCCGCTCCCAGTTCTCGAAATAAAGGTTGTCCGGGTACTGGCTTTCCCACCACGGGTAATCCACGCGAAAATCGTTAAGCATCACGCCCTGGGTGGCATGCCAGTCCATGACCAGCCCCCAGCAGTCGTGCGAGCCCAGAATGAACGGGCGGCCAATCAGCGGGATGGCGTCCGGCGTTATTTCTGCGTATTCATCGCAGTCCGGCGCATAGATGCCCCAGACCACGCCGGAGTTATTGCACTGCTGGCGATCGAGGTCTGACGGGATAGGTCGTGCGCCGTCGCCTGGGTGGGAGTGAATGACCCGGATGATGGTTCCGACATCCTCAGCGTTCGCCCAGTGCTCGCCGTCAATGCGGAAATGCTCCGTCGGGTTTTCGTGGCTGTTCGGTACCGGGATGTAACGCTGGCGTCGCCCCGACTGGATGACGAAGCCGCAGCACTCGCGCGGGGATTCCTCCAGCGCATGCGCACGGATCGCCGCCATAATGGTTTTGTTCATTTTGATGTCCATAAAAAAACCCGCCGAAGCGGGTTTGGATTTTTAGATGGTTATGGATAGGTCTGGCATAACTTTTTTTCTGAGAATATATTTGCTAATGCCAGTCCGCAGCACAGCTTCCTTGAACTGCATTTTTTCCCCATTCAAAATGACGTAAGGGATTCGGCTGCGTACAGGTTTTGCCAGGGCCTCGTCGACGCTCATCCCGAGGTTCAGCCTGTTATAAAAAGTTGATTCTTTCATGCCGCTTGATTGCCACGCGGCACTCATTGTTACCGACTCACCGTTAACTATAACGGTGTGGTTATTGCGCTTATTGCGACCTTGCTCTTTAGAGATGGCCCACCGGCAATTATATGGAGAATAACCTTTGTCGTTATTTATGCGCTCAATTGAGAATCCTTTAGGCTTCTCACCCATGTCATGCGCAAACTTAACGGGGTCAAGCCACCTATCGCAAACTGTTATTCCCCTTCCGCCGTATTGTCGATAATCCTTATCATTAATATTATTGCACCTATTAAGCATCGCTCTCCAGGAGCGATATCCCGAATATGATGCTATTCCCTTCCCATTGAAAATCTTAGATGCCTGCTCGCGATGGTAACAACCACACGAAACGGTGACGCCAGTTCGGAGAGAGTTCAGCATAATCACTTTTTCCGTTCCGCATTCACACTTGCATAACACGAATCGCCGATTCTTCGATTTGATATGCGAAGGGGGTTCGGTTTCATTAATTATTCTGAGCAGACCATATACATCACCAGGAGTAACGATAACTTTTGACATGCAAACCTCGTAGCAGGCTCCGTAGAAAATGGAGTCCGGCACACAGTCTACGTTCTGCGGATTCGCGAGCTACCCTAGCCGGACAGGTCCATTATAACCTACCTAACGAACAAAATTGTTCCTGGAAACCCGCCAAAGTCGAGGTTCGCCGCGTTAGGCTCTGCCAGCCCGGCACCGAAGCGTTTACGGCAGTCACTGAGGCAGCCGCCGCACACGTCCAGCGCCGGGTCAGCAACCGCATTGCCTTTCGCATCAAAATACGCCGTGCCGTTGTAGGTGCAGCCGTCACCGCTGCGGTATTGCCCGCGCAGCGCCCACTCGCAGAGCGAGGTTATCTGCCGGGTCGGGATCACCTGCCCCTGCAGGTCTGCCGGACTGCTCAGTGACCACGAAACAACCTCATCGTCTTCAGCCGTTTTGGTATCAAGCCAGAAGGTTTGCAGGGAGAAGGCGGTCGGGTCTGCTGTCGGGTTAACGCCGCCAGGGAAGTTCACCGCATCAAGGTATACGGCGTAGGTGTCAATGATGCTAACCTTTGCGTTAACCATATCTTTAAACTGAAGGCACAGTGCGGTGATATGTCCATCGAGATTGGAAACGCTGAGCGTCGGCTCTGCGGCCTGATCCGTTGACAGCTCCAGCCCGGTCATCTGGAAGGGCCAGAACTCATAAGCGTCACCAGCCCAGATTATCGGCTTCGGCCCCAGTCGGGCCTCGTCGCCGTTCGCTGCGTCGATTTCCGCTGGCGTGTGGGGGAAAGGTGCGTAGTGAAAGCGGTAGAGCCCGCCACTGAACTCGGAGGCGTCCACTTCGACCAGGCGGACCCTGCCACCTGGTGCCAGCATCGCCGCCTGATCGACAAGTGCCATTATGCGTAGACTCCGTAGGCCCGTTTGATGGTAAAAATCAGCTCGGCGGCATTGTTACTTAGCTGGTTCTTTCGAATCGAATTCGCAACAACGCGATAAAGCCCTTTTTCTTCTCCCGGCGGGGTGATGATGAAAGCTTTAATAGTGTGGGCCAGCAGGAAGGCGCGTATCTCGTTGACCTCATCGTCTTTACCTGCGTATTTCATCGGCACCTGTATGGCGGTGGAATTAATACCGTTCTCGGCGACCTGTTCGTACCCATCGCCAAACTGGGCTGAGCGGATCGTCTGGTCGTACTCAATAGCCCCGCCGCCCAGCTGGACGGGCCATTTATAAGTTTCGACTGCCATATTTACTCCATAAAAAAACCCACCTTACGGTGGGTTGATAATATAAAGGTGTAATTTAAGAACTGACTACCTCTTCAATTCTGAAGTCGGTTTTACCTTTTTTGTCTTCAATACAAATTGCCTTGAATTTCTGTTCAAGACCAAATTTGTTTTTAGCTTTAAACTCCTGCGTTGCGTACAGCTTTCCATCGCTCCCCTGCAATCTCTCCGCATCAAACATAGACATATCTAAGGTGCTTTTGTTGATGACTGACATTTTAACGTAGGCTTCGCATAGCCCTCTCAGATCATCTAGTTTTTTATCAGAAATCTCCTTTTGTTCTTTTTGCTTTCGCTCCGCTTCAGTTGGTCTATTAACTACAGAGGCAATAACAAGTACAACGAAAAGAAGAATGAGCAAACCAATGGTCTTGAAAATCTTAATACACATTTTTCTGAACACTAACATCCCCTTGATTATTGTTCTTTTAAACATGATAACGAAGGGACGGATGAAACACTAACGACCTTTAACGAAGTTATAAATAAGTCCACCGTTCTTGATGTGCTTCTGCACTATTTGGGTGGCTGCATTCTGCATCTCTGCCGCCAGCGCCCGGCCCATTGCATCGCCAGAGCCTTCTGATTGCGATGAAGCATTGCCGTTGGCATCGACGTGTACGGTGGTTTGTATCACTGGCGCCATACTGGCCGCACCTGCGTTATTGCCTAGGCCGAACATGGGTGCCCGACCGACAACCCCACCGCTGGCATAACCCTGGGCGTTGTGCATCAGGGCGTAGAGGTTATCGACGCCCAGCGCGCTGGTGGCCTCTTTTGTGAAAACAAACTCATCCTTATGGACGATGCCTGCAGGCTCAAATTTGCCGCCAGGTCCGGTATAACCACCAGAGTCATAGAGGCTTACGCCTGAGTTAGCGGCGCTGGTGTAGACACCTGATGGCGTGCTTCCTCCACTGGCGCCTCCGCTGATGCTGCCAGTGACCCATCCCAGTGCGGACTGTACGGCATAGGCCACCAGCAGACGATTGATGACATCAGCAATCATCTTCATCATCGAAGCTGCAAAGCTCTTGAAGCTCGCTTTCCCGGTAGTGACGAGGTTTGTCAGCATGTCAGAAATGCCGCCAAGCGTTGACTGCGCCACGCTTTGCATGGAGGCGTAGACATTCGTCGCGGAATCCAGATATTCAGCCCAGCCCTTTTTAAAGCCAGCCCGCCAGTCACCGCGAAGCTTATCCTCCGCTTCGTAGTAGTCGTTAGCAGCTTTAAGCTCCTTCTGGTAGCCCTCATCCTCAAGGCTGCCGCCAGCATTAATCCAGCCACTGCGCAGCTGAGAGAGCGCCGTCTGGCGGCCTGCCAGCCTGTCGCTCATCGTTGCGCCTGATTCAAGCCCGGCCCGCTTCTCTGCCATCTGCGTGACATATTTGCTGGCCGTGTCCATGCGCTTGTTCAGCTGCTCCTGGGCGGTGATCTGGTCACCCAGCAGCGCCTTCTGGCGCGCCAGCGCCAATACCTGGTCTTTGCTGGCCAGCAGGGATTGTTCCTGCTTGGAGAGCTTGCGCTTACCGGCGGCTTCCTCCAGTACGGCAAACTGCGCCTCGGTTTTCCATAAATCCTTACGCTGCTGACTGATAACGTCATTAATGCCCTGGTGCTCTTTCAGAACCCTGAGCTGCGCCTGAAGGGCCAGCAGATCAGCCTGCGCTTTGTCTTCTGCGCTGTCTCCAGCAGAAACCGCCGCCCCTCTGTTCTTTTTCTGTCGGTCTTTCAGTATTTGCTGCGCTCGGTCAGTAACCTTGCTTTGCTGGTTCGGGCCGCTGTCTACCGTTGTGCTCCTGTCACGGTTTACATAGCCCGTTTCACCTTTACGTACTCGCGCATCGCGTGCAGTGTAGGATTTCTCCAGCTCAGCAATGTCTTTTTTGGTCTGGGCAATAAATGCTTTATTGTCTGTAGCCATATCCCCGAACAAGGACTTCATGCCGGGAATATTTTTGGTTTTCTCATACGCGGAGTTGGCAAACTCGGCAATGAGGACATCACCCTGCTTCAGTAAAATCTGGACCTGCTCAACTGTTCCTGCGACGACATCGATGATCAGATTAAGAGCACCGATAGTATGATCTCCCACCCACTTCCAGGCGTCGGCAGACCATTTTTTTATGCTATCCCACATCTGTTCCAGAGGCGTGCTTGCATCATCAATTTGCTGCATACGCTTTTGCATCGTATCGGCAAAAATCCGCATGCCCTCGCTGACAGCTTCTTGTTTTTTATCTGAGTCCTCCAGCCCGGCGATATAATTTAATTGCGAGACCGACAGAAAGTTATACTGGGAGTTCAGTTCAGCCAGCGCCTTGACCGGCGATTTCATTATTTCGGCAAACGAGGCTTCAATTTTTTCGGCCCCACTACCCATTACCTGTGTCCATTGCTGGGAGGTCTGCGCCACGAGTTGCAGCTGGGCGGTGGTGAACTTCCCTGACTGGGCCAGGCGGGCCAGGGTTTCAGCAACTGAGTTGGTGCTGGCGGTCGTGTTCTCACCTATTTGTTCAGCCATTTTCCATAGCTGGGCTGTAGACGTCGCAGACGCTCCGCCGGTTAACACGATCGCCTGATAAAGCTCGCGATTAGCCTGCTCGGCCTGCCATGCGGCTATAGCCATACCGCCAAGGATCGCAGTAAAACCACCCACAGCCAGCCTGGCTGGTGTCAGAAACCGCAACAGGCCGCTGGCGTGCTCGGCATTCTCTGCCAGTGCGTTGGCATTTTCAGAAAGAGATTCTGAAGAATCATCAGACGCATCTTTAATTCCCAGCAACTCTTCCTTGATGACTTGAAACAACCCACCAATACCACCGAATGAGTCACTGATTTGCCCGCCCTGCTGGATCAGCACCATCCATAACGGCATGCCACCTGCAATGGAAGTGGCAATATCAGTGAACTGTGCGGGAAGCATCCTCAGGGCCTGCTGATATTGCCCGGCGCTGAGTGTGCCTTTATTGAACACCCTTTCCTGCTCGCCAAGCTTTGCGATGAACGGGGCGGCCTGCTCCGACACACCGAGCTGAGCGGCTCTCATCTCCAGCAGCTCGATCCGCGTCTTGCCCATTGCGCTCGCCTGGTCCTGAAGCGAAGAGATGAACGAATCGCGAATGTTCTGGTTACGCCTGAGTTCCGCAGCCTCAGCCCGCTCTGTTGCCTCCAGCTCGGCGATCGCTTCTTTCAGCATGCGCGACTGCTGGGCTGCAATCTGCCGCTGGGCAGCCTCCTGCTGGACGGCGCGCTCCTGCTCCCGCAGTCGAGCAATAACCGGGGCAGCTTCCTCGGCGATCCCCATTTGCGCTGCCCGGTACTCGGCCATATCCGCCTTACTGGCGCGGAAAGTCGCCGCCTGGTCAGTAATGGATCTGAGGAAGTTTTCCTGCGCGGCGGTGGCGCGCTGCGTCTCCTGCGCCTGCTTTAACCGTTCCTGCCCTTCAGCAGTCTCGGCCTCCATGACCCTGCCGAGTTTCTCTCGGGTAGTTTCCAGGACGCTGTTGTAGCGGGAGTAATCCTCATCAGGCACCAGTCCGCTCTTACGGAACCTGCTCAGGCTTTCCTGCAGGTTGTCCAGCTCACCCAGCGCCCTGTTCACCGGACTGATTTTATTCAGCAGGTTCTGCAGCTCCTGCTGCTGCTCTTTCAGGCTCTGGGTATTCTTTTTCTGATCGGATGCACCCGCGCGAAATACCGAGTTCAGATCATCGGCCTTATTTGCGGCGCCGCCAGCCGTCTGTTGGAAATCGTCCAGCGCCTTGTTGCCGCGCTCCAGCTCGGCGGTATTCACCCGGAGCGAAATCGTTGCAATATCAGACATTAAGCCCCCTGATGGACAATCTTCAGCGCCGCGCTTTCCATTACGCGGATATCCGTTAACGCGGTTGCCTCATCCTCCACACCATTAAGCTTCATCAGCCAGGGCAGCACGTTGTAATCCAGCCCGGTGATGCCGCCCATGCCCGTGCGCCACTGGGTGCCCATTGACTGGAAGACAGCGAACGCGGGCCAGACGTCCGGCCATACCTCAACGGTCTGCTCTTCTTCGGTGTAGTCATCAGCACTCAGGCCGAACGCGGCCAGGTCTTCGGTGGAGGGTTCAGGCGTATAAAATGCCGAGGCAACCGCTATTAGTTTTTTTCGCGGTTACCCGTCAGTTCGCGGTAATAGGTGCCGACGATCGCTTTCATTGCGCCCGGATAGTTGTCCAGCAGCACTTCAAGATTTTCCTGGCTGAACGCGTCAGGCAGTGCCCAGCCTTCGGTGATCTCCACCAGAAAATCGATGGCGGTCTTACCTTCCAGCGTCTCCAGTGCGGCCAGCTCCTTAAGCGGCTTGTGGCGGAAAGTAAACGTAAGCATGCCGTCATCTTCACCGGCGCGCGGGATCGTGACGTTGGCTTTAAACGTGGGTTTGGGCTGAAGCTGGAATTTAGTGGCCATGTGTTCCTCGGCAGAAAGAAAGGCCCGCTGACGGGCCTGTTAAAGGGTGAATCAGACAGCCGCCTGCGGAGCGGCGTCTTTGTAGAAGGTGATATCGCGGGACTGGATAGCAAATGCAGGCTGTACCGTTTCGACGTTGTTTACGGCAGTGGTCGGCTGTGGATCAAAAGAAGCTTTTCCGGACCAGTATCGCATCTCTTTTGCCTTTGGTACGTACATGCGCAGCGGCAGTGTATCGCCGGAACGATCGGCAGCTGACAGCACGCTGTAAATCGGCAGCGTGGAGTCGTGCGCCATGGTGAAGGTCTGCGACTTGGCCGCCTTGTAGGTCGCCAGGTTGCGCTGACGGTCATCGGCAAGGAACTGGATCTGCGTGTACTGCTGATCGCCGCCGGACTGTGCAACCTCGGTGATCTGCGGGATTTCAGTCCACTCGGATACTTTGCTGAGTGAACCAGCACCCGAGCCAGCCGGGAAGAAGTTGGTATCGGTGCTGTTAATCACCCCGATCGTCACGCTGGTGGTCGTCTGCGCGGTGACACGCGCCACCAGGCTGTCAATCAGTGCCCAGCCGCTGGAAACCAGCACCACATCGCCAACAGCGAGGCCGTGGCCGTTTGCAACGGTAAAGACGGCGCCTGCGGCATTGCTCACGCCCGTTACCGCCACAGGCGTGGCGAGTTTCGAGCCGACGAATACCGTGGCACCATTGGGTAATGCGAAGCCCATAGGGATTCTCCGTGTAGAAATATAAAACCGGCAGAGCCGGAGGGGATGATCAGGCTGAGATATCAGCCCGGTAGTTGATGCTGACGGGGATGGAGTAGGACACGCCGTCCGGTATGCCGGGGTAGATGGCGGGCGGTGATGTCACCCAGGCGGTAAAGCCGTCGCCGGGAATTTCCTTATTCTCCGGGAACAGCCCGGCGACGCGGCGGGCCAGCGCTCTGACCTGTGATTTGCCGCCACCCGCTGGCGCGACAACAGTGACCTGATACACGCCGGGGTAGACCCGGCAGCCACCAGCCATATCGATGCTGTACGGCTGCGCAGGCAGATCGTGGGAGATCAGATACAGTCCGTCGCCTGGCGGGTCGAACTGAATGTTATCCCACGCTACCGGCACGCCCTCGCCGTCAGACCACAGACCCAGCATCGCCTCAAGCGCCGTTGTGATGTCCGGTATCATTTTTAACCTCGCTGACTGCCTCGCTGAAGTACCGCTGGAACTCGGCGGCGGTGATTCGCACCATGCCGCCAGGCGCCTGACTCGAATGCCCCATCTCCAGCGGGTAGGCGTACGGGACGTTGTTGCAGAAATAGACCGCTGTGGTACCGACTTTGAACTGCTCCAGCACCAGGTTACCTGCGGCGATCGTCTCGTGGCCAGCCTTATCGATGCGCCCTGTCTCGCCCGTTGCCCGCTGGTCAAACGACACCTGCCAGTTGCCGCGAAAACGCCCGCCCGTATAGCCCGGCGGTGCCTTTAGGTCCATGCTGTCGTTAACCTTACGACCCGGCCGCAGCCGCCCTGCTTTAGTCAGGTTGCCCGGATTCTGCCGCAGTTGGCTGTTGTGCTCGGAGACCGCCGCGTTATAGGCCGCCGCCGTCTGGTTGACTGCCCACAGCTCTGGATTGCCGACAGGGGACATCTGCACCAGCCGCGCCAGGATTTTGATGCCGACCACGCGCACCACTTCCTCCTGTCGCTCCTTTGCCTGGCTAACGAACGCATTAATGGACACCATAAACGCCTGGTTATCTGACATGCTATGCCCTCAGCTGGGCCCGGTAGCACAGCAGCAGTTTGCCAGGCTTAACCGGGTTGGGCTTTTCAATGCGGTACCATTTGCCGTCCACATCCACCATGTCACCGGTGCGCAGCTCGGTATCAGCAGTAAACACAATGCGCGTGTCGCCGTTTATGATGACCGTGCCGTCAATTTCGCCGGGTTTATACTCAGTCCGCACGCCGATAGCAGTGAAGCTCTTATCCGGCTCGCGATGTTCAACTCCGCCGGTGACCGTCATGACGCCCTTGCGCTTTACCGGGTACGCCGCGCCGTTTTCAGTGAGCAGGCGCGTGCTGGTGGTTCTCATGCGGGTGTAGTTAACAGGCATGTTATGCACGCTCCGCAAAAGTATTTACTGCATAGCCACGACCACCCGCCAGATCGCCGAGCAGGGCCATCACCGCCGGGTAAGAAGGTCTGAACACCTCACCATCAGCGACGGCATAGGTCGTGGTTACGGCACCCTCCACGCGCTCGGACTTCACCGCAGCCTCACGCACACTGCCCAGCAGATCGCCATCCATCGCCTCGACCGCCAGCATGCACTGCGCAGTAACAACCTGACGCGGTACCTCACCGGCAGGCAGCTCGTACCCGTCAAGGATGATCCCGGCGCGCGGCCACGCCAGCGCCTGATTCGGTTTGATCCGCCAGCCAGACCAGTCCAGCCCTTCAAGGTAATCCATCGCTCTGATGAGCAACGGCGCGATCTTTTCCGGCAGCGTAATGTCGCGCAGTTCTGCAAAGGCTCTCAAATCCGCCTCGCCCGCGTAGCTGTTCATGGCTGGTGAAGTGGTATCGGTAATGATCATCGTTGCACCCAAAGAAACGGGGCTTTCGCCCCGTCAGTTACTCTCCGGCAGCGGCAGTGAAAGTGATTTCTTCACTGGTTTGTGCCACACCTTCGACCGTACCCGTTACGGTGAACGTTCCGGCAGTATCAGAGGTGAGTTTCACCGTGGCGCCACCGGCAGAGCCGGTCTGCGATCCCGCAGTGCTCAGCGTGCCGCCAGTAGACGACCAGGCGACAGCCGCTCCGGACACGCCCGCGCCGTTACGCGTATATTTCAGGGAAAGGGTAACCGCATCGGTACTGTCAGCAGTTGCGGAAGTTTTATCCGCTGACAGTGTTACTCCCCCGGGGCGGTTCCCAGCTTGATCAGCACGCCTGCAGTGGACTTGTTGCTGGTGAAATGCTTCTTCCAGTTACCGGCCGTGCCGATGGCGGTCAGATCCGGGTTCTCACCTTTGGCCGTATCCCAGCTGTAGCCCAGCAGTTCAACATTCACCGTACCCTCCGCACGGTAGCCAACCGCGAGGTTTTCCTGATCATTGATGTCGTAGGAGCGGAAGCCCGGCGCCTGCGATTCGGTCACGGTCACCGCACCGGCCACCAGCCCCAGAATGGCGGCGGCATCCATGGTATCGGTCACCAGCACCGGCTTACCCAGGGTGCCCGGCTGGCCGCCGTACACCACCACGCCCGCTTCTTCGTAAATCTTGCTGGCGATCGCCTCGTCCACGATGTCGAAGTAGGTAGCGGAGTGCATGACGAACAGCACCACGCGGTTAAATTTGTCGCCGTATTTGCGCAGCCCGCGCGTAAGGGTTTTCTTTCCGTCGGTTTCGATATCGGCGGTAACAACCATATCGGCATTAGCTCCGATTGCAGCCGTTAGCGCCTTCAGGCCATATTTCACGTAGCCTTCCAGGGTGGCATCAGCCACATCAACGCCGATCACCTCGGAGAACTCATCCACCGTGCGGCCACGGCGTTTGAATGCCTCTTCAGTGGTTTCGTACGGACCGTATTTCCACGGCGCCTTAACAGATACCGCTTCGCCTGCACCGATTTTTTTGCCGTTCACTTTGCCGACGGAGTTCACGTCACGCGACTCGATGGAGCCACCTACCTTGTAGAAAGCGCGCTTGCGGAAGTCGCCTTCAATCAGCTCGTTATCCAGCAGGATCGCACCATTGGAAGAGGTGTTAAACACTTCCAGATTATCCTGGCGGCGCTCGAGGAAAGCGGTCTGTGCCAAATCGTCATAGATGACCAGATCGTTATTAACAGTTGTAGCCATTGAGTAAGTCTCTTATTTCGGGAGTTTGAGGAAGGCCTGCTGGCCATGCTTGCGGATATAGTCCGCCTTTTCGCTGGCGCTCATTTCTGAACGTTTCTGGCTGCCACCACCGCCTGGTTTGTGTCCACCCGCACCGGTACCTTCTGCACGCGGGAACAGGTGCGGTGCCGTCTCCTTGAGCGACTCCGCCCATTCAAGCGGGCTTAGTGGGGTTTTGCCGTCCTTACCGAACAGAACGTCGCCATTCGCATCAACTGCTACGGCCTCGCCTTCGTCGTTGAGCTGGAATGTGCCTCTGGCACGCAGGATCAGGTCATCGGATGCTTCCGCCAGTGCGCCAGCTTTTGACGCTGCCGCCCGGATGGCATCACCCAGTACACGATCCCGGAACTTGCCGGAGAAGGCTTCGGCCTTTTCCGCGCGTTCATTGGCCGCTTTGATCTGCTTATCGACATCAGCGCGCAGGCGCTCGGTGCGCTTATCCAGCACCTCGTCAATTTTCCCGGCGGCGATCAGCTTTGCCTCTTCGTCGTCGGAAAAACGCTGCAGGATGCCGCGCACGGCATCAGGGTCGATGCCTTCATAGCGGGACAGGTTGTCTTTCTGCTGCTTGATCGTACCCAGCAGCTCAGAGTTTTTGGTTTTCAGGCCGGTCACCTGAGCTGCGACCTGATCATCAATCAGCTTCTGAATTTCTGGGGTGATTTCGGTACCGCCCCCCCCGCTGCCCTGGCCATCGTCTTCAGGTGCGTAGTATTTCAGGAGCATATTTCGGATTAACATGGTTTCCCCTTGGGATGTTATGGGCCTAGCCCAATAAAAAAGGCCGCCCGGAGGCAGCCATGTGTAAAAAGGTTTTGGGGTCAACTGAGCGCTTTCAGTCGGGCCAGGCTTATCCATTCGCCTTTGTCCGTGAACATCTCCCCGAACTTTACCTCGCCAGCGCGGTAAAGCGCGGCCCGCTCCGGCCCGAGGATCTCATCCTGTCGCTGCGGCGACTGCCGGGCCAGCCATTCAAGATAGGTGGTATCCGCCGGCACCTGCCCGTCCATGCTGGCGCGGATGCCTTCATCCAGCTCTTCGCTGTCGATCCCGAGCTCACGCCATGATTTGGTAATCAGCGTCTCCGTGGAACGGCAGCAAAAGTGAATTTTTCCCGGCCCCTGCAGGTAAGGCACCTTGTGACCAATCGGTTTGTTGTTCAGGGTGTAACGCAGGCGATCACGGATGATGCACGTCGGCGTGGTTTTATTGTCCAGCGTGGAGAGCCACTGCTTACCCTTCAGGATATCGCTGTTGGCCTCTGCAAAGTTAGTCCGTGCCGTGGCCGCCAGGTGATTCACAGCCGTTTTGGTAATGCTGGTGGCATTGGTCCGGCTGACCTGCAGCGCCCCGTCCTTATAGCCTTTGCTGGCGATCCCGCGCACCTGCCGGGCAATGGTCTCCGTGGTATCACCCATCAGGTAGCCGCGGCGCACTGCATTAACAACGCGTGCCATGCGGTCGGCTTCCAGATTATCGACCCACTCGCTCAGTAACCGCCCGTGAAAGGGCTGGGCCATGGCTGCCGCGTATAGCTGCTCAGGCGTGATACCCTGCAGCGGGTACCGCTCTTTCACCCGCTGCGGCAGCAGCGTATCAAAAAGGCTCAGCTGATAGCCCGCTTCGTGCCCGGCCAGTTGCAGAAGCTCATCCGCCAGGCTGGTCTGCATGCCCGCGATGGCCTGCTGGTTAAGCTCACGTACGCTGCCAAGCAAACTTTCGAGACGGGCCACGGTAAACTGACTGGTGGGCAGACTGTCCATCGCCACCAGCAGGCGCGCGGTGAGTTCGGCGTCACTGTCATTCAGCAGCTTCACCATGCGGTTTGCCAAGCCAGTGCTGTAGCGGCTGATCCAGACGGTGTGGGCTATGGCTTCGTCACGTAACCTTTCATTTACTGTTGCCATTGTTACCGCCGATCAGGGTGGGATTGGGGTTGTGCAGCTCGTCAATAATATCGTCGGGGCTGTCTGCCGGATTGATGAGGTCAAGCTTCTGCAGCGCACGAACCATATCAGTGTCGCGGATTGCACCGGACTGCCAGGCGTTCACAATAGCGGTAACCATGCCGGACTCGGCGACCTTAGCAATGAACTCCTGGTTGATCGCATAGGCCGCCTGCTGCTCGCCGACGCCCAGATATTTCGCGCACCAGCCGATGGCCAGTGAGTAGGCCTCTGATACGTTGGACACGCAGATACCCAGCACGGATGTGGATGATGTCTGCTCGCTGCTGGACTGGGTCGCAGTCTTCACCGCTGCGTTCTGCTCAATGAGCCGCGCACCCAGCTGCACCATGTAGTCGCGCTTGCTGTCCATCGCTTCTTTCGCCAGCATGTTGGGCTGAGCCTGGGCATAACCAAAACTGCCCTCACGGGGCAGAAGCAGTGGCGAGCGGGAGCCGATTTTGACCCCCTTCTTCTCCAGGTGATCGCGCCATCCTTCATCCAGCCCCGTCATGTACGGCTGAACCTGGCCGGAGAACCACACGCTGTCTTCGTAATCGGCGCTGTTCCGGAAGTGTCCATGGTTTATCTCCACCAGCGCAGCCAGCGGAGAGTCATCGATAGAAGGATCGTTGTTCTGCGCGCCGACGAAGGTGAACGGAATTTCGTCCCAGCTGTCTTTGCCTTTGGGCTTTGGCTGGTATTCGCTGGTAACAGCGAACGCGCCGGAACCGGCATCCCCGCTGCGACGCCACACACGACAGACGAAACGCCCCTCTTTGAGCGCCAGCTCGCGATACTGGACCTCATCCTTGAACGCATAACCATCTTCCTTCTCCACGCATTCCCGCAGCACCACCAGCACCAGTTGATCGCGTCCGTTGATACGCTTCGTGCGCCAGTTGATGATGTTCTCGGCCAGATAACGCAGGATGATGGCCTGGCCACTGCCCTCAGCGTAATCGACATAAAGCCCGTCACGGGCCACCTCCAGCACGTTCTCGGTCACCAGCTGCGACTGCTGGTAAATGCTGGTGCCAGCGCCGTCGGCGTTCTTCAGGAGATAGCTCAGTTTCTCCGGCGCGGAAAAGGTCGGATCCTTTCTGAAGGCCAGCCCGAGGAGGCCAATCTTGGTATTACCAGTAATCGCATAGAAGACCGCCCGCTGCAGGTAGTCTTCGTTGCGCTTGCGGTTGCGTAAGCTCTTGTCTGTGGGGTCGAGCAAAGGCAGATAGTTGTTGCCCGGATCTTTTACCGCCTCCGCCCCTTTGCAGAAGTCCCTGATTTTCTTCCAGGCAGCGCAAGCCGCCCGGTGTTCAGGACGAACCCAGGTGATGTCGTTATTAGCCATATCAGAAGGTGGTATCCATAGTGATTGAGTATGCCGGTTTGACGATGGGGTAATCCTTCACAATGAGGTACCCGCCAGCATCGTTGGGGTGGTCGTTATCTGCCTTTTTATCCGGCTCGCCGTTTTTATCCCATACCTGCTGCTCAAGGCTTTCCGTATAGACCGGGCAGCGCTGGACGTTGACCAGGTACCGCCGCTCACCCAGCGCATTGCAGAACATGGCGTTCATCGAGTTGATACGATCTTTCACCGGTGGGTTGGAAGCGTTAACCATCACGCTGAATCCCGCCTCCTTGAGTTGAGCAATATCGGTCAGGCTGGCGCAGTTAGATTTACGGCTGTCGCCGGAAGCATCCGGGTAGATGTAGATCTGGCGACTGGCAACATAGCGGCCGTTCTCATAGCGCCAGAACTCTTCCTGAATGCGTTTGATCATCGCCGGGGTGTCATAAACCTTCACAAGCTCCCGCACCGCACGTGGCAACCCTTCACGCTTCACATGGACGATGGCGGCCATCTTGCCAACGTTGAAGTCCATGCCGATAAAAAGCGGCTCACCCGGGTGTTCTTCGTCAGCGCAGTTATTCAGTTTGCGATCGAATTGGTGATAAATGGTGCCGCTGGTAAGGTTGGTGAAATGCCCGCGCAGGTAGGCTTTAATCAGCTCCGGCGGATAGCTCGCCAATAAGGACGGTATATAGTCATCCGGAAGGTTCGCTTCGTTATCAAATGTGGAGGCCTGCACCAGGCCATACAGGGTCGCCAGCTCAGGCTTATCGAGTAGTGCTTTGACAAACTGCTGGTAAACGAACTTATACCCTTCCGGCGTGGTGGTGACATCAATGCCGTTACGCAGTCCGGAGACCTTGTAGCGCATGCGGGCAATGATTTTTCGCCATGCCTGCTGTGCTTTGAGCGCGGGCATCACATCCAGTTCATCTACCAGCGCGTTGCCAATTTTAAACCCGACGATCGTGGCCGGTTTTTCCATCGAGCGGCAGATAGTGGTTCCCCGGTACTGCCGCCCGGCGTAGAAATGGACCTCTTTGTTGCTCTCGTTAATCTGGACCTTCAGCCCCCAGTCAAACGCCACCTCTTCCACTGTCGGATAGAAGATGTCACGAATCTGCGGATAGGTCGGGGCGAAGTAGCCCTGGTTGATTTTGGGAAACTCCCACATTCCCTTGCAGATGCCGCCGCAGCCAACCCACGTCTTACCAGAACCGAACCCTGCAACGTACGCTTTGAACTTATGCGGCATAGCGAGGAAACGCGCCTGGGGAACATTAAGCGTCGGCGCTATCATCACGAACCCTCGCGTCTACCACGTTAATATTGATTGCAACTGGTACGGGAACATCATCATCAGGATCGGTCGTAAGCTCTTTGCGGAGCTTCTCCACCTCCAACTGCCGGCGCTCAATTTCAATTTGCTGTAGTCGCTGCGCAAACTCGCTATCAGCCAGCCCAAGGCGCTTCATCACTGCCTCATACATGCGCTCGCGGCTTATAGCTGTTATCTCAACACCATTCTTACCCAGCTTTACGCCGGAATAAGCCAGGGCAGCATCAGGAGAAAGTTTCCGGGTATCCGCGAAGTATGGCTTCCCTATTCCATCGCCATTACAGCGTGGGCAATCAGGGTTAGGTTCCCGGTTGTGGTCGTAGCCATAGCCACCCACATCGACTGGCTCACGCTTATCGCGTTCTGTTGCTTCCAGCCTCTTCTCTTCAAACTCCACCATATCGCGCCACTGATATTGATGACCGAAGCCCCAGCAATATCGGCAGGCACCGCGACGATACTGTGAAAGCTGGTTTGCGTCGAAGGTGGCGAGTTGCCACATCTGGGAGAGAACTTCATCGGCACTACCAAGCGTGCGCTCAATAGACGCTTTCTGCTGGCGCTCTATGGCCTGCGCAACTGAAGTTTTCTTAAGTAGCTGATGACCTATTTGATCTGCGGTCTTTGTACTGTATCCCGCCCGGATAGCTGCCTGTGTAGCATTGCGATCCTTCAGGTATTCTGCGACGAAAAGTCTTTGCTGGGCCGTCAAGCCATCATCATCTACCAGCTCATCTGCGCACTTTTTCTTTTGCGCAGTGCGCACTTTCTTCTGCGCAGTTTTTTGCGCAGTTTGCGCATTAGGCTTTTTGATATGTCGGCGTGCGGTTGCATAATTCAGTCCCTGCGCTTCACACCACTCCTTCGGTGATACGCCGGTTACGGCATGGTCGGACAGGAACCGTTGCTGAAGCACGCCCCAGTCCGGTTTTGCCATAATTTTGCTCTCAGGATTAAAATCATTAAAAAAGCCACTCGGAAGTGGCTTTTACAATGACATAATTAACATACCAATAAAGTTAGTTCAGACTTACCCAAACGTGGATTATCAATAGCACCAAACATCAATGTGCTTAACGGCACTTATAAGACACTTTTCGTTCTTAACTTGCTACGAATCAACCCTGCTAATCTCATCACGCAATCATCAAAAGGCTTCCTAATTATAGTTGTATTTATTTGCTTCCGATTAAGCTCACCAATCAATTCTTCATCAGGTTTTGGATCAACAACAATAACATCCGCCTTTGAATCTAAAATCGCATCCCAAATATGATGATCATGTTGAACGTATTTAACACCTACAATAACAACCGTTTCGGACTCAGTTACTGCCTTATTAAAATCGCTTTTTAAAGTCTCAAGCATCTCTTTATTTATCACCGCTCTTTTTTCTTTGTTGTACATGCACATCATCGGACTTAAAAAGGCGGACTTAGGACTATCACACCAGTGCTGGATATCATTGTGATTATTTAGAAAATCCATGCGATCTGTTCTAATGAAAGAACCGCAATTAACTGCTGTCATCCCCCCTAAAAAATTCTCACCCACGTCTGGAACAAAGTTAGAGGAACCATGAACCTTCAATAAAGAAACTTCTCCCTCATGTACTCCATAACGCACATATTTGGCTCCAGAAATTGCAAGTGATTGCTCTATCAACAAATCATAATTTAATGTCATCAGATGAATTTCATTAACTAAACCACCTAACATCCTAAACAACTTGACGTAAACATTCTTTTCGCTTGGTTTAAACGCAGATAAATATAAAGCTAACTCTTTTTGCAAAGGATTAATTATCGAACTGTCGTTTGGTACAACAAGCATGCCTTGCTCAAAACCCTTCTCACGAAATTCATGCTTTATTTCTTCGGGCAGCCTTGAATAAGCCCCATTTAGCTTTTCAAGTTCACCGAATAAGTAATCACCTTGAGGAGGGGTAGGAACACCTTTAGCTTCTGAGCCGTAACTTGCACCAGCACCAAATATTAATGACAGCATGTGAATATCCATTTGTGGAGAGTGATATTTGAACAATACCAATCTTTTTCACTAACATCTATGATTTAGATCTAGCTACTCAATAACTTATTTCCTGACTATAAGCTCTCCAGAATGAGCTTAGAACTAATATTGCGAGGCACGCAATGCTTCAACCTTCCTGATACTGGCCTTATCGATGTTGCACTGGCCCAGCGCCGACAGAAGGCTCACATTCAAATCCAGGCTGGCCCCGTAGGTCAGCGGTTCGGGAATGGCTGGCTGTTGCGTCTCAGCTGTCAGGTTTGCCGGAAGCGGCACCACCGGAACTTGCACGTAAACTGTCCGCGAACTGCCGCAGCCGGTCAGCAGCTGCAGGAGGGACAGGCCGATGAGCGCAGTCATCATTCGCAATAGCCGCTTTGACATCTGCCTGGGCTCCCTGTGACTCCAGTGCGATCTGGTTCTTGGCATCCTGATTGGCCTCTGAAATAGCGTTGATGATGTTCACGGCCTGAATCACGTTGGCGGTGACGATGTTTGCCGATTCGGCCTGTTGTTCTGCGCTATCCGCCCGCGCCTTTTCCCGGCTGGCCTTATCGCTGTAATGCCAGGCTGACCAGCATGCCCCGCCGAACAGGCAGAGAATGAATATTGCGATCGCAATGAGATAGTGGAGTTTCATCAGAACACTCCCGGGGCTGATGGTGGAGTACCCGGGTTAAGCGGCCCGGCGCCACCGTCAAACAGCTGCGGCTTTTGCTGCCACTCGCAGACTGAGCGCTCTATCTCGCGTCGGGTGATCAAGCCTTTCCACTGTTGCCCGCCAGCGTACGTCCAGCGCTGCAGCTCTTTGCAGGCACCAGCTACATCACCGGAGTTCAGCTTTTTCAGCAGCGTTGATTTGCCAAACGCGCCAGCGCCCACGTTATAGGTGAACGAGTAAAGCGCCGCTCTGGTGGTCTCAGGGATACGAACCTTAATCAACGGATCGATGGCCGCTGCCACCTTGCGCAGGTCTGACTGCAATAGGGCATCGCATTCCCGGTTGGTATAGCGGTAACCGCGCCGAACGTCAGCTCCAGTGTGTCCGTCGCATACGGTCCATATGCCAACCACATCCTGGTATGCGTAATACCTTCGCCCTTCCAGTCCGCCAGCATTGCCCAGCATAACCGCTGCAATCGTGATGGCTCCCGAACCGCCAGCAATCGCGGCCATCAGCTTATTCCTCAATGTCGGGTTCATGCCGGCTCCTGTTGCGACGGTTTTCTTCGCGGATTTTGAAGTACAAATTTGTCAGGTACGTAAGAACAGCAACTACTATGCCCACCAGCACGCCGATGGCGTTCCACTGCTCAGGGCTGTATGCGTTAAGAATGCCGTTCAACACGCTCCCCGCAGAGGCGCCATAAGCTGCGCCGGTGGTTATTTTGTCCATTCGAAACATCTCTCACCTCCGATAATTCCGGGGTGCTGTGTGTAGTTGGGATCAGGCTCTCCGGACGAATTAACGACAAGACGAGTGATGGGAGTTCCGGGAGCCTGAGATAAAAAAAGGCCCGCATTTTCAGCGGGCCTAACTGAGTTTAAATCTAAGTAGGTAGGTATGTTCCCCAGCCACCATCCGTATTGCAACTGTGTCGAGCAGCATTACTGACCGGTCAGGAGCTCCGGTTAATGGTTATGACTTGGTTACGATTAAATAATAGCACTACTAACGAAGCGCATATAAAAAAAGCCTGCTTTTGCAAGCAGGTAATACTAAACCCAGGTATTGATACTAAGACAGGTGCCGGGTGCCTCCCGGTGACTCGCTACCAGTTATACGAGCCGCAAGCATATCTGCACTTAGCAGTTAACTGGATTGCCCCGCCGCACAGGGGGATTCACCTGACTCTTAACAATAGCAAAAGTTTGTCAGAATTCTAAAGTGTCGATGCTCAAACAGAAAACTGGAAGCAAGTTCCATTAAGCCATCGAGCGGCACGCTTCTGCGCAACGAAGGCAAGCTTCAGAGCATTTCTGACAATGTTCTGCTTCGTGCTTCCCACATTCTTCACCGCATTTCTGACAGACTTCTGCGCAGACACGGCATAGCGATTTGGCAAATTCACTATCAAAGGTCATAAATTGCGCTGCGAGCCGACAAATATTCGCGCACTGCATATCGAGTCTTATGCACTCACGCATCATATCCACTTGTTCTTCTTTCAGACATGAAGCAGCACAATAATCACAGGCAGCCGCGCATTTGTAGCAGGCCTCGATGCATTCAGCATGGTTAATTGGCATATTTCGCTCCTTTCAGTCGTAAGCAGAAAACTAAGTCTGGTTACAGAAGTGCGATGATGCCAGTTAATAGGAGCGTTATTCCAAATTCGCCTAAATTGTAATTACAGGGAACGCATTCGAATAACGACTACCTTCATCAAATTCCGAAACGACTAACGATCTCATGATGGTGTAAGAGGACCTTCCAGAACTTCTGCTTCACCATTATCACAAATGGGATCCCCCTGCGTCAGATGCCAGATACCGGTTACGGTCTTACCCGTTTCAAGGTCTTCGGTTTCTCCGTGGGTGTAGTAGGCAACCTGGACCTTCCCTTGGTGCTGTATCCAGTAAAATCCTTCCTCCATAATCATTGTCCTCTGCAAGCTCTGACAGAACTCATCAAGATGACATTATCTGATATGTAAACCGGAATCCAGGCTTGCTGTGCGCCACATAACTTACATCAGGGCCGGACAAAGAAGTGCATGAGTGGGTGTGATGCCGGGTGCCTCCCGGTGACTCTGCGCCAGACCACAGAACCGCGTTTACAAACCCGACTCGTTTTGCCTAGCCGCCCCACCGCTGAGGGGGATTCACCACCCGGGCACTCTACGTTGCTTGCGCCTTAAAAGATACATTTAACTTACAAGTTACTTAATAATAAAAAACCCCGCCATAGCGAGGTTCAGGATTTTTAACTCTGGACATATAAAGCCCATCGTTAGTAAGAAATTAACACAGATTCCGGAAAAGTAAATAGCCCTCGCTTGAAACGTAAGCTATTTCCGTGAGCGCTATCGCGTTATCTGTTTCAGCTGCGCCTCTGCCCACGCCTCTTCAATGTCGAATTTAGTGATCAGCTGATCGTAGAATGGCTTGACCGACTTTTCCCAGGTGGCGACAGTGATCGCATCGGTGAGCCGGCAAATAGCCGCATATGCCTCAGTTGAAGGGATTCGCTCATAACCACGCCCGCTGCAGCGCTTGCAGGTGCCAAACACCGGTACGCCCTGCTTCTTCGTTTCTTTCTGGTTTACGGCTGTGCCGCGCCCCCGGCAATCGTTACAGGCACAGCTGATAACCTTCTTCCCTTTGCAGGCTGAGCACAGCACCCGGGTCACCTCTTTCACCTCACGCCGATTCTGATGCTGCGATGGGATAACCTTCAGTCCCCATTTTTTTGATTTTTGGATGATGTCCTTTGCACATCCAGAGATGCTGGTTTTCATACTAAACACATCAGCCTCAATGAACCCCCGCCCCGCGCAGCAATCGCACGGCTTCACGCTGGCGGCACTGCGGGAATAGTCCTCAAAGGCGAACGCGGCCAGCTGGCGCATCACCAGTGGCTTAACCGCGGCATCCAGCTTGCGCAGCGCGGCGACCTTATCGCATTTGCTCAGCGCGTAATCGGCCAACAGCGCGATCGCCCGCTCCCTGTCGTTATTGCTGATCCCCATCTTTCCGAGGAAAGCGCTGTACCCCATGGCGGCGCGTTCCTGCGTCATGCCCATGGCAGCCATGATATCTGTACAGGTCAGTGCATCTGATGCAGTGGCGCGCGGGGAGTCGCTGATCATCGTGGACTTTGCGAAGTGATATTTCACGGTGTTTTCGAGGTTCATGCTGCAGCTCCTGCAATCTGGTAGATGCGAATAAAGTTACGAAGGATGCGATAGTCCACCAGCACCGTACCCGGACGGCGATAAATGCGGAGGCGCAGCCAGCGCATGCGAAGCGATTCGATCAGTTCTGGTTTCATGCGGCCACCTGCTGCTTAAGTTGTTTGAGTTTTGAGCGATACTCGTCGCGGATCCGGATGTAGTCGTCGCGCTTCCATTTCGGTAATTCGTGCGGGCCCATAAGGGCATCAAAGCGGGCCTGGCCGATTTTAGCGATAAGCGCCGGACGGTAGGCGGTAAGGTTGCCAGAAAGATGGTTATTGCATGGGGCGCACTGGCGATGGCAGTTGTCCTCGTTGAAGCGCAGCTCCGGATTGGCACCAGTCGTGCGGTAATGCCCGGCGTGATACTGACCGTAGTGATATCGACCACAGCTGATGCATGGCTGATGCCGATCCCGGTATCGGATGAACTCGTTAAAAGCCTGTTGGGCCAGGTCGCGGAAGTAACTCAATGGCTTCACCGCCTGGCGGCGTTCAGCCTGCCGCGCACGCTTCGCCTTCTCCTCTTCGCGCTGGCGCTTCTTCTCCGCACGCAGAGCCTCAGCCCGGTTCTTAGCTGTCTGCGCTTTGGCAACGGCGGTGGCGCACTCGTAGCAGCAGACCACCTGGCCGTCACGCACGGGGTGGAACCACTCACGACAGATCTGGTTTACGCACTTACGGCGGGGTTTCTTAGCCATGCTCACCCCCAGACCTTTTGGCGGAACGTACGCGGCGTGGGCTCGAGGTAAGTAACCTCCTGCCGCTCCACGCTGACGGTCCAGGTGAGGTAATCAGGATTGAGGCTGCGCTCTACGGCAACGCCGCGACGCTGATACTGCCGCTGAAGCTCATCGGCCTGCTCGGTTGTGCATTCGGTGTGGTGGAACCATGATTTCGCCATCTGGTCAGCCCCCGAAGCTCATCAGCTGCGCAGCGGCGTTCTCGGCCTCGCGCTGGTCCCTGAATGCGCGCGACAATATCCAGCGCCACAGGACATCAAGCGCGGCTTTGTAGAGCTGCTGAAACTCGGTCTCGTCCATGTTTGCGAAAGCGATACTGCGGGGATGTTTCCGGAGGGTGCCGTCAGGCAGCTGGATGGCGTCGTAATGCCCGGATTCGATGGTCACCCAGGCGCGATACGCGTCGAAGGATTTGCAGGCGCTGATGCTGCCAGTGCGCTTATCAGCGATGCGTTCGAGATACTGCTCAGCAGCATCCAGCAGCGCGGTTTCACTCCCGCCGAACGATGCCAGGTATTTGGCATAGCCGGTCACCAGCTTGCGTTCGTTGGATGAGATAGCGCCGCCGGTTGGTTCCCAGTATTCGAAGCCGAGATTCAGCAGAGCGAAGAAACGACGATGGAAGGCCGGATTACGGACCTGTTTGAAGTCGGCCACCAGCACGGCGCCGAGCTTGATTTTTGATTGCAGAAAGTCGCTGGTCTCCGGCGTGGCCGGGATCAGGATTCCTGAGGACTGTTTGATGAGTTGTAACTGCGCCATGGTGTTCTCCGTGGCGCATCAGGTCAACGGGTGTTCAGTCCGTTGATATCATAATATCAGAGGGTTGATTGACGCGGTAGCCGAGGCGGCGAAGAAAACGGGTTCCGGACGACAGATTGAAGATCCCTTCGTCCTCCAGCAGCGGGCGGCACGACACCAGACCATTCCTGGTGTAGACGAGACATCGGCTTTCAAACGGCATAGATCCAATAAGCTTGCCGTCTGAACGCCTGATAATGTCGTACCAGTCACCCTGCTCCTGCTTTTCTTTCACATCGACCTCCTCACTTTGCTATCACCAAATACCCTCTCCCGGCGGGGAGAACTCCACTCCACAGAGCCAAAATACCAAATGGCGCAAATTTCCTAATAGGTTCGCCGGAAGAAAAATTCATTTTTCTCTGTAGCATCTTAACCATACAACAAAATACTGTATGTATAAACAGTATTTATTCGTTTGGCTTAAGTATGCACATGAAATACATGCCTGTGCAAGTCCATTCATCTGATTGATTTAAATAAATTTTTACGCTACTTCCGTGTAAAAACCGACCTTATTTTTTAACACTTTGGCGGCACAGAGAGCACCGGGGTAAATACCTGATTAAAAAACTCTCACCTCCTCTGGGCGAGGGGTGAAGCAGCTTTTATGGATAATTTAATGGGGTGACACTTTTTGTCAGGTTGATAATTTGTTGCCGGTCGCCGGTTATTAACTGATCGATTTCATAGATCAATATTCTTGTATCGATCGGTATTATCAATCAGACGTTACAGCAGCAACTTTCTGGGATGCCGACGGGTGAGAAAAAGGCCTCCGGAGAGGCCCTGGCTGTCGATATGGGGATTCGCATATCGCTTGTATGGTAGGTTATGCGGCCTGTTCTCGCTGTTCGCATAACTCTGGCAGATTGGCACGCACCTGAACTTCGACAAACGGAGGGGGCTTATATTGCCATATACTCCTTAATTTGGGAAGATGAGCCTGAGAATCTCTGTGGGATCAAGCAAATTAAATTGAGGATATGTCTATGGGTTTCTGGGGAAAAGGTAATAATCCATTTTTTAACCACGACTTCGATGCCGCGCAAAGGGATAGAGAAGCACATAGAGCAAGCGAAACTGCTCATAAAGAAAAACTCGCTTATGAGCTTGATTTACAAAAGCAGCGCTTGGACGCGGATGCCGCTCTTTCAAAACTGAGGATTCAAAAAAATGCAATGGAAGCTCAGTATAAAGGGAAGATTAAAGCATATGAGGCACAATTAGCAGAAATGCGAAAAGTATTCTATTGCATGGTTATTCGTTCTTGTATTTTTGAAAAAAACCTCAACGATTTCATTAAAATACACCCTGAACTGAGTGAAGAATTATTAGATAACCTTCAGGATGCTGAAGAGCACTGTTTTGCTGCTGATTATAGAGATAAGTGGTGGAAATGGGTCAATGAAGTAGAAATTAACTATGACATGGAATATTTGAAGCTTCCCTTTCCAAAAAGGGAAACAAAAAAATAATCTGATTACTAATATAATCCCCTCAGCATTGAGGGGATTATAGGTCAGGTGCAATTTGCTTTGACTGACATAGCTCCGGCAAATTTTCCCGCACCAGCGCCTCAACGATCACCGGCATGTTCAGGCGCTCTTTGTACGCAACTACGGAAGCTGCAAGGTCAATGTTCCCCTTGTCGAAGTCTTCCTGTGGTTTTTCTGCAATGTTGTGATTAATCATCGATTACTTCGTAATCATTCAGAATACGTCCCAAGACAACCCTTGAAGTGCGCTCTGTCGAGAAACGAAACCCATCGCTAATCTGTGTTAAGATTGGGCCACTAAATAAAACGTTTCCTAAATATGAAACATCCATCATGCCACCCATATTTTCCTTAGAAATGGATCGAATCCTATTCGCACAATAATCGGTAAAGTTGATGGATAAACTTTCTCCCTCATCCTTTCCCGTATAATTAATTTCCTTTATGCAATCAGGCATGAATGCGTAATTTTTCCCGTTTACAGCAAATTCCAAGCCACTGCGTGCAGCGCTCGCACTCAAGGAGACAAGCGCTGCTGATATCAAAATACATACCTTTAATTTCATATCCCCTCCATATTGAAGAGGATTATACATCACACCTGCTGAGGTGCTGCTGCAATCATCGCAGCCCAGCACCACTTAGCCCGGTGCGCCGCCTGTTCGCAGCCACTCATTGCCTCGAATGCCTCCCACGCTTCTGAATCGCGTAACTCTTCGCGTAGTTCTGCTTCGAAACCAGCAATGATCATGCTCTCTGTCGGCTCAACAGGCACAGCAATCCACCCATCAGGAATGGCCTGCTGCATGATTTTCTGGTATGCAGCAACCTGCGGATCTACTGGATACGATAAGTCGCGCTGGTTGCCCTGAGGCATGACAACTCGAAGTACTGCATCATGAAGAGCCATTGCGCCTACTTCTCGCTGAGCAGCATCTTCGTAGCTAATGCCATTCGTCTCCATGACGCAGTCCCTGTCGAGATATTCGGAACATTCATCCAGGGCTTTACGGATACCCTGCTGCTGCATGGCCGCCAGCGCATCCCGCTGCTTCGTCATCTCGCGCAGCGCCGCGGTGGTGCAGTCCAGACGTTCGGCCAGGCGCGAAACAATCTTCGCAATGTCCATGATCGGCGTGTCGCTGCTCATCGCCTTCGCAAACTGATGACCCACGGCCACCAGCTCTTTGTTGTTCAGTGAATCACTCATGCCCGTGCACTCCCGATAATTTTGTGGATCTGATAGCCCTGCCAGTTCTGGCGGCAAACGTCTGCAATGCTGGGTTTCTGGCGCGCCACCGGCATTGGCTTAATGCGAGTCTCCCCGCCCGGCTCCATGACGTAGACCGGGTGGCGGCGCTGGCCAATGTTCTTCACAGCACCAGCAGAAACGAGGTGCTCCAGCAGGCGACAAGCCTTTTTGCTGTCGCAGCCCAGCAGCTGGCGAACCTGGCGCGGGGTGATCTCCCCGCTGCGCTGGATGGCGCGGATGATTGTCCAGAGGTTGCTACTGGCCATCTGCAACCCCCTTGCTACCCACGGCACGCAGGTGTGACACTTTCCCGCGGTAGCTGGCCCAGTCGAAATTGACCCAAATGCCGCTGTCCATCCGGAGACGGTCCACGACGCGCGCGCCGAGTGTGGCAACCAACTCTTCGTAATTCAGGTTGCTCAGGATGCCTACTGGCTTCATGGCGGAAAGCCGGCGGTCGATTACCTGGTTGATGATCACCTTCTCACCGCTGGAACCACGCTGGATCCCGACTTCGTCCAGCACCAGCAGATCGACGTTGCACAGGTCATTCAGCAGGGAGGATTCGGACTGGCCGTCGTCGTAGCATTCGCGCACACGGAGCATCAGGTCAGGGATGGTCACCACCAGAACGGAGTGGCCAGCGGCCAGCAAGTAGTTACCGATCGCCGCAGCAAGATGGTTCTTTCCGGTCCCCGGCGCGCCGCTGAAGACGAAGCTTGCGAATCCGCCGCCGCCAAAATTCTGCGCGTAGCTCTTCGCCATGCTGTACGCCTGGCGCTGCTCCGGGCTCGACACCTGGTAGTTTGCGAACGAGCAGCTGCGGTGCAGAGCCTGGATGCCAGCACGACCAAAAATCTTCTCCGAGCGTGCACGCTGATTCTGCTTGTCGATCTCCTCAGAACGCTTGCGGCCCTCAGCTTCCTGCCATGCCTGCCACTCTTCGACGCTGTTAAATTTCGGCTGTACGCTGGCCGGGATGAACTTCTTCAGGCGCTCAAGTGCGCTGCCAGTTCCGATTAGGCTTTTCATCGCTACCCCCTGAAACCCGTTGGAATTTTCTTGTCGGGCTGGGATATGTGATTTACATCCCGGCCCGCATTGCGGCTGCTCAGTCCGAATTTAGGCTTGAACAGCCCCTGATACCCGTTGGCGATACTGGCGTTGATTACGGCTACCGGATCGTGGCCTTCGTCCAGGCACTGCTTCAGCAGGCTGAAAGCCTTGGTGACGGTCAGTTCGGTTTTGATGGCTTTGCCAGACTGCTTGCGATAGGCAACCCACTCACTCCAGGACGACGCATCCAGCCATTCAGGAACCGGGATACTCAGCGGGTCAAACTTCACCTTCCCCCCTGGGGGATTAGAGGGGGTTAGATCTGTATTTATATTTGTCTTTGGAATAATGTCTTTGGTGTTCCCTGTTTTCAGGGATACCTCTCCCTGTTTTTGGGGATGGTTATCCCCGTTTTCAGGGATGGTTGAGGGGGTAAAACTGCTATCCCTGTTTTCGGGGATGGTTATCCCTTTTTTCAGGGATGATTCTCCCTGTTTTTGGGGATGGTTATTTCCGCTTTCGGGGAGGGTAATAACCCATGAGACAACTTCAGCAGCAGGGAAAGCCGCTGGACATTTCATGCAATTCGGCTTGGCGTAAGCCCATTTATCCAGGTTGGTGTTGATCCCTATGTATCTGGTTTGCCCAATCCGGCGCAGGATGATGATGTTCCGGTAAGCCAGGCTAAGCACAGCTTCAGAGACATGCTTCACCTTCAGCGTCGTTTTGTCTGCAATGAGGCTGTTGGCGATCCGGTCTGATTTCTTCGACCAGCCATACGTCAGACGAACGATAGCGTTCAGCACACGGAACTCACGTCCTGATAACTCGACGATACACAGGGCATCCTGAATCTGGTTGGCTAAACGCAAATAGCCGTTCTCCAGTTCAGCCATGCGGCTCTCCTGTTTTCCCTGCTGCGCGGGGAATTTGTATATTTCAGCGGTATTTGACATACTGATCTCTGCAATTACGCAGTGTTTTTGCATCAGAAAGCCGTTGGTGTTCGAGCACCGCGGCTTTCGCCTTTTTAGATCCCGTCATACAGTCCCCAGCATCGTTGTGACCTGTGCCATGATCAGCGCGAATGACTCAATGCCCACCAGGTGAATTTTGGCAACGATGTCTTCGCTTATTTCCTTGCAAAGTACAGGCACTGGAGCGTCCATCGATGCAGCCTGATGGACATCACTCGATTCTTTGATGGAATCCGCAAGTCGCTGACCCTTAGTCTTGCCTGTCACCAGGCAAAACTCACGCGCCACCTTCTCGTTATCGCGAGCCATCACCGCCACGATTGCCGGAGTCAGCATCTCCAGATACTTGTCATACTTCGGCCCGGTGTTATTAATCATCCGGAAGAAATTAACTTTGGTGCCGTGCACCGAACCGGCCAGCAACAGGCCACGACCACCACTGGCAAACCACTCTTTCGCAACAAGTTGCGAGATGTAGTTTTGCGCATCGCCGGGCGTTGCCCTGTTCCAGGCTTTTACAGCCGCCCGAATGTTCGAGAGTTTGTACGATTGACGCGGAAGCTCCTGATATTTCGATGTCACCCGCCCTGGGACCGGGCTGCTATCATGGTTAAAAATTAGTGTTTGCATTGTCAGTGCTCCTACTTAGGTAAACCATCAGTGGGGTTCGGGTAGAGATCAGGGCGCAGTTCGTGGGGAGTTACGCCTGTAGCCTCGAACACTGGCAGCACACGTTCGGCAGGAATGCCGTTGCGGCGCCACAGCGAAACGGCCATTTTTGAAACGCCGATCAGGGCGCCAAGCGCGCTGGCTGAGCCGGATCGGAGAATTGCATTTTCAATACCAGTCATAGGACCTCCTTAAGTGAGCAAAGTAAAGCACCAATTTACCATTGAGTCAATACACGCCTGCCTATCAACTGGTAAAGCTATTGTTTACAATCCATGCATGAATAAAAAAGATCCCAACCAGAGCCTTATTTCCAGGCTGACTGAATTGAATGGCAAAGGCTTCTCCAAAACAGAGATGGCCAAGGTTGCCAACGTCAGTAAGCAAGCGGTAACCGGGTGGTTTCGAACCGGTAAAATCAGCAAAGAATCAGCCTTGGCTGTTGCAGACGCAGCTGGCGTATCGGTGCCATGGTTACTCGGTGAGGACGTTGGTGAGAAAGACGGACTCAAGCCGGACGAACAGCGCTTACTGGAGCTCTACCGCCAGCTGCCGGAAGAAGAGCAACAGAACATGCTCCGCATTTTTGCGCTTCGCCTGAAGGAGTTGGACGAGTTGTATGAGAAGTACATGAGTCGCAGAATCAAAGGCGACAAAACCGAATCAAATACTAACTAGACTTAACCGTAAGAAGGGGCAAGGATGGATAGCTTAAGGTATGAAAAATTTAGTGAATTTGATCATGACGATTCTTTTTTCGACTCTCTTAAGGCTGATTATACTGAGTTCCCGGTATGGCTGAAGAAAAAGGCCAATAATGGTGAGTCTGCTTATGTCCTCTATGATGATGCCCATCAGATTGAAGGATTCATGTATTTGAAAGAGGATGATGATGCCGAGGACATCTCCCCCTCCCTGCCTGACGGAAAACACCTTAAAATAGGCACATTCAAATTTGAATCAAAAGGAACGCTTCGCGGGCAGCGCTTTTTAAAAAAAGCATTTGATCATGCCATATCATCTGGGTCAGACGATATTTATGTTACTGTTTTCGAAAAGCATGAACACTTAATCAGGCTATTCCAGACTTATGGTTTTTATAAGCATGGAGATAAAGAGTCTGCTAATGGTAAAGAGTATGTCTACGCGCGCTCTATGCACGATATTAATGGGGATGTGCTCCTAGACTATCCCTTGGTGTTATCATCACAGGGAAGAAAATTTCTGCTGGCAATCTATCCAGAATTCCACACAAGATTATTCCCCGATTCAAAACTTGTTACTGAGTCGCCTGACATGCTTCAAGATGTCTCCCATGCAAATAGTATCCACAAAATATATATCTGCGGAATGCGTAGCGTTGCAGGTATGAAGCGCGGGGACATAATTGTTATATACAGAACTGGTGATAATCAAGGTCCGGCATATTATAGGGCAGTAGCTAGCTCTATTTGTGTTGTAGAAAACGTAAGACATATGGATGATTTCCCGGATGAAGAATCATTTGTAAAATACTGTTCAAAATTTAGCGTTTTTTCTGAAGAGGAATTACGTGAGTACTATTCAAAAAGACAATATCCTTACGTACTGAGATTTACCTATAACTTAGCTTTACCAAAGCGTCCTAATCGTGCTACCTTAATAGATCAAGTTGGGTTAAACGGCACTAGAGGTTTTCGCTGGAGCCATTTTGAATTGTCTGATGTGCAATTCAATAAAATTCTTGAACTGGGTAAGGTAGATGAAAGTTTTATTGTCAATCAAACCTGAATTCGCTGAAAAAATTCTTAATGGCACAAAGAAATTTGAATTCAGGAAGGGTATTTTTAAAAACAACAACATAACTACAGTTGTGATTTACGCAACCATGCCAGTTGGTAAGATAGTTGGCCAGTTCAGTATTGATGAAATACTGAAAAACGATCCAGAATCTTTATGGATTAAGACAAAAAAATACGCCGGCATCTCCAAGAATTTTTTTGATAGTTACTACTCAGGCAGAGAGACCGCTTACGCCATAAAAGTTGGTGAAGTCGAAAGATTTGAAGTTCCTCTACCACTATCTTCTTTGGGAGAGGGCATAAAAGCCCCACAATCTTTTCTCTACCTCTAAATCATGTTGATAAACCCGGCCATCGCGCCGGGTATTTTATGCCCTCTCCCACGAACTCCGCAGCCGCGCCATCTCCCCAAACTTCAAGATCCCGACCTTGCGTCGGGATTTTTTTTGCCTTCTATCACGCAATTTCACACACCAAATCCACCAAGTAAAGCATTGCTGTACTTTTTATCGCTTCACTGCTTGACCATTTAGTAAAGTGGTGATTTACTAGTATCACCAAGACGCACCACGAACCACCCAGGCATGGAGCCCACGAAGTAGCCGCCGACGGCATACGAATAGTCGGATGAGGTGGAGTGATTAACGCGCATCAGGTTAAAGAAACGTTCCGCCAGCCTGGCGACAAGGGCAAAAGAGGGTGACCATGATTGACTACGCACGTAAGCCAGTACGGCAGCAGGCCGTAAAACTGAGTTCTTTTGGGGCGTTTATTCGCCGCCTCTGTTACCTCTTGGCACAGAAGGGGAATCCTGATGCGTAACTCGAAAGAATGCGCGTACTGCCGCAAACCAATCGAGCAAGGGAAAGAAGTTAAAAACGTATTGCTCTTCATTCGCGGCGCCCAGCTGGCGCGCGAAGAACTCGATTACTGCTCTAAGCGTTGCGCTTCGTACGACCAGATGGCCCACGAAGCATAACGTAAAACCCGCGCAAGGCGGGGTCTACGTCCGGTGCCACCGACCAAAGTTACACCGGAATTTTTACCAAAACCAAAAACACACCCAATGGGCGCTATCTCTGGCCCGGGGATCTTACATCCAAAAATGAGGATCTGACATGGAATTTTTCTACGTGGTTAAGGCCACTCAGAAATCTGGTAAGCAAGATGCAGTGATCTGGTTCACTGCGAAAAGCGAAGCCCGCGCCGCCCTGACGCTCGATGTTGAGCTGGAAGATGCAGGCATCGAAACTGGCCGCGGTAAGGACTACGCCAAGCCTGTACGTACCGACATGCCTGTTGTTGACGACCTGCCTGAAGAAAGCACCATCGATTACACCTGGTGCGAACGCTACGAACTGGCCGACGACCAGCGCACCTGGAAAATGATCCCCGGCGCCGCATCTCAGGGTGAAACCACCCTCACCCCGGCCAGCACCACCAGCGATGCGGAACTGCCTGCCGCGCCGGTAACTACCGTTGAAACTCCAGAAGTCGGCAATGCCGCCAAGGATGAGGCCCCAAAACCTCTGTATGAGTATGGCCTGAAGATAAGCGAGCACGACGATGGCGGTGCCCACTACCCAGTTTGCAAAATGCCATTCCGCAAACAGCTGCTTGCCCAGCTGACGGTGGACGAACTGCGCCACCACATCACCCGCAGCGAGAATGCGGAACTGCACGCGCTGGAAATGGATACCGACAATGGTTATGTCCAGGATCTTCTGCTCGCTGCTGAAAATTTCCCGGAAGTTAAGGCTTTCGATACCAAAGACCTGTGGCGTTACACGAACGCAATTCGCAAAGTGTTCAGCATGGATAAGCGCCATGAGCTGGGCCTGCTTTTGCACTTCACAAAGGCCTGGGTAGCCACCCCATATATCGACCGTGGGATCCTTACGCGCGAATGGGCCGCCGGCAACCGCATCAATCACGTGCAGCGCACCGACGCTGGCACTAATGCTGACGGCGGGTACGTAACTGACCGTGGAGAAGGCGCGTATCACACACTGGACACTCTCGATTCCGAGATTGCCTGCGCTCTGCTGCCGATGGATTTCAACTATCGGGAAATCCCCGGCGGCATCGCGCGCCGCGCCAAAGAAATCATCGAGAAAAAAGAAGATCCATGGAAATCGTGGAGCAAAATTCTGCGCAATCAGCCTGGCATTCTGGCAGTGAACCGCGCAGCCATCTTCAACCTGGTGCGCATCGCGCCTGAGGATATCCACCTTAACCCGGTTGCTCACCTTGAGTTCGTTAACCGGACGATGACGGCTGAATTCAACGCTGCAACTGAGTTGCTGACGCTGCCTGTGCCATCTGCTGAACCTGGGATGCCAGCAGCACAACCGGGCGGCTGCGGAAAAACCGATCGCAATCCTAACTACAAACCCGACTTTGACGGGCTCGATACTGAAATTGCACTGGCAACGCTGTCAGCAGATTTCAATATTTACGACATTCCTGGTGATGTTTTCCGCCAGGCTAAGGCTATCGTCGCCGCGAACGAAAGTCCGTTCAAAGAATGGTCTGAAGCTTTGCGCGCAACGCCCGGCGTTCTGGATTATTCCCGCGCTGCAATTTTTGCGCTGATCCGTAGCGCTCACCCTGAATATTACAAACAGCCAGGGCGTCTTGCCGGATACATCCACGCGAACCTGACCGAAACCGACCACGAAAATCCTACTACGGAAACGCTGGCTGCGGCGCGCCACACCCCAGAAGTGAGTTGGGAAAGTGAAGTTAACCAACAACTGGCGGCAGATCGCGGGGAATTCGTTGAAGGCGTCAGCGACCCAGCCGATCCGAAGTGGGTTAAAGAAGACCTGACCGCCACCAGCCAGCCACAGGTCGCGAACCTCGGCGGCGGCATGTTCTCCATCGAAGGCCTGATGAACGAAAACCAACCACAAACAGATGACCGTTCACCGGTTACAGAGGAGACCACCAGCGATGTGCAGATGGAAGAGACTGACCCGGCGGAAAGAGAAGCTGGTAACCCGGTTCAACCAGGCGAAAGCACTGATGCAACTGATCCGCAAACAGTTGCCCTGAGCCCGGCTGAGATTCTGGCCGCCGCGGCGCCGGAGCTGGCGAACGCCACGCAGCTGGAAGTAACCACCGAAGCGCCGGAGGAAACCGCCAGCGCGCCGGAATACCCAGCGTACTTCGAACCGGGCCGCTATGAGGGTTTGCCGAACAACGTTTACCACGCAGCGAACGGGATAAGCAGCACCCAGGTGAAGGATGCCCGGGTCAGCCTGATGTACTTCAACGCGCGCCACGTTGCTAAGACCATCCCGCGCGAAGGCTCCAAGGTGCTGGATATGGGCAACCTGGTGCATGCGCTAGCGCTGCAGCCAGAAAACCTTGATGAAGAGTTCAGCGTGGAACCGGTGATCCCGAAAGGGGCATTCACTACCGCGGCGACCCTGCGCGCCTTTATCGACGAACACAACGCCAGCCTGCCGGCACCGCTGAGCGCTGACGATATCAAAGCGCTGCTGGAAGAGCACAACGCCACCCTGCCCGCGCAGGTGCCGATGGGCGGCAGCCTGGAAGAAACAGCGCAGAGCTATATGACGCTGCCAGCTGAGTTCCAGCGTATCGAGCCAGACCAGAAACAGACTGCTGCCGCGATGAAGGCCTGCATCAAAGAGTACAACGCCACCCTACCCGCGCCGGTGAAAACCAGCGGCAGCCGTGACGCGCTGCTGGAGCAGCTGGCAATCATCAATCCTGACCTGGTGGCGCAGGAAGCGCAGAAACCGGCACCACTGAAAGTGTCCGGCACCAAAGCGGAGATGATCCAGGCGGTTAAGTCCGTTAAGCCGGATGCCGTGTTTGCTGACGAACTGCTGGATGCATGGCGCGAGAACCCGGGCGACAAAATCCTGGTGACCCACCAGCAGATGCAAACGGCGCTGGCCATTCAGAAAGCGCTGCATGAGCACCCGACCGCCGGAAAACTGCTACTGCACCCTGAGCGCGCCGTTGAGACAAGCTATTTCGGCATCGACGAAGAGACCGGTCTGGAAATCCGCGTGCGCCCGGATCTGGAAATCGACATCGAGGCGGTGCGCGTGGGTGCCGATCTGAAAACCATCAGCATGTGGAACGTGAAGCAGTCCGGCCTGCGTGCTCGCCTCCACCGGGAAATCATCGACCGCGATTATCACCTCAGCGCGGCCATGTACATGCATACCGCCGCACTGGACCAGTTCTTCTGGATTTTCGTCAACAAAGACGAGGGTTATCACTGGATCGCCATCGTTGAGGCCAGCGAAGAGCTGATTGAGCTTGGCATGCTCGAGTATCGCCAGACGATGAACCGCATCGCCAACGCTTTCGACACTGGCGTGTGGCCAGCGCCGATCACCGAAGACTACACCGACGAACTGAACGACTTCGACCTGCGCCGCCTTGAAGCGCTGCGTACTCAGGCATAAGGGGAATGACGATGGAAAACATGAATATCGTAACCGCGGAGCAGCAAGCTCCAAACACTATCTCTGCTACTAATTCCATTTTTAACGTGCAGGCGCTGGGGCAGCTCCAGGCGTTCGCCGGATTAATGGCGCAGTCCGCCGTCACCGTTCCTGAGCACCTTCGTGGCAATCCCGCCGACTGTATGGCGATCGTCATGCAGGCCATGCAGTGGGGCATGAACCCTTACGCTGTGGCGCAGAAAACGCACCTGGTCAACGGCGTGCTGGGGTATGAAGCACAGCTGGTAAACGCGGTTATCTCCAGCTCCAACGCCATTGTGGGCCGTTTCCATTATGAGTACGAAGGCGACTGGTCCAAGTGCGCCAGTAGCCGCGAAGAGATCGTGAAGAAGCCAGCAAAAGGCGGCGGGACGTACGACAAGAAAGAAATGGTACGCGGCTGGACCAGCGCCGACGAGCAGGGCCTGTCGGTTCGTGTGGGTGCCGTCATTCGCGGCGAAAGCGAGATTACCTGGGGCGAACCGGTATTCCTGTCCAGCGTAATTACCCGTAACTCTCCGCTATGGGTATCGAACCCTAAACAGCAGATCGCGTATCTGGCCCTCAAGTACTGGGCGCGCCTGTACTGCCCTGCGGTCGTCCTCGGCGTGTACACCCTGGATGAAGTCGAGCAGCGCACCGAGAAGGAGATCAACCCGGCACCCGCCCAGCGCGTTAGCCTGGCTGATATCAAAGGTGACACCGTAACACACACCCACAGCGCGCAGGAATCGGCCGCCAACATCGATGGTCTGGCCGATGATTTCCGGGATCGCATTGATGCTGCTGAAACGCTGGAAACCGCCACCACCGTCGGCAATGAAATCAACGAGGCAAAGGCTGCTCTCGGGACCACCCTGTTCACCGAACTGAAGAACAAGGCTACGCGCCGCTACCACCTGGTGAAGCACCGTAATGCGGTCGAGGCGGTGATCAACTCCCTGCCACAACCAGGCGAACCGGGCGCTGCTGAGCAATTCGCAGAAGCCGAGCGCGTGCTGGCGGCGGCCAAACGTCATATGGGCGACGAGCTGCACGATAAGTTCAGCATCACCCTGGCGGATATGAAACCGGAATACTTGGCCTAAGGGAGGCGGGAGGGTTCGCCCTCCCGGTAGAAAACTTATGCGATTAATCAACCGCAGCACACAGTCCCCACTGGCTCGCCAGGCATGCGACATCGCACTGGCGGCTCATCAGGAACGCTACGGCAACTACGGGCGAAGCCGGATGAAAGAGACGTACACGGTGCGGGTGGAAGGAGTGAAGGTCTGGGTGGAGGTGGTGAACCGTAAGGCGAGCTACGTGGCCACGGCGATGACCGGCATGCGCCGCCTGCGATCCTTACCCGGTCAGATCGCCTGATATTGAAATATCACCGAGAAACCTAAAACAGCTGATGGCTGTGCCGGGTGCGGAGAAATAGCCAGTTCGCCCCGGCGTTCAGTTTAAGTGGAGAAAGGTATGAGTGAAGTAATCATGATGGTATCGCCCGGGAAATGGGTGTCTGAGGAGCAGTTGATAGCTCTGAAGGGGATTAAAAAAGGGACGCTGAAAAAGGCGCGGGAGAAGACTTTTCTGGAGGGGAAGGAATACAAACACGTCTCTTTTGACTGTAGTCCATGGGATAACAGCCCTTGTTTTTACAACCTGGATGAGATCGACCGCTGGATTGAGCGTCAGGCCTCAGCGAAACCGCGGCGACAATCTGCTTAAATACTCTGACCATCAACCAACGAGGAATCGTTATGAAATACCCAACAGGAGTGGAAAACCACGGCGGCACGCTAAGGCTGTGGTTCATCTATAAAGGGGTCAGAGTGCGTGAAAGCCTGGGGGTGGCTGACACCCCCAAAAACAGAAAGGTGGCCGGCGAGTTACGGACGTCGATCTGCTATGCCATCAAAACCGGTACCTTCAACTATGCCCAGCAGTTCCCCTCCTCCCAGAACCTGGCGCGGTTCGGGGAGGCAAGGCAAGAGGTAACGATTGGGGAGCTGTCCGGGAGATGGCTTGCACTGAAGGAAATGGAGGTGGCAGAATCCTCGCTCAACACTTACGGTCGAGTCATTGCAAATGTCATGGCTATTATTGGGCCTGACACCCTCCTCACCTCAATCACCAAAGAGAGCATGCTTGAAGTCCGGAAGGAATTGCTGACCGGTTTCCAGGTCATGAAGCAGGGACATAAAACACCGAAGTGGGGTCGATCCGCAGTTACTGTGAACAACTACATGACCGTATTGTTCGGTATCTTCCAGTTTGCGGTCGAAAATGGCTACATTTCAAAGTCACCAATGAACGGTGTGACCCCTCTGCGAGAGTCCCGCCCGGATCCTGACCCCATCACCCGGGAGGAGTTTCCTCGCCTGATTGACGCCTGCCACCATCAGCAGAGCAAGAATCTGTGGGCTATCGCCGTTTACACCGGATTGCGACCGGGTGAACTGTGCGGACTTGCCTGGGAGGATGTGGACCTGAAAGCGGGAACAATCACCGTCAGAAGAAGCCTGACGCAGAAAGGGATCTTCACGCTACCAAAAACCAATGCCGGCACTAACCGGGTTGTGCACCTGATCGAGCCAGCACTCGAGGCATTCAAAAGCCAGTATGAAATGACCCGCCTCTCTCAGGAGCATAACGTAGCTGTTAAGCTGAGGGAGTACGGAAAGAAAGAGTTCAATAAGTGCACGTTTGTCTTCCTGCCGTCACTGACAGCCAGGGCCGGGAACTACGGCAAGCACTTCTCCATCAACTCCATAGGGAACTCGTGGGATGCGGCAATGAAAAGAGCCGGGCTTCGCCACCGGAAATCATATCAGTCGAGACACACCTATGCGTGCTGGTCGCTGTCTGCAGGAGCAAACCCGAACTTCATTGCTAACCAGATGGGTCATGCCGATGCGCAGATGGTTTTTCAGGTTTACGGGAAGTGGATGGAGGAAAACAACCTGGACCAGATCGCCATGTTGAGTTCAAAATTAAGCGACTTTGCCCCAACCATGCCCCACAGCGACAGGACTGCTGCATAATATCTTTAAATATCCTCGACATACCCCTCTTAGCGCTGAAAATCCATAAACTCTAACGCGGTACCCAGCCATCCGGAGACGGCGGCTCTTATCAGGTCAGATGTGGATCTTTCATGTTGTACTTGAGTCATATTGGCAATCTCAAAAGGGTAAGATGCGTACCGCTAAACCGCATTCAGTATTATTATTCAGAGAACGTCAGTAATACCTTGCAGCACTGCCGCTGGTCTTTCTCAAACAGTTCAATGGCGTCTTTAACGTGTTGATACGCAAAGCGATGCGTAATGAGTTTGTCAGGGTCGATAAGCCCTTTCTCCAGCCAGTCGATGACCACCGGGAATTTATTGGCGTTCAGACGTGACGAGAATATAGAAAGCTCTTTACCGGTGATCCCCTGCTGCGCAACCTGGCTCGGCTCGCTGGAGAAGCCCATAAGCACAATGCGCGCGCCCGGCGAAGCCAGATTGACCGCTTCCTGCAAAATAGAAGGGTGGCAGGCCGCATCAATAATCAGCGTGGGTTTAATGCCCTTCTCTTCCAGCACCGCCTGCAGAGACTGGTTGCCGTTGTTAATCACCCAGTCCGCCCCGCTACGCTGAGCCATCGCCAGACGCTCGTCGATGCGATCGACCACAATGACCTGTTTCACCTTGTAGACGCCCTTCAGCGCCTGGACGGTGACCAGCCCCATCGGTCCGGCGCCGTAAATGAGCGCCACATCCTGCCCGGTCGGGCTGACGTGGCCGGTGACGTTGGCCGCGATAGTGAATGGCTCAACCATCACCGCATGTTCATCGCTGACGGCATCCGGAATGACCCAGGCATTTTTAGCGGGTACCACGGCGTATTCGCTGAAGCCGCCGTCGCGATGCACACCCAGCACCACCAGCGAGGTGCAGACGTTCGGTTTGCCTACCGAGCATGGGTAGCAGTGGCCGCAGCTGATCACCGGATCAACCGAGACGCGCTGGCCCAGGCGTGCGGTGTCGACGCCCTCGCCGACAGCATCGATGACGCCGAAGAACTCATGGCCGATCACCCGGGGATATTTGGCGAACGGATTGTGGCCGCGATAGATATGGCTGTCGGAACCGCAGATCCCGGCCAGCTTCACTTTGACGCGTACTTCGCCTGCCGCAGGGGCGGGTAGCGGACGCTCTTCGAGAGCCAGAGAATTCGGTTGTTGAATAACGATACTTTTCATTTTTTGCTCCTTTACCAGTTCCACAGCGTGCCATCCTCAAGACGTGCAACGGGCAGATAAGCGGGATCGTAGGGATATTTCGCTGCCCGTTTTTCATCAAACTCAATGCCCAGGCCCGGCTTATCGCCCGGATGCATATAGCCGTCTTCAAAGGTCCAGTTGGTGTTAAAGACCTCCAGCATCTGCTCGGAATAGCCCATGTACTCTTGTACGCCAAAGTTGGGTACCCACAGGTCGAAGTGCAGCGCCGCCGCGTGGCAAATCGGCGACAGATCGGAAGGACCGTGAGAGCCGGTGCGTACCTGATAGAGCGAGGCAAAATCGGCGATCCGACGCATTCCGGTAATACCGCCCGCATGGGTGATGGTGGTGCGGATATAGTCGATCAGCTGCTCTTCGATCAGCTGCTTGCAGTCCCAGATGCTGTTGAACACTTCGCCCACCGCAATCGGAGTGACGGTGTGCTGACGAATCAGACGGAAGCACTCCTGGTTCTCTGCCGGGGTTGGGTCTTCCATCCAGAACATGCGGTACTGCTCAATGCTCTTACCGAAACGCGCGGCTTCGATCGGCGTCAGGCGGTGGTGCATGTCGTGCAGCAGATGTTCATTAAAACCATATTTGTTGCGCACGGCGTCAAACAGTTTTGGCGTAAAATCGAGGTACTTTTCTGTTGACCAGAGCTGCTCTTCCGGCCAGTTGCCTTTGGTGGCGGGTTCATACGCCAGCCCCTTCCCTTTTGACATGCCGTAGGTGGTTTTCATTCCCGGCACGCCGCACTGTACGCGGATGGCCTTGAATCCCATCTCTTTATGGCGGGCGTAATCTTCCAGTACATCATCAATGGTGTGACCGGTGGTATGGCAATAGACCATCACCCCTTCACGGGAGGCGCCGCCCAGCAGCTGATACAGCGGCATATTGGCGGCTTTGGCTTTGATGTCCCACAGCGCCATGTCGATGGCTGAAATCGCCGACATGGTGACCGGACCGCGACGCCAGTACGCGCCTTTATAGAAGAACTGCCAGATATCTTCGATACGATGGGCATCCCGGCCAATCAGCTGCGGACAGAGATGATCTTTCAGATATGACGCGACAGAAAGCTCGCGGCCATTGAGGGTAGCGTCACCCAGGCCGACAATCCCCTCGTCGGTGGTAATTTTCAGCGTGACAAAGTTACGCCCTGGACAGGTGACAAATACTTCAGCCCCTACAATCTTCATTTTCCGGTTCCTTACATCTTTTACTGTGATGCCGGAAATCTACGCAATTACCCTACTACCATACAAGTATAAAGATCAAAAAACCGTCGCTGGATCACATATTGGGCGCTCATGCGCGCCCCCAACCTACCACGATAATGAGCATGCCGCACAGCGCCACCAGCGCCCCAACCCAGTCGTAGAGGCTTAGTTTTACGCCATCGACCACCCGCAACCACAACAGCGCTGTGCAGACATAGACGCCGCCATAAGCGGCATAGACGCGCCCGCTTGCTGCGGGATGCAGGGTGAGTAACCAGACAAACAGCACCAAGGCAGCGCCCGCGGGAATCAACAGCAGCACCGAGGCGCCTTTCTTCAGCCAGAGCCACGGCAGAAAACAGCCGAGAATTTCGCAGAGCGCGGTGGCAAAAAAGAGCAAAGTTGTTTTAAACATATTTAACGTTGTCTGATGTGTGATGAGGTATCATACCCGAATGTGAAAGGAACCCTTCCACACGCCTGATGTGGGTATGCCCTCAAAATGGACTGATGTAAAAACTCCGGTGGAGTCGTCGAACGTCCACCGTCTACAAGGAAATCGCTATGCGTAAAATGAGCACACGCCTCTGCCTGGCTGCCCTGCTGGCTGCTGTTTTCATCGCGCCAGTATCCGCCAACACCAGCAAACTGATTATTGAATCCGGCGACAGCGCCCAGAGCCGTCAAAATGCCGCCATGGATAAAGAGCAGTGGAACGATACCCGCAGCCTGCGCCATAAGGTGAACAGCCGCGTGGAAAAAGAGTGGGATAAAGAGGATGTCGCTTTTGACGCCCGGGATAAATGCCAGCAGAGCGCCAATGTGAACGCCTACTGGGAGCCCAACACCCTGCGCTGCCTTGACCGCCGCACTGGCCGCGCCCTGGCCCCCTGATTCTGCCTGAAAGCACCGCGCAGCCTCCTGCGCGGTGTTTAATAGTACTCAATCGTGTTTTTGATGGTGTACTTGCGCGAGACTGCCGGCTTGACGCTCTCATCGACCACTACCAGCTCGCACGCCACCGGGTTGTCGTGGCGATCGTAATCGCAGGTCTGTTTCACCTTGCCCAGCCGCTTATCATTTAGCTGGCTCACCGAGGTGTAGTCCAGTTTCTTGCGCTTGTCCGCCGCCGGTGTGGCCGTAATGGAGAGCTGCTGCTCCCCGGAGACGGTGGTTTTACCGAGTGGATAACCCTCTGCATCGTAGCGATAGTTCACTTCCATATCTTTGCCGTGGGCGCTGACGATAAAACCGTTGTCATCGGTATCCCATGAAATCCCCGATGCGGGCAGTTCCGCCAGCTGGCATTTGCCCTGCAGCCGCAGCTTTTTCTGCTGGGTTTGCGCATCCAGATAGTAGTTGGCGTCCAGCACCAGGGCGATGCCGGTGTTCGCCTCCAGATCGTGCAGCTCCAGACTGTCGAAGCAGCCCTCCGTAGAGAGCGTGCCGCTGACGCGCTTGGCCACTTCCCCTTTATCATTGAAGAGCGTCTGGCTGAAATCTTTCACCGGCCCGCGCAGGGGATCAAAATCAAATTCGTTAGAAAAGCTCGCCATCTCTGGCGTAAACGACAGCGGCGCGGCGGTGTTATCACACCCCGTCAACAGAGCCGCCAGGAGAACCATAAGCGCGTGTTTATTCACATGACCTACCAATAGCAGAAGAGGATCCCGGGCAGTGTAGCAAATACAAACGTTTACACTATCCCTGCTACTATTATAGTCACACACAGTCGTAAGGAGGCAGATATGAAACGGTTACCCTGGATTACTGCACTTTTGCTGGCGGGCATTGCCCCGGCCGCGCTGGCGGCACCCGATAACTGCGAGCGCATCAAAAGCGATATTCAGCAGCGGATCATCAATAATGGCGTGCCGGAGAGCGGTTTTATACTGAACATTGTGCCAAACGATCAGGCCGACAAACCCGACGCCGAAGTGGTAGGCCACTGCGCCAATGACACCCTCAAAATCCTCTATACCCGCACCAGCAGCGGCAACTATCCGGTAAGCGGAGGCGGTAATCAGGCCCCTGCACCGCGCGAGCCACAGTGAATATTCCCCCCCGTTTGCGCGGGGGAATTTCGTTTGTTTTGATGTACATTAATATTACCTCCCCCTTAATGGGTAACACTCCCTTTCATTAGCCCGATCGTCATCACGGCTGAAATCAGTTTTCAAACGACGAACGTAATGGAGTGAGTCATGTCAGATAGTGAGCATAGCGGCGGGATCAGCCGCCGTACCCTCGTCAAATCGACCGCCATCGGATCCCTTGCGCTTGCCGCAGGCGGCCTGTCATTACCCTTTGGTTTACGCCCCGCAGCCGCGGCAGTACAGCAGACACGCGCAGATAAAGTGGTCTGGGGCGCTTGCTCAGTCAACTGCGGCAGCCGCTGCGCGCTGCGGCTGCACGTGCGAGACGATGAAGTGTACTGGGTTGAAACGGACAACACCGGCGACGACACCTATGGCAACCATCAGGTGCGCGCCTGCCTGCGCGGACGCTCGATTCGTCGACGCATCAATCATCCCGATCGCCTGAACTATCCCATGAAACGCGTGGGCAAACGCGGTGAAGGGAAATTTGAACGCATCTCCTGGGATGACGCTCTGGATCTGCTCACCACCAGCCTGCGCGACGTGGTCGCTAAATACGGCAACGAAGCGGTCTACATTAATTACTCTTCCGGTATTGTCGGCGGCAATATCACCCGCTCCTCGCCTTACGCCTCTCTGGTGGCCCGACTGATGAACTGCTATGGCGGTTTTTTGAGCCATTATGGTACCTACAGCACGGCGCAGATCGCCTGCGCGATGCCCTACACCTACGGCAGCAACGAGGGCAACAGCACCTCGGATATCGAAAACAGCAAGCTGGTGGTGATGTTTGGCAATAACCCGGCGGAAACCCGCATGAGCGGCGGGGGGATCACCTATTACCTCGAACAGGCGCGCGAACGTTCGAATGCGCGCATGATCGTCATCGATCCCCGCTACACCGACACCGCCGCCGGGCGTGAGGATGAATGGATCCCGATTCGTCCGGGAACCGATGCCGCACTGGTGGCGGGCATCGCCTGGGTGCTGATTAACGAAAATCTCGTCGACCAGCCCTTCCTCGATAAATACTGCGTCGGTTACGACGAAACCACCCTGCCGGAAGGCGCGCCTGCCAACGGCCACTATAAGGCCTATATCCTTGGTGAGGGCGACGATGCCACCGCCAAAACCCCGGAGTGGGCCTCGCGCATCACCGGCATTCCCGCCGATCGTATCATTAAGCTGGCCCGGGAAATTGGCACCGCGAAACCGGCCTATATCTGCCAGGGCTGGGGGCCGCAGCGCCAGGCCAACGGCGAGCTCATCTCACGCGCCATCGCCATGCTCCCTATCCTCACCGGCAACGTCGGCATAAATGGCGGCAACAGCGGCGCGCGTGAATCCACCTACACCATCACCATTGAGCGGATGCCGCTGCCGGAGAATCCGGTCAAAACGCAAATCTCCTGCTTCAGCTGGACCGACGCCATCGCCCGCGGGCCGGAGATGACCGCCACCCGCGACGGGGTGCGCGGCAAAGATAAGCTCGACGTGCCGATCAAGTTCATCTGGAACTATGCCGGTAACACCCTCATTAACCAGCATTCGGACATCAATAAAACCCACGACATTTTGCAGGATGAAAGTAAATGCGAAATGATTGTAGTCATTGACAATTTTATGACCTCGTCGGCGAAATATGCCGATCTGCTGCTGCCGGATCTGATGACCGTCGAGCAGGAGGATATCATTCCCAACGACTATGCCGGGAACATGGGTTATCTCATCTTCCTCCAGCCGGTGACCGCGCCAAAATTCGAACGTAAGCCTATCTACTGGATCATGAGCGAGGTGGCGAAGCGCCTCGGCCCGGATGTCTATCAGCGCTTTACCGAAGGCCGGACCCAGGCCGAATGGTTACAATATCTCTACGCGAAGATGGTGGCGAAAGATCCGCAGCTTCCCTCTTATGAGGAATTAAAAGCGATGGGCATCTACAAGCGTAAAGATCCGAACGGGCATTTCATCGCCTATAAAAAATTCCGCGACGACCCGGCGGCTAATCCGCTTAAAACGCCGTCAGGCAAAATCGAGATCTACTCCAGCAGGCTGGCCGATATTGCCCGCACCTGGTAGCTGGAAAAAGATGAAATCATCAGTCCGCTGCCGATCTACGCCTCCACCTTCGAAGGCTGGGACGATCCTGACCGCAGCCAATTTCCGTTACAGCTGTTTGGCTTCCACTTCAAAGCCCGCACCCACTCCAGCTACGGCAACGTCGATGTGCTGCAGGCCGCCTGCCGTCAGGAGGTGTGGCTCAATCCGGTGGATGCCAAAACGCGTGGGATCAAAAACGGCGACATGGTGCGGGTTTATAATGCCCGCGGTGAGTTGCGTATTCCGGCGAAAGTCACGCCGCGCATTATGCCGGGCGTCAGCGCAATGGGCCAGGGTGCCTGGCACGATGCCAACATGACCGGGGATCGCATTGACCACGGCTCATGCATTAACACGCTGACCACCCATCGTCCGTCTCCTCTGGCGAAGGGCAATCCGCAGCACACCAATCTGGTGCAAATTGAAAAGGCGTAGCCAATTACTGTGTCAGCGCGGGGCAACCCGCGCAAATGAAGGATGAAGTCATGAGAGAGTCGTTTGCCTTTACTGCCCGTGTGTTGGGCGCGCTGTTTTACTACGCTCCGGATAGCCCCGAAGCCGCGCCGCTGGTCACGGCCTTAACCCACAACGACTGGCAGCAGGACTGGCCGCTGGATGAGTGCCTGTTGGCCCCCATTGCCGACGAGCTTTGCCAGCCTGCCGATGAACCCTTGCGTACCGCCTGGCAACGGCTGTTTCTGGGTCCGTGGGCGCTGCCCGCGCCGCCTTGGGGCTCGGTCTGGCTGGATCGAGAGAGCGTGCTGTTCGGGGATTCCACCCTGGCGCTGCGCCAGTGGATGCGGGAAAACGGCATCGTGTTTGAGATGGCGAACAACGAGCCGGAAGATCACTTTGGCACCCTGCTGCTGATGGCGGCATGGCTGGCAGAAACGGGCCGGGATGCAGAGCTCGACCAACTGCTGGCCTGGCATCTGCTGCCCTGGAGCACGCGCTTTCTTTCCGTGTTTGTCGAAAACGCAGGCCACCCGTTCTACCGCGCGCTGGGCAAACTGGCACAGTTGACGCTGGCTGAGTGGCAATCCGGCCTGCTGACCCCGGTCGCCGAAAAACCACTTTTCCGTTAATCCTCCCCTGGCTTACTGCTGGTGAGTAAGCCAGGCTCTCCAGCCGCCGAAAGCGGTAATATCCTCTGCCCCCTGCAAGCCGTACTCCTCACAGATAAACCCGGTTAACCAGCGCCCGTCCTCCAGCTCTACTTTCCCCAGTCCCAGCGGAGCCGGGATGCCCGCCAGAAACGATCCCACCTCGGCATGGGGCAGATCCCACACTTCCAAGGCAATCGCTGCCCCCTGTTCGCGGTCGCGCACCATGCCAGGCCGTTTCCCGTCGGCGAGGGCAAAAAGGCGATAGTGCGGTGCGCTGCGGGTGGTTTCACGTAAGGTTGCCCCGCGCTGGCGCAGCTGGTGATTCAGCGCCAGCCCGTCCAGATGAGCCCCGCAAACCACCACCGGCAGGCGATCGTGGCTGGCCGTGGTCGTGGGTGCCGTCGCCTGTAACGCACGATCGCCGGGTAACAGCAGATTCTGGTAACGTTGTAACGCCCCGGCAAGGCTCAGCAGATACTGGTCGGTAAAGGCCCGGCCAAACAGCGTCACGCCTGAGGGCAGGCCATTCGCCATGAACCCGGCAGGCACCGCCACGGCGGCATAGTCCAGCAGGTTCATAAAGTTGGTATAAATCCCCAGCTCAGAATTGCGCTTTACCGGCTCCTCCGCCAGCTCGGCCAGCGTCACCGGGCGTGGATAGGTGGACGTGAGCACGCAGTCAAGCGTCGCCATGACCTCATCGCACAAGCGTTTGAAATGCTGAAGCTGATACTGGGCGTCAAAGGCCGCGACCGCATCGGTACCGGGCGCTTTGCTCAGCACATCGCGGATCACCGGCAGCACTGCATTCGGTTGCTGCGCAATCAGCGCCCCCGCCACGTGATAGCGCTCCGCCACCCACGGGCCGTTATAGAGCAGCGTCGCTGCCGCCAGAAACGGCGAAAAGTCGATGGTCACCGGCACGCCACCGAGGGCGATCAACCGCGCTTTTGCGGCGTGATACAGCGCTTCGCTCTCGGTGCAGCCAAGGAACTCCAGCCGATCCGGTACGCCGAAGCGGAACCCGGCCTCAGGCAGACCAAACGCCTGGGCGCCGTTCCAGGCTGGATTGGCGCGGCTGTAGTCGTCCCGCGGATCTTTCACCGCCGTCAGCGCCAGCAGCTGGCTGGCCTCTTCCGCCGTGGCGGTAAAGAAGGTCACGCAGTCCAGGGTGCGGCAGGCAGGCACCACCCCGGCGGTGGAGAGTAACCCTTTGGTGGCCTTAAGCCCGACCAGATTATTCAGCGCGGCGGGCACGCGCCCGCTCCCGGCCGTGTCGGTGCCGAGAGCAAAACTCGCCAGCCCCAGCGCCACCGCCAGCGACGACCCCGCGCTGGAGCCCCCGGATGGATAATCCGCATTGACACTGTTACGACACGCGCCATACGGCGAGCGTGTGCCGTTTAAGCCGGTAGCGAACTGATCGAGGTTGGTTTTCCCCAGCGGGATTGCCCCCAGGGCGATCAGCTGGCCGACGATAGTGGCATCCTGCTCAGCCCGGTATGCAAACGCCGGGCAGGCAGCGGTGGTGACGATGCCCGCCAGATCGATATTGTCTTTAATGGCAAAGGGCACGCCGTAGAGGGGCAGCGTCTGCGGTGAGTGGCCCTCAAGCGCCGCCAGATACGGCTCCAGCTCCTCGGAGGTGAGCAGATAGATAAAGGTGTTGAACTCAGGGTTTAGCGCCAGCGCCCGCTCGCGCAGGGTGTTAATCACCTCCCGCGGAGTGAGGCGGCCCTCGCGGTAAGCCTGCGTCAGTACATCGAGACGTAAATCAAATGGATGTGTCATGCTGTTTTCTCCAGGACCACCACACACTGACCCGCCCGTACCGGGGAGCCCGGCTGGACGCGCACCTGACTGACAATTCCGTCCTGGGTGGCAAGGAGCGGGATCTCCATCTTCATCGACTCCAGCACCACCAGCACATCCCCCTCGCGGACCGCTTTGCCCACCTCCACGCTCACCTGCCACAGGTTGCCGGAGACCGGGCTGTCGATGCCCGCCTGACCCGGCTGCAGCGGGGCATCATCGCCCTCATCCGCCAGCAGATCGCTGCTGTCGAAATGCGCCTGGCCGTTGGCAATCCAGCGCTCGCGCTCGGCGTTAAAGGCTTCCTGCTGATGGGCGCGAAATGCGTCAATTTCCTGCGCTTCGTCGGCGAGAAACTGCTGATACTCCGCCAGCTTCAGGCTGGTGTGCTCAATGCGCAGCGGGTAGCGCCCCAGCGGGAAATCGCGGCGAATAGTGAGCAGCTCGTCGGCAGAGACCGGATAGAAGCGGATCTGGTCAAAGAAGCGCAGCAGCCAGGGCTTGCCGCCGAAATCCTCTACGGCGTGATAGCGGCTCCACATCTGCAAGGTGCGCCCGACAAACTGATATCCGCCCGGCCCCTCCATGCCGTAGACACAGAGATAGGCCCCGCCGATCCCCACCGAGTTTTCCGCCGTCCAGGTGCGGGCCGGGTTGTACTTGGTGGTGACCAGACGATGACGCGGATCGAGCGGGGTCGCCACCGGGGCGCCGAGATAGACATCCCCCAGGCCCATCACCAGATAGCTGGCGTCGAATACCGTTTTGTAGACCTCATCGACGTTCGCCAGATCGTTAATGCGGCGGATAAACTCCAGGTTACTTGGACACCAGGGCGCATCCCGGCGCACGGTGGTCATGTATTTGTCGATGGCTTTCTGACAGGCCGGATCGTCCCAGGAGAGCGGCAGCCAGACGATGCGCGACGGCACTTCAAGCGCATCCTGTTCGCACACCGCCTGCCACAGCCCGGCCACGGTATCCAGCAGGCTCGCCAGGCTCAGCGCCTCCGGCTGGTAGTGAATTTGCAGGGAGCGGATGCCTGGCGTCAGGTCGATAACCCCATCCAGCGCCTGCGCCTCCAGAGCCTGCATCAGGGCGTGGGCCCGAAAACGCAGGACCAGATCCAGCTCCGGATCGCCAATCTCCAGCAGCAGGTGTGTATCACCGGAGAGCCGCGCCACCAGCCGTTTATCAGCCTGCCCCTGCTCCAGCACCACCGGCGAGGCGGGTTCGGAGGGCTGCCACGCCACGTCCAGCGGGTGCAGGCTGGCGATCTGGGCCGCCTGCGCCTGGGCAAGCTGCCGGGCGGTGGCGATATCCACGGGAACAAAGCGCACCTTATCCCCCGCTTTCAGCTGCCCGATGGCGTGCAGATCGGCTTCGATGATGGTGACCGGGCAGACAAACCCGCCCAGGCTTGGGCCATCCGGGCCGAGGATCACCGGCATATCCCCGGTAAAGTCCACCGCGCCGATAGCATAGGGGTTGTCGTGGATGTTCGACGGATGCAGTCCCGCCTCGCCGCCGCTCTCGCGCACCCACTCAGGCTTAGGCCCGATCAGGCGCACCCCGGTACGGCTGGAGTTGAAGTGCACTTCCCAGTCGGTGGCGAAGAAGGTGGTCATGTAAGCCGGGGTGAAATACTCCGGCGCGCCGTGCGGGCCGTAGATCACCCGCAGGGTACGCACAGGCTCAAGCGTGGTGCAGAGCGCCGGGGGCAGCGTCTGCGCCGGGCATGGGGCGGTTAAGGGCGAAATGTGCAGCACGTCACCGGTACGCAGCGCGCGCCCGGCGTGGCCGCCAAACTGCCCCAGGGTAAAGGTGCTTTTGCTGCCGAGATAGTCCGGCACGTTAAATCCGCTGCGCAGGCAGAGATAGCTGCGCACGCCGTCGCCGCGAATATCCCCCATCCGCAGGGTCATACCGCTCTGCACCCGGTAGACCCGGTTGGTCTCAAGGGGTTCGCCATCCAGGGTAAGGGCGATCTCCGCCCCGGTCACCGCCAGCTGGGCATCGCAGTTGAACTTGAGCGTCGGGCCGCTGAGGGTGATCTCCAGCCCGGCGGCCCCTTCGTCGTTGCCGAGCAGCCGGTTGCCAAGACGCAGCGCGCGACTGTCCATCGGTCCTGATGGCGGTACCCCTACCGCCCAGTAGCCGGTACGCCCCGGATAGTCCTGCACCGTGGTTTGCGTCCCGGCGCTGAGTACCTCAAGCGTGACGGCGTGATAGTCCAGCCCTTCCAGGCAGCGGGTCCAGGGCTCGCCGCTGGCGAACGGCGTGAAGGTTAAAATTTGCTGCAGGTAGCTGCGGTTGGTTTCCACCCCATACAGCCGGGTCTCGCCCAGCGCCCCATGCAAGACCTCAATGGCGGCGTCACGCGTCGGCTGCCAGGCGATAATTTTTGCCAGCATCGGGTCAAAAAAGGGCGGCACCTCGCAGCCGGATTCCACCCAGCTGTCGATGCGCAGCGTGCGGCGGTTATCTTCCGGAAAAACCACTTCGGTAAGCAGGCCGGGCGATGGCTGGAACTGACGGCCCGGATCTTCGGCATAAACCCGCGCCTGGATGGCGTGCCCTTCAGGAGTCAGGCCATCACGCAGAGCCGCCAGCGGAGGCAGGGTGCCTGCCGCCAGTTCAATCATCCAGCGTACCAGATCGACACCCCACACCTGCTCGGTGACGCCGTGCTCCACCTGCAAACGGGTATTCACTTCAAGGAAGTAGAACCGGGCGGCGTCGCTGTCGTAGACGAACTCCACCGTGCCCGCGCTGCGGTAGTTGACCGCTTTGCCCAGCTTAATCGCCGCCTCACACAGCGCATCCGCCATGCCCTCCGGCAGGTTGGGCGCCGGGGTCTCCTCCAGCACCTTCTGGTTACGCCGCTGCACCGAGCAGTCGCGCACGCCGAGGGCGATCACCTCCCCCCTGCCGTCGCCGAAGAGCTGGACTTCCAGATGACGCGCCCGCTCAATGTATTTCTCAATAAAGACGCCCGCATCGCTGAAGTTATTTTTCCCCAGCCGCACCACCGCGTCGAAGGCCTCAAAAAGTTCCGCTGCGGTATAGCAGACGCGCATCCCGATCCCGCCCCCGCCAGCGGTGCTTTTCAGCATCACCGGGTAGCCGACCTGCTCCGCCGCCTCCAGCGCCGCGTTCACATCCGCCAGCAGTTCGGTGCCTTCCAGCATCGGCACACCATGTTCTTTCGCCAGGGCGCGGGCAGTATGTTTCAGGCCAAAGAGGCGCAGCTGCTCCGGCGTAGGGCCGACAAAAGCAATGCCCGCCGCTTCGCAGGCCTCGGCAAAGGCGGCGTTCTCTGAGAGAAAACCGTAGCCCGGATGGATCGCCTGGGCACCGCTCGCTTTCGCCGCCGCGATGATTTTTTCGCTCACCAGATAGGTATTCGCCGCCGGGCCATCGCCCAGGCTCAGGGCTTCGTCGGCCTCGCGGATATGCAGGCTGCTGATATCCGCCTCGGAATAGACCGCCACGCCGCCGATCTTCATGGCGCGCAGCGTGCGCAGAATGCGGCAGGCAATCGCCCCGCGGTTGGCAATCAGGAGTTTCGTCAACATAGTAAAGACTCAATGGTGGCGGGTCGTCCCGCCGAAAACTGGCTCACCGCATGGTCGTCCACGGGGAAAAAGGTTTACGGCAGGATCCGTCCGGCACGCAGTTCAAACAGGCGATAGATCGTCTGGCGCAGGCGCTGCCAGCGTGTCGGCGTCAGTTCCATATCAGTACCTCCGCAGGGGTCGGGTTCCAGCCGTTGCAGGGGTTGTTCAGCTGCGGGCAGTTGGAGATCAGCACGATGACGTTGCACTCCGCCTTCAGCTCAACATATTTACCCGGTGCGGAGATGCCATCGGCAAAGGTCAGCCCGCCCTCGGGGGTCACCGGCACGTTCATAAAGAAGTTGATGTTGGCCCCGATATCGCGCTTTTGCAGGCGGCCATCGTGCAGACAGGCGCAGAGGAAGTTATCCCGGCAGCTGTGCATATGGCGCTTGTCGAGGGCGTAACGCACGGTGTTGCTCTCCTGGGCGCAGGCGCCGCCGAGGGTGTCGTGCCGTCCGCAGGTATCCGCCACGATGGTCAGCAGCGGGTTGCCGAGGTTGGAGTAGAGTACGCTCCCGGTGGTCAGATACGCGTTGTTCTGCCGGCGCAGGGTGCGCTGGGCATCGTAGCGCTCCCGCGGGTTATCGGCGTTATAGAACAGCGTATCCACCGCCTGGTTGCCCTCCAGATCCAGCAGGCGCAGGGTCTGGCCTTTTTTCACTTCAAACAGGTAGGGCTCCCCCGCCGGGATCACATGGCGGAAGCTGGCATGTTGCACATCTTTTTCGCTGGCGACTGTCATCATGAGGCTCCTTACAGGGCGAAAAGTTGGGTATTGGTGATGGCGCGGCCGTTTTCAGGGCGCGTCAGCAGCGCGTTTATCGCCGCGTCTTCATCTTCCGCCTGCCGCCAGCTCAGCTGCACCGGACGCGGGGCGTACTCTCTGGACGGGTCCATCGGATGTTGCAGCGCGGTCATCACCACCAGGGTGTCCATCGGGGCGAACAGCTCCACGTAGCTGCCCGGCTGTGAATGGCCGCTGTGGAAGCTGAACCGGCCCCGTTCGTCCACCGTCACTTTGCTGAAGAAGTTGACCACCATCAGCAGATCTTCGAGATTGAGATCCCATTTGCCCATCTCCACCAGCAGGTTATCGGTGCCGTTGCGGAAGAAGCCGTTGCGCAGCTCCTGATAGCGCCCCTGGCCATATTTCTCGGTGGCTTCGGCGGCATTGAGTACGCCGCCAAACGGGTCGTGCCAGCCGCTGGTATCGGCAATGATGCCCGCCAGCACGCGGCCCATGTCGGAGTAGAAGCAGTGCCCGGCGGTCAGGCGCGCGGTGTGCTGGCCTTTCAGGGTGTCCGGCAGGTTCAGGCGCTCGCTCTTCTCATGGGCGTTGAGCATCATCAGGCTGACGTTCGCCCCGCCGTCGGGGTCGGTCATGCGCAGGATCTGCCCGCGCTTAAGCACAAAGGAGAGGTGGCCGCCGCCCGGCAGGATCTCTTCACGTAAAGTCGTCGTCATAGCGTTAACCCCTTAAGGCATAAACGTTGTCGGGAGCCGTTCCGCTCAGGCTTGAGAGCCGTGTTTCGTTGAGCGGAATATCGTAGGTAATGCGCGCCCCGTAGGCATTCGGGGCCTGCGGATCGAGGCGCACTTTGTCGAATACCAGCAGACGGGTGCCGAGGTTGAAACCTTCGGAGAGATCGTGGGTGACCATAAAGACCGTCATGCGGGTTTCGCCCCACAGCTGCAGCAGCAGTGCATGCATCTCTTTGCGTATGCCGGGATCGAGCGCGCCAAAGGGCTCATCCAGCAGCAACACCCGGGGCTGCATAATGAAGGCCTGAGCGATGGCAAGACGCTGTTGCATCCCGCCGGAGAGCTGCGCCGGATATTTATCCAGCGCATGACCAAGCCCCACTTTTTTCAGCATCTCTGCCGCCTGTTCCCGTGCAGCGCGTTTTTTCGCACCAAACAGCCGTCCGAGCAGCGGAGATTGCGGCAGTTCGAGGCCGATGGCGACATTATCAAGCACGCTGAGGTGCGGAAAGACGGAGTAACGCTGGAACACCACGCCCCGGTGACTGTCCGGCTCGGCGACCAGGCGTTTACCGTCGAGGGTGATAGTGCCCCGGCTCGGTTTTTCCTGGCCGAGGAGCAGGCGCAGAAAGGTCGATTTCCCGCAGCCGGACGCGCCGACCATCGAGCAGAACTCGCCCTCTTTGATCTGCAGATTCAGACGCTCCAGCACCACGTGGTCGCCATACTCCTGCCAGATATTGTTGATGGTGATAAAACTCATGCTTTGCCTCCTTCTGCCCACGGGAAACAGCGCTTGTGCAGCTGGCGCAGGGCCAGATCCATCAGCCAGGCCAGCAGCGTGATCCACAGGACGTAAGGGATAATCACATCCATGGCCATATAGCGGCGCACGAGGAAAATGCGGTATCCCAGCCCGGCAGTCGAAGAGATGGCCTCCGCTGAGATAAGGAATAACCACGCGGAACCGAGCAGCAGGCGCAGGGAGGTGAGCAGGCGCGAGAGCAGCTGCGGCAGTACCACCCGCAGCACCAGGGTCCAGCTGTTGGCCCCCAGCGTCTGGGCTTTAATCAGAATTTCCGGGGGGATTTCACAGGCGCGGTGCTCCAGATCCCGGGCCAGCATCGGGGTAATGCCGATCACAATCAGCATGATTTTCGACAGCTCATCCAGGCCGAAGACGATAAACAGCACCGGCAAAATCGCCAGAGGCGGGATCATCGACAGCACCGTCATCAGCGGCGAGAGCGAGGCGCGCCACATGGGGAAGACCCCGGCGGTCACGCCAATGCAGAGGCCAATAAGCGACGCAATCGCCAGCCCCACCAGCAGCCGGGCCAGGCTCACCAGGGTATCGACCCAGAACAGGTACTCGCCGCTGCGCTTGTCCGGGGTGAAGGCCATCCGGGAGATCGCATCCAGCATCTGTTGCAGGCCGGGCAGCAGCTTGTCGTGTGGGTTAGCGTCCAGCCGCACCGCCGAGCCGAAAAAGTAGGCCGCCAGCAGCAGGACAAACGGCAACATCACAAGCATCAGCCGCATGCCGGAGGTGGGATGACGATTAATCTGTCGCATGGAGACTCCGTCCGTCATCACAGCTGGCCTGCGGCGGCCATTTTCACGAAGCTGTCATCAAAGCGCAGCTTTACGTTGCCCGCATCGCCCTGGGTAACGTCACCCGGAAAACGCATGCCGATGAAGTCGGCGCTCTGCGCCCCCTCACCCAGCAGCCCTTTATCAAAGGAGAAGGCCGCCACGCGTTGCATGGTTTTTGCCAGCTCCGGTGAGGTGACAAACGCCATGTTCTCCTGCGGGGTGTAGAACAGATGGGTGGTTTTCAGCTGCGCCTGATAGCCCGTCAGATCGGTGCCGGACGCTGCCGCCATCGCATTAAGGGCAGTGGCATCCTGGGCTTTCATCAGGCCCATCATTTCGTACCATGCCCCGGTAAGGGCTTTGCCCAGCGCCGGATTATCCTTCAGGGTTTCGCTGTTAACCACCATCATGTCAATCAGCTCACCCGGCACCTGGGAGGAGCTGAACACCTCGGTGGTTTTTGGCGTGCCTCTAATAACGGAGAGCTGCGGATTCCAGGCGACGGCGGCCTGCACGCTGTCGGTGCCGAAGGCGGAGACGATATCCGCATCCGAGGTGTTGACCACGGTGACATCTTTCTCTGCCAGACCGGCCTTCTCCAGCCCGCGCACCAGCAGATAGTGGGAAACGGAGAGCTCCGGCAGGTAGATTTTCATCCCTTTCAGGTCATTAAGGGTTTTGCCCTCGCCCTTCATCACCACGCCGTCGTTGCCTTCCGAGTAGCTGCCGAGGATCAGTGCCGTGGTGTCCACGCCGCCCGCCGCCGGAATGGTCAGGGCGTCCATGTTGGTCATGGTGCAGCCGTCAAACTGGCCGGCGGTGTACTGGTTGATGGACTCGATGTAGTCGTTGAGCTGTACGACGTTGATCTTGATGCCGTATTTATCGGACCATTTATCGATGATTTTGCTGGTGCTGATAGTGCCCCAGGGCATCCACCCGGCGTAGATGGTCCAGCAGACGTTGAACTCTTTTTTGACGGCGGCAAAGGTGGGGAGACTGACCAGCATCGCCAGCGTCAATACGAGGGTGCGGAGTAATGGCGTTTTCTTCATGCTTGACCTCTGAGTGGCACAAAATTAGGGGGCAGCGCGACACCGTGGGTGCTGCTGTCTCCCGGGCTTTTGTCCCGCCGTGTAACCTCTCAGAGGTCGCCAGCTCTTGGACCAGTCATCCACATACGTGAACCGGAACCCTAGCCAGCTATTTTTCAGATTGTGTGGTGCACTGCCCTTTCACATTGTTTAAAGCAAAGGATGTGCCAGAAATTATTTATGAGGTTTATCATGAGGTTGACGTTTTAACAGCGTCAGGATTCACCGATTTGGGGAGAGAGCACAGGGAGGGTGCACCGCGATGGTGCCATGGTGGGCGGGGGAATCCCGCGCCCACCGGACAATCGGGTTACATGTTTTATTTCTTGTCTGAGTCCATCTTCATTTGCTCGGCTGACTTGAGGTGCTGCTCCACCACCGGGGTGTGCTCGTCGGCCAGGGCCTTCACATCGGGATCCTTGATGTTTTTGGCATCACTTTGCAGCTTAGAGAGCACCATCTTGTGATCCCTGGTGCCGGCATTTTCCATATACATCTTGTCAAAGTCGTCGCCGCTCGCTTTTTCCAGCTTATCCGCCATCGCCTTATGCTGCGCGTCCGGCTCGGTCGGCAGGGTCACCCCTTTTTTCTCGGCGACCGCCTGTACTTTAGTCAGGGCATTACCGTGGTCGTCGACCATCTTCTGGGCGAAGGCTTTAACGTCGCTGCTTTGCGCCTTGCTCAGCGCGATTTTAGCGGCGGCAACCTCATTGATATTGGCCTGGGCCATATCCTTCAACGCTTTTTCGTCACCCGAGCTGAGCTTTTCGCCCGCTGCAGTCTGGCTTGTGGCGCTGCTCTGGGCGGCGCTTGTCGACTGGGCCTGCACACCGACGGTGCAGAACATCGCGGCTACTGCCGATGCGGTCAGCAGCATTTTCAGGTTATTACGTTTCTGCATAGAGTTCTCCTGATGGTCATAGGTAAGATTGATGTCAGGTCATTAACCGCGCGTCGCCTCCTGTGGAAATGATAACCGCAGTTGTCAGTATAGGGGATGATTCTCCTCCCCCTGATTTAATGGGAATATTTACCGCAGCCGGGTTTATGGGTGTATAGCAACGATTACGCTACTGGCTCAAGCTACTTCCGGCCTTACTGACGGTGTACGATAAGGTGCAACGTAATACTTATGACGCTGTAATCAGCTCCATTTAACCTCTTGGAGAGAAAGTCTTAATTCGGCTGATCACTTTTTCCTCTTCTTCTGGCGCAGTACTGTGCTCCTGAACCCGACGTGACAAAACCATTACGTTCTGTCACCTGACAATTACCGCAATAAAATCAGGAGCAAATGATGAGCCGCTTACATACCATCACCGAAGGCGAAGCCACCGGTAAAACCGCACAGCTGTTCAGCGCCATCAAAGGCAGCATGGGTAAAGTGCCGAACGCCTATCTGACCATTGGCACGCAATCCCCGGAAATACTGGGCCAGATGTTGCAACTGAACGCCGCACTGCATAAGGGGAGTCTCAGTGCGCGCGAACTGGAAGCCATTAACCTTGCGGTAAGCGAAGAGTCTGGCTGTGACTACTGCCTGGCGGCACATACGCTGATGGCAAAAAAGGCCGGATACACTGACGATCAGACGCGTGAATTACGTGAAGCCCGCTTCAGCGAGGATGCGCACATTGATGCGCTGGTGAAGTTCGTTCAGTACCTGGTTTCATCCCGCGGTACCGTGGCGGCTGAGCATGTCGAGACCTTCCGTCAGGCGGGGTTCAGCGACCAGCAGGTCGTGGAAACTATCGGTGCCGTTAGCGCCATCCTGTTTACCAATATGGTGAACCGCGTGAACGACACCGTTGTCGATTTTCCCAAAGTGAGCTGAGGGTCATAACGTCAGCGACGCAGGAGAGCGTAACCCTACGCCTCTCCTGATTTTTTACTTTTTAACGGGCCCGGTGCGTGAAGCGCCGGGCCTTTTTTTCGTTAACGAAATGTGGCAGGTGCGCCCCCTGCAACAGGTTTTGCCAGGCCCGGCGCGGCCTTGCTCAACAAGCAAGGAATTTTAAACCGATCGGTTTTTTTTATTTTCCGCAGTCTGGCTTTTTTGACGCGCAGAACGCATATTAAAACGATTGGTTTTTGCTGCAAAAACAACCGCATGGCTGGGACAACATTGAGGCCTTCCTTCTGGCTGCGCCCTTGAACAACCCCCGCCTTTGACGGCTGTTTTCTGGTTAACGCTTGCCGCGAGCCTGTCGAAGCGCTGACCCTTGTGCGCAACTTCCGCAGCGCAGTTGTGGCACAGCCAGGGCTGAACATTCCTGAAGAGGACGCCGGAGAGAATCGCGACGTGATGGCTGACATTATCTGGTCTACCCTGGCTGAAGCCTGCCCGCTAACGATAAGCCCGCTGTCAGCGTGAAACAGAAAGCCTTTCGTACTCTGGAGCCTGCATGATACGTCTTGAAGATGTGACCTTGTTCGTCCGTTCCGCCGCGCTGGGCAGTTTTTCCAGCGCCGCGCGCGAAGCCGATATTCTCCCCGGCCAGGTCAGCGCGGCGGTCAATCGCCTTGAGCGGGATCTGAATAAACGGCTGTTTGCCCGCTCAACCCGCAGCCTGCGTCTCACCGCCGAAGGGGAAGCCTGGCTACCCTATGCGCAGGAGATGCTGAATATTCTGCAAGCGGGCGCGGAGCGACTTCAGAGCGGAGAAAATGAAATCCAGGGTGAGCTAAAAATTTCCGTCCCCTCAGATCTCGGGCGCAACGTTTTATTGCCCGTAATCACTGCGTTCTGCGAGAAGCATCCCGGAGTATCGCTGCGTATCTTCATATCCGATAACGTCAGCGATGTGTTTCGCGATCCGGTGGACGTGGCTATCCGCTACGGGGTTCTGGAAAACAGCAGCTACGTTGCTTTGCCTCTGGCGGAAGATAACCGGCGTGTACTGGTCGCCTCTCCCGCCTATCTGAATAAGAAGGGCCGCCCACGACAGCTCGACGAGCTGGCTCTGCATCACTGTCTGCTTTATACGCTGAACGGTCATGTTTATGACAAATGGACCTTCCCGGAAAAGGGCGGCAGACGCCAGCTGACGGTGAGCAGCCGGATGCTGTGTGACGATGCGGATCTTGCCCGTCGCTGGGCCGTGGCGGGAATGGGTATTGCCTATAAATCATGGATCGATGTTAGCGCAGACGTGCTGGCAGGCCGGCTTGAGGTGTTGCTGCCGGAACAGCCTGGGGAGGGGGTGCCACTTAACCTTATCTGCCCTCACCGTAAACAGTTCTCGCCTGCGATACGCGAGCTACATGCGCAGCTGCGTGAAAAACTCAAAGCTGTCACGGCGCTGATGCACACTCATCCTGCTTTTTTGCCAGGTGCTCAGGATGCGCAACCCGCGGACAGCGCCTGATAAAAGGCCATTTCAGGGAAATGGCCTTACCGGGCTTATTTTGACAGCGTTGCGGTCATATCAACCTGATTGCCGCTAGCGCTTGCGGTGATTTTATATTCTGCCCCCGCCTGCTGTGCCTGGCGGGCAATGTGTGCTTCCGCATCATCCAGAAACACGCAGTCAACGTCTGTGTTCATCCTGGTTTCGTCCAGACTGACCGCAGATGCGTATTGGTCAAAGAAGTATCAGGAGACAATGATGCACCGGGTAGGCTTACTGATTTCCGATCATTTTCAGGTTCTGGGGTTGTCCACGCTGAGTATCTTTGAGTTTGCGAATCAGGTGGCTGGCGAACCTTTTTATGACTGTAACGTTTATTCAGAGCGCGGCGGTTCTGTGAAAACCTCTTACGGCTTCGGCGTTGACAGCCAGCCTGTTGCTGCAAATATGGAGATCGATACCTGGCTGGTGGCGGGCGTGTTGACGCCCCTGGAGCTGCCCGCATCGCAGGGCATTGTTGATTTTCTGCAGACGCACGCGCCCCGGGCGCGTCGGGTGGCAGGGATCTGTACCGGGGCATTCGTGCTGGGTCAGGCGGGCCTGTTATCTGACCGTCGCGCCACTACCCACTGGATGCATGCGCAGAGTCTCAAGTCCCTGCATCCCACCACCCGGGTAGAAGAAGATCGCATCTTTATTATTGACGACGCAATCTGGACATCAGCGGGGCTTACCGCCGGGCTGGATATGGCGCTGGGCATGGTTGAGAAAGATCTCGGTGCCGAAGTGGCCCGCTCCGTGGCCCATCTGCTGGTGATGCACCACCGTCGCTCCGGCGGGCAGACGCAGCACTCTGAGATGCTGATGCTCGCTCCCCGCAGCGACCGCCTGCAGTCAGCCCTGGAGTATGCGCGCAACAACCTCAGCAAACCCCTGACCATCGAGAGCATTGCGGATGCGGTCCACGTCAGCGCGCGGCAGCTCAGCCGCCTGTTCCGCACTGAAACGGGAAAATCGCCAGCCAAAGCGATTGAAGGACTGCGGCTGGAAAATGCCCGGCTGCTGATCGAGCAGAGCAAGCTGTCGATGGAGGTCATTGCCCGTGAATCCGGCTTCCGCGATCGCCGTCATATGCGCGAGGTCTTTATCCGGGGTTACGGCATTCCCCCCCAGTCGCTGCGCACCGGCAAAGCCTGACCCTCCTCTTTTTCTGGCTCCTCACCCTCCTGACTCATGATGACCGGCATCCGGCCATCATGATGTCCGAAATCACGACCTTTCTCGTCAGCCGCGCCGGCACCTGACTGCGTACTATGTATTCACCGACCCGATAACTGACAAGGTGAACAACATGACGCAGCATACCCACCTGGTCCGCGCCACCGCCACGCCGTGCTGTGACAATGACGGTCTGTCGGTTGACCCGCGCGATCCAACTATCGTCATGAGCGCACGGGAGAGGGTTGACGCGGTGCTCATCGGATTTGCTCGCGACCCACGTATTACCATTCCGTCCCTTAACGATTCTGCGAAGGAGTAAGACCATGAAACTGACCAATAACACCATCTTTATCACTGGCGGCACCTCTGGCATCGGCCGCGCAATGGCAGAAAAATTCCATCAGTTAGGTAACCAGGTGATCATTTCCGGGCGCCGGGAGGCGCTGCTGAAGGATGTCACCGCCGCCAGTCCGGGCATGGATTATGTGGTGCTGGATGTGACCCGCGCCAACAGCATTCAGGCCGCCGCAGAGCAGGTGCTGAAGCGCTATCCGGCCCTGAATGTGGTCATCAATAACGCCGGTATCATGCCGTTTGACAACGCAGCAGGCGAGCTGGATGACGCCCAGGCGGTTACGCTGCTGAACACCAATATTCTGGGGCCGGTGCGCGTCAGCGCGGCGTTTATTGAGCACCTCAAACAGCAGCCAGACGCCGTACTGATCAACAACAGCTCGGTGCTGGCCTTCCTGCCGCTGGCCACCAACGCGCTCTATTCGGCGACGAAAGCCGCGATTCACTCCTACACCCTTTCCCAGCGCTTCCTGCTGCGCGACACCAGCGTGCAGGTCATCGAAATTTCCCCGCCGTGGGTGGATACGGATCTGATTTACAAGAGCGGTGACCCGCGCGCCATGCCGCTGGAGGCGTTCATCAGCGAGACGTTTGACAAGCTCGGTACAGACACCATTGAAGCTATCGTCGATCGCGTGCTGCCTGTGCGCGATAACCCGGGGGCAAACGAGCATACCCTGGTAAACCAGTTCAACCAGTCGGTCGCGGATAACCCAATCCCTGTTCAGTAAGCTCTGCAGGGGCCTCGCGCCCCTGTTCTTTTCCGGAGATGGATCATGAACGCTGTTATCACCGCTTCCCAGCGCCGTGCCCTGCGCGCGCTGAGCATCGCCTATTTTGTCCAGGCGACCGGTGCGCTCTCTGTCGCGGGTAGCCTGCCCGCTATTTCCGCCGCCTGGCAGCTGACCGATGCACAGAGCGCACGCTTGCTAAGTATTTTCGGCCTGACCTTTGCCCTGGCCGCCCCACTGGTTCAGGTGATGTTTGGTCACTGGCGCCGTCGCCAGCTGGTGCTCACGGGCATCGGGCTTTTTGGCTCTGGCGCCTTCGCGTTTGCGCTGTCACCCTCCTACGATGCGCTACTCGCCTCCCGCATACTGATGGGCGCAGGGGCAGGATTTATCGGCCCGGTGCTGGTTGCGCTGGGTTCAGAGCTGGTTCATGAAGAGCAACGCGGTCGCGCTATCGGCATGGTACTCCTGGGGGTATCGATGGCGAGCCTCGCCGGTATTCCCCTCGCCGCGTGGATTGCCAGCCTGTGGGGAGCAAAAGCGCTTTTTGCCCTGGTGGGCGGCGTAAGCCTTTTGAGCGGGCTGAACATCCTCCTGACGGTGCCGGATGAGCGCACAGGGTCGCGCATCCGGCTTACTGAAATGATCAGCGTCCTGTCACAAGGAAAATACCTGACGGCATTCCTGGTAGTGTTTTTCATTACCTCCGGTGTTTACAGCTTTTATTCGTTCATCGCCCCGCTCATACGCGATACCTACACCGGCGGGACGCAGGCTCTCTCCGCGGCGCTTGCGGTACTGGGTATCGCTGGGGTACTGGGCAACCTCTGGGTGACCCGAGCCGCCGCGCGCTTTACGTCTGAAAGGTTGCTGATGGCGGGCATGACGCTGCTGATTGTGGACACCGCGCTGATTGCCCTGCTGCCGAAAATGTTGGTCGTGTTGCTGGTGATGCTCGTTGTCTGGGCCTTTGCCACCGACCTGCTCTGGCCCAGTCAGCAACGCAGGATCGTTGAACTGTCGTCTGTCCGGCACCGTGGTATCGCTCTGGCGCTGACCAGCGCCTTTATGTTCGGCGGCATTGGATTTGGCTCTGCGGTAGCCTCGTGGGTTTATCCCCTGGCGGGATTTTACGGGCTGGCCGGCATATCGGTGACCTTTATTTTGCTGGCGCTGATCAGCCTGCGGCTGTCAGAAAAGCTCGGAAAACCTGTGGTAATCGCTGAGCCCTGTAAAAATGAAGCCTGAGCGCTGTATCAGCGATGCTGAGATCCCTGCCAGATAATGGCGGGGATGATTCATCACCGAAGCAAGCGGTTACTGTCGTGACGACAGCGACGCACGTGGGGCAACCTCTGGTATTTCCCCACTTAAGCGGCGGTGCAACCCCCAAAAACCCCATAAATATCATGCCATTATAGAAACAATTTTTAACATTACCTGTTTACATTGAAATGATTATTCATATCATCTTGATAATCACTATCACCTCTGCGGTGATGTTTTTGCGCTACGGGGCGTCCATGCCTCCGGCTCGTTGAAAAATCAGGATGATCACAATAATGAAATCGCACAGTTATCGCGCGCTAAGCTCATGTTTATTCATGACATTAGCCGCTAATGCCTCTGCCGAAGTACAAAAAGATGAGACGCTGGTGGTCGCTGCCAGCCGTACCAATCACAGCATCACCGACATGGCGCAGACCACCTGGGTTGTGGAACAGGCTGAAATTGAACAGCAGGTTCAGGGGGGTAAGGAGCTGAAAGAGGTGCTGGCGCAGTTAATTCCCGGCATGGACGTCAGCAGCCAGGGGCGCACCAACTACGGGATGAATATGCGTGGTCGATCCATGATGGTGATGGTGGACGGCGTGCGTTTAAACTCCTCGCGCAGCGACAGCCGCCAGCTGGACTCAATCGATCCGTTTAATATTTCCCGCATTGAGGTCATCTCCGGCGCCACCTCCCTCTACGGCGGCGGCAGTACCGGCGGCTTAATCAATATCGTCACCAAAAAGGGCCAGCCGGAAACGGAAGTCGAGTTCCAGACCGGCCTGAAAACCGGCTTCAACAGCCATAACGATAATGACGAGAACGTCGCAGCGGCGGTGAGCGGTGGCAACGATAACGCTTCCGGGCGCCTGTCAGTGGCCTATCAGCGCTTTGGTGGCTGGTACGATGGCAATGGCGATGAGGTGATCATCGATAACACCCAGACCGGTTTGCAATACTCTGACCGTCTGGACGTGATGGGCACCGGCACGCTGAATATCGACGATCATCAGCAGCTGCAGCTCACCACGCAGTATTACAAAAGTGAATCTGACGGTAAGCACGGCCTTTATCTGGGCGAGAACTTCTCGGCAGTAACGGGCGCGGGCAACGCCTATAACAAAAACAATCTCGACTCCGACCGTATCCCCGGTACTGAACGTCACCTGATTAACCTGCAATATTCCAACACCGATTTCTGGGGCCAGGATCTGCTCGCCCAGATTTACTACCGCGATGAGAGCCTGACCTATTACCCCTTCCCTACGCTTTCCGGCGGTCGGGTCACCAGCATTGGCGCATCGCAGCAAAAAACCGATTTCTACGGCGGCAAGCTCACCATCAACAGCAAGCCGGTGGAGGCATTGACGCTGACATGGGGTGTGGATGCCGAGCATGAAACCTTCGACGCCAACCAGCAATTTTTCGACCTCAGCAAGGCGGCGGCCAGCGGGGGCATGAAGCTGGATAATGCCTATAACGTTGGACGCTATCCGGGCTACAGCATTACTAACCTCGCCCCGTTCCTGCAAAGTAGCTACGACTTCTCCGCGATCACCCTGAGCGGCGGCGTGCGCTATCAGTACACGGAAAACAAGGTCGATGATTTTATTGGCTATACGCAGCAGCAGGCCATTGCCACGGGCAGAGCGACCTCCGCAGACGCCGTGCCGGGCGGAAAGACGGATTACAACAACCTGCTGTTTAACGCCGGTATTCTGGGTCATCTGACCGAACGCCAGCAGCTGTGGTTTAACTTCTCCCAGGGCTTTGAGATCCCGGATCTGGCGAAATATTATGGCTCCGGCACCTATCAGCTGGTGAACGGCCATTATCGCCTGGTCAACAGCGTGAACGTGAACGACTCAAAACTCGACGGGATCAAAGTTGATGCCTACGAGCTGGGCTGGCGTTACACCGGGGATAATCTGCGCACGCAGATTGCCGGGTATTACTCTCTGTCTGACAAAACCATCAACATTAATAAAAGCGACATGACCATCAACGTTGAAGATGACGAACGTCGTATCTACGGTGTTGAAGGCCAAATCGACTATTTCTTCACTGACAGCGAGTGGAGCACCGGTACAAACTTCAACGTCATCAAATCGGAAACCCGCGTCGACGGAAAGTGGGAAAAGCTGACGGTAGACAGCGCCAGCCCGTCTAAAATGAGCGCATGGGTTACCTGGGCGCCGGGCGACTGGACGTTGCGTATGCAAAGCACCCAGACGTTCGACCTCTCTGATGAAGCCGGTAAGAAGATCGATGGCTATAACACCGTGGACTTCTTAGGCAGTTATCTTCTGCCGGTCGGTAAGCTGAGCTTCAGCGTCGAAAACCTGCTGGATGAAGACTACACCACCGCATGGGGCCAGCGCGCACCGGGTCTCTACAGCCCAACCTACGGCGCTGAAAACCTCTATACCTACAAAGGCCGCGGTCGTACATTTGGTCTGAACTACTCGGTTCTGTTCTGACAGTGGCTGCCGCCTGCAACGCGGGCGGCAGTTTTTAGCGCAACGGCCCATTTACGTTACACTCTGGATCCTGAGCAACCCACCCGCTACTGCTGAGAGGATCGTCTATGCCTGCACGGGATTTATCCAGAATGGGTGCCGCCAATGTGGCGCTAACGGTCAGTCATAGCGGTCAGGCCGTTATTGAAAAGTCTCCTGTTGGCGCGGTGGAGTTTGGTTTTTATCAGAACGCTGCGACGTCGCTTAACGAGGCGGGCATTGCGACTCCGGCGCTCTTTTCCGCCGATGCCACCCTGCGCAAATTATGCATGGAGTATATTCCTTACCCGGTTGAACAGTCTGATGTCGCCAGTGATGAGGTTCTCACGATGCTGGCACGTCTGCACCGTTATCCGGTGAATACCGCATGGCATTACCACCCGCACTCATGGTCAGAGAGGGCGCTCGAAAAAGCGCTCATCCTGCTGGCATTACCTGAAAAAAGCGCACGGCAGCTTCAGCAATTTCAGCAGCGTAGTGATGTGCTGTTTAGCGGCCACCGTCTGATTTCAGGGGACAGCAATGCGGGTAACTGGGGAAGAAGAGAAAACGGTGAGGTCGTGCTGTTCGACTGGGAACGGTTTGGAAAAGGGAGTCCTGCTATCGACCTTGCCCCACTTATAAAGGGAATGGGGACGATGCGAGCGTATACGGACCTCGCTGAACGCTACTGCACGTTAACTTATCACCATAGTGTCAATGAATTAACGAGAGAAATTGCCATCGCTAAGGCATGGATTGTCACCGAAGTCATTGTGTTACTTTACGAGCGGCAAAAGAGCGCGTTCTCCTTGTATCAAACCTGGTATCAATCACACCTCCCTGACTGGTTAGAGGACACCGCACGACGATTATGAATACAGTCATACTGGCGACCTTGACAGGCATCATTACCCCGGTGAAAATGCTGTACATTAAAACAGTATTTATAAGGGGTATGTAATGTTCGTTGAACTGGTGTACGACAAACGAAATGTTGCCGGGCTTCCGGGCGCCAGAGAGATCATCCTGGCTGAACTGACGAAGCGAGTGCATCGGATCTTTCCGGATGCCGAGGTGAAGGTTAAGCCGATGCAGGCGAACGGCCTGAATAGCGATGCCAGTAAAAGCGATCGGGAAAAGCTGAACCGTATGCTCGAAGAGATGTTTGAAGAAGCCGATATGTGGCTGGTTGCGGATTAAGCTCAGAAAGCCGCGCATAATCATAGTAGGTGCCGCAGACCGCTTCGTACCAGAAGCCGTTACTGACCCCTTCATTATGACCTGCCAGGATCAACCTTTTAAGAGTGAGAACGTTTAAAGACGTTTTGGCCGTGTGGCGAAGTAGACAACCGCTGCGCCGATAGCGACGATGAGCGTATCTTCAATTATGCCGCTTCTGGTCTGCCCAATTTCTGCTATGGCTTTTTTGCGTGCCGCAAGTGTGGCATAGGCAAGTGGCACAGCGGCAGAGATAGCGATTGCTGCCCCGGTTTTTTCTTCTCCCTTGGGTGCCAATGCGGCGCCCGCAATTCCTGCACTGGCCACACGCGCTGACAAGCCTAAAAACACGGTGCGGTCTGGCGCAGACTTCATCTTGTCGCCAAATAGCTCACCTGCCCCCATCGCTAATGCGCCAAATTTGAATAACGGACGGTCCAGCAGCATGAGGCTCCCCGGAGTGTCGCGTCTGGCAAGGCGTGCTGCTGCGAGGGCCGCCATCGGCGTCATAGAACGGCAGCTGGCGACAACACCAATTAAAGCAGAATATACAAATCTGATTATTTTCATAATTAATCTCCCGGAGAAACAGAATTTTATTAATTATTAAGTGTTATTAGGGGGCAAGACAGTCACTCCCGGCCTGATTCACGCATGTGTATGGCCACGTTTTTTAAGCGCTTTCATCTGAGTAATCAGTTGCATCCTGCACTGCCCTAAGCCTGTCTTACTGTGTCGGCAGAATGAAAACGTTGACCAGGGTGCAGCTTCCTGTGCAATTTCAACTGCAATAGTCATTATAGATGAATAGCCTGATATAGCTGATGACCTGGAGATATCAGATCTGATTGAAGTCTGACTCGTGAAGGCTGCAACAGAAGCCCTGTGCCAGAGCATTATGCTCAGCATTGGCTCCATGCCCGGCATCGGATAACGGTACTGGGCCCACATAGAAAACGGCCAGCCTGTCGGCTGCTCCGCCCGCGCCACCGTGATAGTAATGAGATAAGCGCTGCCCTTGCCCGGCTAACAAAACGTCCGCTCAGATTTTCAGCGTATCGATCACCGCTCTCAGGGCCGGTGAGACGTTGCGGTGAGGATAATAGAGGAACAACCCGTCCATGCGCAGGCTGAAGCGCTGCAACACCCGGATCAGCGTCCCACGCTCCAGATCGTTCGCCACCAGCTCGACCGGCACATAAGCCAGCCCCAGGCCCAGCCGGGCGGCTTCGGCTTCCATATAGCTGTCAGAAAATGCCCACTGCCCCTCGGGGCGATGGGTGACGCTTTTACCGTCCTGAATGAGCTCCCACTGATAAAGGCCCCCATCGGCAAACTGATAGCCAATACAGGGGTGGGCAACTAAATCCGCAGGCGTCTGGGGAAAGCCGTAGCGGCGCAAATGTTCAGGTGTACCGACCACGGCCATCTCCATGTCAGGCGTAATGCGCACCGCGACCATCCCCTGACCCACCTCCGGCCCCAGTCTTACACCTGCGTCGAAGCGTTCGGTAATGATGTTCACAAACCGGCTCTCATTCATCAGCTCCAGCCGGATATCCGGGTAGCGCTGTTTAAATATCGCCAGCTTCGGCAACAGACATTTATCAATGGCATGCTGACTGGCGTTAATGCGCACCGTACCGGAGGGCGTTTCACGGTAGTGCGCCAGCGTGGCAAGCCCGCTATCCAGAGCATCGAAGGCGGATTCTGTCGCCTGATAAAGTTGCTCCCCCGCCTGGGTCAGGGATAGCCTGCGCGTGGTGCGCACCAGCAGCTGCACGCCCAACCGCTCTTCCAGCTCGCGAACAGAGCGGCTGATCCCCGACTGGGCCAACCCAAGCCGCCGGGCTGCGGCGGTGAAGCTCCCCTCCCGCGCCACCTGCATAAAGAGATAGAGCTCGTTGTAATTTTCCCGCTTCGCCATAACGCCACCAATTCATAACAATATGATATGAATCTTAGCACCCTTCCCCCTCTAATCATCACTATTACTGCTAACTATACTGGCCTCAACATCACAACACAGCCCGGTACCTCTTATGAAAACATTCACCCAAAAACTGACGGCAGCCATGCCTGCAATGCTGCTATGCGCCTCTTTAAGTGGAGTAACAACCATGAGTTATGGAGAGACAACCAATCCGAACGCCCCGGTGTCGATGGTCACCACATGGGACAAGACATTTGCTGAAAGCAAAAAGGTCGATCACCGTAAAGTCACCTTCCAGACCCGCTACGGCATTACGCTCGTGGGCGATCTCTATCTGCCGAAAGACCGGGGCGATCGCAAGCTGGCGGCCATCGCGGTCAGCGGACCGTTCGGCGCAGTGAAAGAGCAGTCCAGCGGTCTCTATGCCCAGACCCTGGCGGAGAAGGGCTTTGTCACCCTGGCATTCGATCCCTCTTACACCGGTGAAAGCGGCGGGCAGCCGCGCAATGTCGCTTCTCCCGACATCAACACTGAAGATTTCAGTGCTGCGGTGGACTTTCTTGGACTACAAAAAGAGGTGGATCGCAACCGCATCGGTATCCTTGGCATCTGCGGCTGGGGCGGTATGGCGCTGAATGCGGCCTCGATGGATACCCGCGTGAAAGCGGTCGCCACCAGCGTGATGTACGACATGAGCCGGGCGATGGGCCACGGCGTGGGTGACGGTAAAGACCGCTACTCGGCATCCGATCGCCATGCTGTGCTCGAGTATCTGAACGAGCAGCGCTGGAAAGACGCAGAGAGCGGCACCTTTGCCCATGCCGGACATGATATTTATGTCGAAAACGGCAAAGCGACCGCCGCTGAACGTATTCTGCCGGAAGCGTTACCTGCCGATCCGCATCCGGTACTGAAAGAGTTCTTTGATTACTACCGGGTGCCGCGCGGTTTACACGAGCGCGCCGTAAACTCCACCGGCGCATGGACCGCGACCATGCCGCTGTCGTTTATGAACATGCCGCTGTTGAGCTATGCCAAAGAGATCGCCATCCCGACACTTATCGTCACCGGTGAAAAGGCGCACTCGCGCTACTTTGCTGAAGATGCCTACAAAGCTGTCGGCAGCAAGCAGAAAGAGCTGGTGGTTGTCCCGGGCGCTAACCATGTCGATCTCTACGACAACGTCGCCGGTAAGATCCCGTTTGCGCAGTTCGAGCAGTTCTTCGAAACCAGCCTGAAGTAATCCTCTCCGTCACCTGTCCCTGGCAGGTGGCGTTGTTTTCCCCCTTCGTGAAATCTGATTATGTCCACACTGAGCCAAACCACACAGAGTAACGAACGCGCGTACTGGGGCGCTATTTTTGCCATGACCCTGTGCGTATTTGTCCTGATTGCCTCGGAGTTTATGCCGGTCAGCCTGCTGACGCCCATTGCCCGCGATTTAGGGGTCACCGAGGGTCTGGCCGGCCAGGGGATTGCCATCTCCGGCGCGCTGGCGGTCCTGACCAGCCTGAGCCTGACCCGTATTGCCGGGAATATGAACCGTAAAACGCTTCTGCTGGGTATGACGGCGCTGATGGCGGCGTCCGGGCTGCTTATTGCCTTTGCGTCCAGCTACCTGGTCTATATGATCGGACGCGCCCTGATTGGGATCGCCATCGGTGGCTTCTGGTCCATGTCTGCCGCAACGGCCATCCGCCTGGTGCCGCAACATCAGGTCTCCCGTGCGCTGGCGATTTTCAACGGCGGTAATGCCCTGGCAACGGTGGTAGCCGCCCCGCTCGGCAGCTATCTCGGAGCCACCATCGGCTGGCGCGGAGCCTTTCTGTGCCTGGTTCCGGTGGCAATGATCGCATTCATCTGGCAGTGCTTTAGCCTGCCGAAGATGGAGAATGACCGGGCGGCACAGGGTACGGTATTGCGCCTTTTCCGCCAGCCTGTGGTGCGCGTGGGCCTGTTAGCCTGCGGTCTGTTCTTTATGGGACAGTTCGCGTTATTCACCTACGTGCGCCCATTCCTGGAAACCGTCACCCACGTCAGCGCCTCCGGCTTGTCGCTGATCCTGCTTACCATCGGTATCGCGGGATTTGTTGGCACGCTGATTATCGCCGCCTTTTTAAATGCGCGTTTTTATCAGGCGTTAATGGCGATTCCCCTGCTGATGGCCATCATTGCTGGAATGTTGATCCTGACCGGACACAGCGTCTGGATCGTCGCCCTGCTGTTGGGACTCTGGGGTCTGCTGGCAACCGCAGCACCCACGGGATGGTGGACGTGGCTCGCCCGTACTCTGCCCGAGGATGCAGAGGCCGGTGGCGGACTGATGGTGGCGGTGATCCAGCTCTCTATCGCCCTGGGTTCCACGGCGGGCGGCATGGTGTTCGATAACGTTGGCTGGCAAAGCACCTTTGGCGTGAGTGCTATTTTGCTGCTGAGCGCGGGGGCGCTGACATTTTTGACGGCATCTAAAAATCAGTAGAATCAAGAAAATACCCCGGAGCACGCGCCGGGGCAGGAGGATCAGAGAGAAAGCTCAGAATCTTTAATATTGGCAATGGGGCCCAGGATTGAGCTGTCAAATTCGCGTAAGGTTCGGCCTGCGGCAACACGCTCAGGCCAGTCGTGATTTGCCAGCGCGCCGCGCCCAAGTGCAATGAAATCGGCTCCCTTCTCCATGACCTGTATTGCCCGCGCCTCATCGTGGAGACTGCCATTAGCCATAATCGTCAGCTGTGGCGCATATTTACGGGCCAGTTCGACAAGTGAGAGCGGGTTATCAGCAAATGCTGGCTGCCAGGCTTCATACTCCGTCAGGTGCAGATAATCGATACCGGATTGCGCAAGCAGCGAAAATACCACCCGGGCATCGTCTTCCCCATTAGCCCATTTATGGAAGAAGTCGTTCACTTTCCCCTGCGAGATACGGATCCCTACCGGAATATCATGACCTACTCGCTGTCTGACAGACTGAATGACGTCAAGGCTGAGTTGAAGGCGGCCAGCGATGTCCCCGCCCCAGCGGTCAGATCGCGGGTTGGTGTAATCCGTGAAGAACTGATCGAGAAGATAGCCATTGGCACCATGGATCTCCACACCATCAAAGCCAGCGTCGCAAACGGCAGCCGCAGCCGCATCGGCAAAGCTTGTGATAATCTTCTGGATCTCCTCTTCACTGAGTTCACGTGGTACAGGATACTCACCTTTTCCACGATAAAATGACATCTGTTGGCCCACTGGACGAACGGCGCCTGGTGCCACTGTTCCCGTCCTGAAATAGTTCCCCTGCGACAATGCGCCAGCGTGCTGGATTTGGGCAAAAATGTGGCCGTTATGCTTGTGGACTGCGTCGGTGACGTTGCGCCATCCCGCAATCTGTTCCGGGCTGGTTAAGCCAGCCTGAAAAGCATAGGTCTGTGACCATTCCTTATCAATGTAAATACCTTCTGATATCACCAGGCCGAATCCACCCCGGGCGAAGTCTTCGTAGTAAATCGTCATACGATCGCTGGCGATGCCCTCCACTGAGGCGGTGACACGGGTCATGGGCGCCACCACCAGACGGTTTTTTAAGACAACCTTTCCAATATGCCCCGGGGTAAAAAGGGATGATTTGTTCATACGTTACTCCTGATTAATTAAATCGTAAATGCACTATAATCATTGTTTAATCAGGCTTAAACGGGGCAAAATGATAAGGCTGTATAACGTTTATCGTTATAATCACGATGGCCGTTAGATAACTTTTGCGCTGATTCTGATACCGGAGCCGCTATGAATTTGCAGGATGTTTCACTCTTTCTCGTTATCACCGAAACGCGCAGTCTGACGCAGGCAGCGAAACGACAGGGTCTTTCCGCCATGGCCGTTTCAAGACGCCTCGCCTCCCTTGAACACGAGCTGGGAACGCGCCTTTTACAGAGAACGACGCGCTCTGTCTCTTTAACTCAGGAAGGAATGGAATTTCTGCCTTACGCACGGGCGCTTATTGATGCAGAGGCAGGTGCCCGTGCGCTATTCTCTCCCTCAACCCAGGGCGCGTCCGGATTACTGAGGATCACTGCCCCATCAGGCTTTGGAAGACGAAATATTTTGCCTCTGGTTTCTGAACTGTTAGCGGACAATTCAAAGCTGAATATTGACCTTCTACTCAGCGAGAATGTAGTTGATATTGTTGGGAAAGGATTCGATGTCGCCATCCGCATCGCGCCATTAAAAGACTCCACGCTCATTGCCCGCAAAATTACTGATAATCCGCGGATCGTCTGCGCTTCACCCGATTACCTGAAGGCGAATGGCGTACCTCATTTTGTTGAAGATTTACTGCAGCACAGTTGCCTCAGACTCAGCAGCGTGCCTCAATGGCTGTTTGAACGTGATGGTGACGTTATCAGGATCGGTGTTGATGGGCGTTTCAGCTCCGATAACGTCGAAGGAATAAGAGAACTCTGTTCTCACGGACTGGGCATTGCGCAGCTTACCCGCTGGGATGTCATGAAAGAGCTCCACGAAGGCACGCTTGTTGAGATTAATTTTTCTGATGTCAGGCCGCAGGCGTTATCGGTCTGGGCCGTACTGCCAACAACACGTTATCTTCCTCTGCGGGTCAGTATGTTTATCGATAAATTGAAGTCATCGCTGATCTCAACCGCTACGGGCTGAAATATGTCACGACAGATCTCTCTTTTTTAGTCCGGAGATGGACCCCGCTCAATGCCATATTGCCTTGATTGACGTCCTGACGGGTATGTAAGGCGTTGTTCCGACCGCCGGGCTGATGGCGAAACAAGCCCGTCTCCAGGGGCTGGTGGTTGGCAGCAATCGTATGCGGCAGGACGTTGTCAGAGCGCAGAATCAGACCGGGATCAGCCCCGCCATTTCCGACAGGTTTGAAGGGCTGGCCTCTGTCAGCGAAGCATTCAGCCTCCTTGCGGGCGGAAAGCACTTCGGGAAAATCACAGTTGAATGGTAAGCCATGGATTGCGGCACCTGCATTAATATCGGCTGTACCATGAGCGAATCGCTGAACGATCTGTTTGCTCTGGTGAAATAGGCGCTATATCTCAGACAGGCTGACCTGACGTGGTTGCGTCAGCCTGCTTTATACGCCACCCACTCTTGCCAGACATTTTCTGGGTCAATATCGCGGTAGCCGCGCTCTCTGATCATATCGTTGGCCGCCTCGTCCGGCAGCCGGATGGCCGTAGCATCATCGCGGATTGCCTTTACCTCTTCCTGTGTTAACGCCCGCCCCAGCTCCTGCTCTTTATCAATCAGGACGACGATTAAGGCGGGCACAAAAACAATCTGCATATTTATAATCCCTTAATATGTTTGCCTGCCACTTTATCACTGGCTGTTAAGGTATAGCGCCTGAATCGTGAATTTCATCAGGACGGCAGCTTATGACGCTATAAATCCGGCAAGCCGCTCTGGCAGATGTGGTGCTACTCAGTGCGCTGGGATGCAGTACCTATCGTGCTCACTTTACTCATGTGGGTGTCAGAGGAATAATTGAATGCCTTTTTAAATGAAACAGGCATGCCCGGCATGCCATCTCTCTCTATCTACCTGAAGTGGACATTATTCATTTACGCTGACGTTCAGCCTTTTAGCTTCCATCGTTATTAACTTTTGGGCAACCGTCATATCGCCGCCGTGAACACGATCTATCAGGTTCTGGATGAGCGTAACCATCAAAAAACTCTTATTAGCAGGAGAGAAATCAGTCATATCGATCCCGCTCTCCTGGAGTTCATGGTGTGCTGCCCTCTCTGTTTCTTCAACAATTTCAGCCGCTTTCTCGTTCATCCGATCAATGTGTGCAAAGACAATACGATTGATCATTTCTATCTGTTCTGGCGTGAAATTTTTTTCCATTATTGTCCCTCGAGAAGGTTAGAAACTCTAAAAATCGGTCATATTGCAACAAATTTAATAAATGAATACAGCACCACTTAAATAGTAAGACATTCTTAAGTTTAAAACGGTCAGAGCCTGCTTACGCATCTGTTGCAGTTCATACTTCATGCAACCCCTGACGCCGCGCAGGTTTACCGCCGTGACGCGGTCGAAATCCTCTGCTGTTGCGTCTGCGATCTCTGCCAGCACATTCTGGATCCCGGCGTTGTGGAAGGCGATAACGAGGCGGCCAAAGATAGTTATATAGACCCAGCATTCAATTTCTGATGGACCCGGAAATTATCCTTGGTAGGGTTTATGTAAACCAAAAAGGAAAGGGAATATCAGATGCCATCTCAATACACACTCAATGACCTGCTCGGGTTGCTTGTTTTTTCACAGAAATATCCCTTTCTTCATGACGATCTGGACGGCCTGATCATTGCATGGGCTGAAGATCAAATCACCGCAGGAAATGAGTCGGAGACCCTTTTGATCCTCGCTTCACTGGCGCTTGATAATCAACCTGTACGGGCTGAAGTTGAATTATATCTGTCACGGTACATGGCAGAGCAGCGGATAGATCTGCCCCCGCTAAAAACGGCAGCACTGGTCTGGATCAAGCTATTTATGCGTCAACTTTCCAGGTGCGCGTCCATCCATGATGCCGAACAGAAATTGTCTTTTCTGGTGTGTTATTGGCTTGAACCTGGCGTAAAGATTTTCTCTGCGGTGGTCGATACCCTGAAATCGCTTTACTGGCATCTCTTTGATGAATGGGAGGGACCTGGCACAAGCGAAGCAGTCAGGATGGGGGAGTCCGAATTCTTTGCGCTGATTAATCGTGCGATGCTGCCCTATTCCCGTAAAATTGAGAACCCAGACTGGCTGGATCTGCTTGTGCGGTAATGTTTACCTATGAACCTGGACACAAAAGTTAACTTAACTGAATAACTGCCCTGTGCCAGGAGCGGCCCCAGATCCTATGAATTAAAACGCTATGTGAAGCGTAATACAGCTATCAAAACAGATCGCAATCTGCTTTTCGGCATATACGCAAACCGTAAGCTGACGCAAAAAGGCGCATGACGTCTTCAGCTAAACGTCATGCGCCGCCTGTGAAGGCATCATCCATATTTTAAGGTGAAGGTCATCCCTGATATTTAACTGCTGCCCTCATTCAATTATTGCGTTGCAGCGGCTCACCCTTGCCAGCGTGACTGCCGGATAATATTGCAGAAGTTAAAAGGAGTGAAACCGGGTTCCTTATCCTTAATAACGTCAGCCTTTACGTTACCGAATGTCGTCTGCGGCTTGTGTTTTATACCGTCATAAAATGCCTGAATAATATCCTCTTTAAATGTTGGCGTACGGGGATACTGCTGCGTAACCGCTTTAATATCTGCTTCTGAAAATTTTTCATAATCGATTCCCAGCACATCCATTTCCACGCCTGCGGTAACCAGGGCTATTTCTGGTGCCATGAACTCAGGTATGCCTGGTGTGGTATGGAGGGCAATGGCTGTCCATACCTTATCAATGTCGGCAGGAGCGATACCATATCCCTCCAGAAAGGTACGTGCCGCATTGGCGCCGTCTACTTCAAAACGTTTGTCACAGCTGCAATGCTCATGGGTGAGTCCAATGTCATGAAACATACAGCCAATGTACAGCAGCTCACTGTCTACTTTCAGGCCTCTTTCCTGCCCAGCCAGGGCCGCCCAGTAATAAACCCGGCTTGAATGATTAAACAGCAGCTCTGTTTCGGTGTCCCTGATAAATTCCGTGGCTTCTCTGGCCATACGGCTGTCCGGGACGCTGATACCTTTAATTGCAGAACTCATGAATAACTCCTTAGATGGCTATGGTGTGCCTCTAAATTAGGGTTTATCATTCATGTCTGCCACCGTACTTTTACGACGAATAAGGACATCTGGATTTATTCAGACGCCGGGAGGAGAAAATGAGTCATACCATAGCCATACTGGCGGTGCCGGGCGTGCAGTTGCTTGATGTAGGCGGGCCTATAGATGTTTTTGCTGAGGCTAACAGAATCCTGGGACGTCAATTTTATCGTCTGTATGTCGTTTCCGTCAGTGGCTCTGCTGTGCAGGCCTCGTCCGGCGTCAGGCTGGCGGCAGATTTTTCACTCGCGGATATTTCAGAACTCGTTCCTGATACGTTTCTCATTGCGGGCGCACCAGGTATGTCTGGTTATACGCCAGAGAGCAATGTCCTGGCGGGTATTACCGCCTTATGCGAAAAAAGTGAGCGGTTTGGATCCGTATGTACTGGCGCGCTGCTGCTGGCGCTTACCGGAAAACTCAGCGGTAAGCAGGTCACCACCCACTGGAATTGTGCGGAACTGCTTTCTATCAGACATCCTGAAATAGTCGTGGAAAGCGATGCGCTGTTTATCGCCGATGGTAGGGTGCGTACTGCCGCCGGTGTGACATCCGGCCTAGATCTGGCATTGAGGTTGGTGGAGGAAGATCTGGGGCGGGAAATTGCGGCCGAGGTTGCGGATCAGTTAGTGATGTTCTTTCGTCGGCCTGTTAATCAGTCGCACTTTGTCAGACGAAGCCAACTTTCCCTGAACGGACGCTCAGCACTCCAGGATCTTCAGCGTTGGGCAATTCAGAATATTAAAGAGATTGGCTCGGTTGCCATGTTGGCGCAACACATCAACCTTAGTGAGAGGCACCTTACGCGTATTTTTCGCCAGGAGATCGGTTTGACCCCTGCTCAATGGCTGGAGCGTGAGCGCGTGTCAAAAGCGCGCTTGCTGATTGAAAAAGAGAAGCTGCCCGCGAAAAAAATAGCCGCAGAATGCGGTTTCTCAGGTCCGGATGTCATGCGGCGTGTGTTCAGTCGACTCACAGGCATGACGCCTGCCGCCTATCGGAAGATGGTAGGCCAACAGGAAGACTTCCCCACCCAAGTTTGCCCTAAACTCACTGAATAACGGCTCTGTTGTTGTTAACTCACCCGACAAAGGACACCTGCACCATGCTAAAAATCCTTGGCAAAACCACCTCCATTAACGTGCGCAAAGTGCTCTGGACCTGTGAAGAAGTGGGTCTGGACTATCTGCAGGAAGATTACGGCAGCGGCTTTGCCTCTACAGAAACCGATGCCTTTCGCGCGCTGAACCCGAATGCGATGGTGCCGGTGCTGATCGACAATGATTTCGTGATCTGGGAATCCAACGCCATTTGCCGCTATCTGGTTCGCAAAACCGGGCGGGACGACCTTCTCCCGACAGATCCACAAGCCTGCGCCAACGTCGAACGCTGGATGGACTGGCAGGCGACGGAATTTAATAACGCCTGGCGCTATGTCTTTCCGGCCCTGGGGCGTAAAAACCCGGACTTTAACGATCCGGCGCGAATTGCAGCCGGGATTAAGGAGTGGAACCACCATATCGCGATCCTTGAGCAGCAGCTGCAACGCACCGGGGCATGGGTGGCGGGCGACACTTTTACCCTGGCCGATGTGGTGCTGGGGCTGTCGGTGAACCGCTGGAAGATGACCCCTTTTGAGCATCCACCGGTGCCCGCTATCGAGGCCTGGTTTGAACGCTTAAAACTGCGCCCGGCGTTTTTGCGCCACGGAAATAATGGCATGCTTTGAGCATAATGCGCCGGGTAAATAAGCACTTTGTTATCAAGGTTATTTTATTTAATTACTTAATTCTCGCCCACCTCCGGTGCCTTAATAATTAAGTACTATCCTGGACAATCCATGACCAGGCTTTGCTAGCCTGATTATTCAGGCAAAGCTCAAACCGGAGGTATTCTTTGCTGATTAAACTTAAGAAAGAACGAACCCATCAGGAGGATCGTCGTCTTGCCCTCTGGCTGGCGACCTCCGCAGGATTGCTGAATGCCATTGCGCTGGGTGCTTTTGGCTTCTTTCCTTCCCATATGACAGGCAATACCTCACAATTTTCCAGCGAAGTCTCCTCAACGGATCTGAACGATATTATTTTCTTCGCCACCATTATTCTGTCTTTTGTGACCGGGGCAATTATTGCGCGGATCATTGTTTTATGGGGCATCATGCACAATGTGCGGCTCATTTTTTGTCAGGTTTTGTTTATTGAAGGGTTATTACTGGCCGGCGTCTCTCTGCATGAAATCTATTTTCATACCTTCACGACTAACAGGGAAATTATTGTTTTTCTCTGCGGGCTGATGGGTATTCATAATTCCACCTCCACCCAACTTTCCGGCGGACGGGTACGCTCCACCCATATTACTGGCACGTTAACCGACGCAGGCATTTCGCTGGCCTCTGTGGTGGTGGCGATGCTACGCCGGGATTACTCCAAAGATACCGCCGCACAAACCAGCCAGCTTACAACCCACCTCACCACCCTTTTCTCGTTTATCACGGGAGGGATTGCCGGGCTGGTCCTGTTCAGGTGGTTTGGGTTTAATGCGATGCTGGCCCTGGGCTTAATGCTGGTTTTCGTCGCCACCTTCTCTATCATTAGCACCTCGCTGCGGGTGCGAAAGGTTCGCGCTGCACTCAGCAAATAACAATCTCTACTTCTTCATTAAGTGACGGTGTCACTTAATGAAATTATCTTTAAGACTATTCTGCCTGCCGGTATCCAGCCCTTACCCCGTAAGGCTTAACCTCATATTTCCGCAGTATTCATAAGGTTAGGAATAATACCGCTTCGCTGGAACCCTTCCCAAACCCTTGCTATAGCTCAAATACCCCTGCCAAAACATGGCATAACAACAGGCAATCGATGGTTGCTATAACGAACGCATGCGCACAGGGAGACACACCGCAATGCATACTTTATTAAAACGCTCGCTGCTTTTTGTCGGCGCCATTATTGTGGTCGTCGCCCTCCTCGTCTGGGGAATTGGGCTGGAGACGATCAAAGCGCGCCAGGTTGACCTGGTTTATCTCGGGCAACAGCATCTGATTTTAGTCTTCTCATCCATGTTCTTCGCCCTGCTGGTCGGTATCCCCAGCGGTATCTTGCTGAGCCGTCCGGCCGCACGAGGTATCGCCGAATACGTTATGCAGATTTTTAACGTCGGCAACACCCTGCCACCGCTCGCAGTTCTGGCCCTGGCGATGGTGGTGATTGGCATCGGCGATACGCCCGCCATTATCGCCCTGTTCCTCGCCTCGCTGCTGCCGATAGTGCGTAACACCTACGCTGGTCTGTGCTCGGTTCCGGCATCATTACTGGAAGCGGCAAACGGCATCGGGATGACCAAATGGCAGCGTCTGCGCCAGGTGGAGCTGCCTAACGCCTGGCCGGTAATGCTCTCCGGTATTCGTATTGCCACCGCCATTAACGTCGGTACCGCACCGCTGGCCTTCCTGATTGGCGCCAGCAGCTACGGCGAGCTGATTTTCCCCGGCATCTACCTGAATGATTTCCCGACGCTAATCCTGGGCGCGGCGGCCACCGCCCTGTTCGCCCTGATTCTGGATACTTTGCTGGCGGCGCTGGGCCGTCTGATGAGCCCGCATCTCGCGCGATAACAATAATAAGGAGCTTCTATGAGACTATTTACCGGCCTGGCGGCGCTCTGTACCGCCGCGCTCTTTACCAGCCAGGCGCTCGCGGCGCCGTTGATCCTGGCGACCAAGAGTTTTACCGAACAGCATATTCTCTCGGCGATGACCGTGCAGTATCTGCAAAAGAAAGGGTTTGAAGTTAAGCCTCAGACCAACATTGCCACCGTCATTTCCCGTAATGCGATGATCAATAAGCAGATCGATATGACCTGGGAGTATACCGGCACCTCGCTGATCATCTTTAACCACATCAACAAACGCATGTCGCCAGAGGAGTCTTACGAGACGGTGAAACGCCTGGATGCGAAGCACGGCCTGGTGTGGCTCAAACCTGCTGACATGAACAACACCTACGCCTTTGCCATGCAGCGTAAGCGCGCCGAGGCAGAAAATATCAACACCATGTCTGAGCTGGTGGCGAAGATTGAGCAGGTGCGCAAAACCGATCCGGATAACAACTGGATGCTGGGTCTGGATCTGGAGTTTTCCGGGCGCAGCGATGGCATGAAGCCGCTGCAGGCGGCCTACAACATGGAGCTCGATCGCCCGCAAATTCGCCAGATGGACCCAGGTCTGGTCTATAACGCGGTGCGCGACGGCTTTGTCGATGCCGGGCTGGTTTACACCACCGACGGACGCGTTAAAGGCTTCGATCTGAAGGTGCTGGAAGATGACAAAGGTTTCTTCCCGAGCTACGCGGTGACCCCGGTAGTGCGCAAGGATACGCTGGAAGCCAACCCGGGGCTGGAAGAGGCGCTGAATACCCTCTCTGCCCAGCTCAATAACGACGTCATCACCGAGCTGAACAAGAAGGTGGATATCGATCATCAGTCACCGCAGCAGGTCGCCCGTGATTTCCTGCGTAGTAAGCAGCTGCTGTAAGGAGGCGCTATGGATACTATTCACTACATTCTTGATAACTGGGGTTACATCATGACCCTGACCTTCCAGCATCTGTGGCTGGTGGCGCTGGCGGTGGGCTTGGCCATTATTATCGGCGTGCCGCTGGGCATTCTGATCGTGCGTCACAAATGGCTGGCGACGCCGGTGCTGGGGATTGCCACCATCGTGCTGACCATCCCGTCCATTGCTCTGTTCGGCCTGATGATCCCCCTCTTTTCCATGATCGGTCAGGGTATTGGCGCCCTGCCCGCCATTACCGCGGTGTTTCTCTACTCGCTGCTGCCGATTGTGCGTAACACCCATACGGCGCTGGACAGCCTGCCGCCCGGCCTGCGCGAAGCGGGTCGCGGCATCGGCATGACCTTCTGGCAACGCCTGCGCTGGGTAGAAATTCCGATGGCGCTGCCGGTGATTTTCGGCGGCATCCGTACCGCGGTCGTAATGAATATCGGCGTGATGGCCATTGCCGCCGTCATCGGCGCGGGCGGGCTTGGCCTGTTGCTGCTAAACGGCATTGGCGGGAGTGATATTCGTATGCTGATTGCCGGCGCGCTGATGATTTGTCTTTTAGCGATTGTGCTTGACTGGTTACTGCACCGTCTGCAGATCGTTCTGACTCCAAAGGGGATTCGATAATGATAAAACTGGAAAACCTCACCAAACAATTTTCACAGAAGCACGGCCAGACTTTTAAGGCCGTAGATAACGTCAACCTGAACGTGCCCGAAGGGGAGATGTGCGTCCTGCTCGGCCCATCCGGCTGCGGCAAAACCACCACCCTGAAGATGATTAACCGGCTGATTACCCCGAGCAGCGGCACCATCCAGATCAACGGCCAGGACACCAGCGAGATGGATACCGTGACCCTGCGCCGCAACATCGGCTACGTGATCCAGCAGATTGGCCTGTTCCCGAACATGACCATCGAAGAGAACATCACCGTGGTGCCGCGCATGCTGGGCTGGGATAAAGCCCGCTGTAAAACCCGCGCCGAAGAGCTGATGGATATGGTAGCGATGGATCCGCATAAGTTCCTTAACCGCTATCCGCGGGAGATGTCCGGTGGTCAGCAACAGCGTATCGGCGTGATTCGCGCCCTGGCGGCGGATCCTCCGGTACTGCTGATGGATGAACCTTTCGGTGCGGTGGACCCGATTAACCGCGAGGTGATCCAGAACCAGTTCCTCGAGATGCAGCGCAAGCTGAAAAAAACGGTGATGCTGGTGAGCCACGATATCGACGAGGCGCTGAAGCTAGGGGATCGTATCGCCGTCTTCCGCCAGGGGCGCATTGTCCAGTGCGCCAGCCCGGACGAACTGCTGGCGAAACCGGCCAATGAATTTGTCGGCTCGTTCGTTGGCCAGGACCGCACCCTGAAGCGTCTGCTGCTGGTCTCCGCGGGCGATGTCACGGATCAACAGCCAACTCTGACCGTGCGCCCGGTCACGCCGCTGCCGGAAGCCTTCGCCATCATGGACGACAACGACATTCGCGCCGTCACCGTGGTGGATGAAAACGGCAAACCGCTGGGCTTTGTGAAGCGCCGGGAAGCGCGCAATGCCACTGGCACCTGCGCCGATCTGCTCCACCCGTTCCGCATGACCGGCAAAGCGGAGGACAACCTGCGTGTGGTGCTGTCACGGCTGTATGAGAGCAACACCAGCTGGATGCCGATTGTTGATGAAGAGGGGCGCTATAACGGCGAAATTTCTCAGGACTATATTGCGGAATACTTAAGCTCCGGCCGCACGCGCCGGGCGCTGAATATTCACAGCGACAGTTGATATTGTAAGCCGGGCCTTGCCCGGCTCTTCGCATTGCTAACCCCGCGTTTTCCCGTCAAAATATTGTATCTTCCTCATATACGCGTAACCCATGCATCGACTCCATGCTTACCCTGACATCCGCGCGATGTTTCGCCGGTTGCTGATCGCCAGCGTGATTGGCGTGCTGGCGGCCCTGGCCGTGGCCCTGTTCCGCCATGCTCTCTATTTACTGGAGTGGCTGTTTCTGAGTAACGAAAGCGGCAGTCTGGTGAATGCCGCCAGCGCCCTGTCGCCCTGGCGACGCGCACTGACCCCTGCCCTCGGCGGGCTGGCTGCCGGGCTGCTGCTGTGGGGATGGCAAAAAAAGACCGCGCAGCGGCCCCATGCGCCCACCGACTATATGGAGGCGCTGGAAACGGGTGACGGACAGTTTGACTACGCCGCCAGCCTGGTCAAATCCCTGGCGTCGCTGCTGGTCGTCGCCAGCGGCAGCGCCATTGGCCGGGAAGGGGCAATGATCCTGCTGGCCGCCCTCGCCGCCTCCTTTTTTGCCCAGCGCTTTACCCCCAAAACGGAATGGAAACTGTGGATTGCCTGCGGTGCCGCCGCCGGGATGGCCAGCGCCTACCATGCCCCGTTAGCCGGAAGCCTGTTTATTGCTGAGATCCTGTTTGGCACCCTGATGCTGGCCTCGCTCGGCCCGGTGGTGATTGCCGCCGTGGTCGCCCTGCTCACTACACGCCTGCTCAGCCCCGGCGCGAATACGCTCTATGAGGTACACCTCAGCGAAACGCTGACCGGGGTGGATTATTCATTGATCGTGGGAATGGGCCTACTGGCCGGCATCTGCGGCCCGGCGCTAATGTGGCTCATGGCCTTCAGCCATTCCCTGTTTCTCCGCCTTAAGCTCTCTCCGCCCTGGCAGCTTGCGCTGGGTGGTCTCATCGTCGGCCTGCTGTCGCTGCTGACCCCTAAGGTCTGGGGAAATGGCTACAGCGTGGTGCAGGGGTTCCTGCTGGCGCCGCCGCTGCTGTCGGTCATTGTGGGGATATTTATCTGCAAGTTGCTGGCAGTGCTTGCCAGCAGCGGCTCTGGCGCACCAGGTGGGGTTTTCACCCCAACGCTGTTTGTCGGCATGGCGACCGGTATGCTGTTTGCCCAGTTGTTTATGCTGTGGTTGCCCGGCGATGAAACCGCGATTTTACTGGGGCTGGCAGGAATGGCGACGCTGCTCGCCGCCACGACGCACGCGCCAATCATGTCGGCGCTGATGGTTTGTGAAATGACCGGGCAGTACGTTCTGCTGCCCGGTTTGCTGATCGCCTGTGTGGTGGCGTCGGTTTTATCGCGAACGTTACGCCACGACTCGATCTACGGCCATCACCCCGCCGAAGGCAGAGAGGTCGATATAGTGCGCTAAGTCGCGCTGCTCGGCGCGCGGCAGGTACGGCAGTTCACCCACCAGTGGCGCCGGCAGCTTTTTGCTTAACACATCGATAATTTCGGCGTAGTGCGCCAGGCCCGGATTGATGCGGTTCGCCACCCACCCCACCAGCGGCAGGCCATCATTGGCGATGGCCTGGGCGGTCAGCAGGGCGTGGTTGATACAGCCCTCCTGAATGCCGACCACCAACAGCACCGGTAATTGCTCTTGTACCACCCATTCGGACAGCGGACGCAGATCGTTCATCAGGCTGCGCCATCCGCCGGTCCCTTCAACGACCACGTGATCCACTTGCTCGCCCAGGCTGGCAAGCCCGTTCGATAACAGGGTGTAATTCACCAGCCCACTGTGCGCCACGCTGCTCTCATCTTCGCTAAGCGCAATGGGGTTAATGGCATGATAAGGCAGTTCTAAAGAGGAGACACTTTGTAGCACCAGCGCATCTTTATTGCGCAATCCCTCTGGCGTCTCTTTACTCCCTTTGGCTACCGGCTTGTACCCTGCAACACGCTTTCCGCTGGCCATCATGGCTTGCAGCAAGGCGCGGGACACCACCGTCTTGCCGACAGAGGTATCAGTACCCGTTACAAAGAAACGCTTAAGCATCACTGACTCCACCGTTATGCTCTGAAAATATAAATGAAGGAAATAATTCAGTGGAGGAAGTCTAAGGTATGCGCTATCCGCCCGGTTTGAGATAGCGCAATTTTTGGTAAGACTGTAAAAAACAGTTAACCCTGCAACAGACGAATCAATAGTGAACCGTTATACATCGCATCCTTCACCAGCGCCGCACCGGCCATCGTCCCCTGATTGGTGAACTGAGTACTTTCCACCACGATGTGTTGGCTGTAGGCCGGCAAGGACTGCTGGCGAATGGAGTCGGCGATTGCCGGGAAGAGCACATCCGACGCCTGGCTCAGGGGCGAGCCAATCAGGATTTTCTGCGGGTTAAAGAGGTTAACCATAATGGCAATAATCCGCCCGACGTTAGTGCCGACGCCAGTGATGATATCTTTTGCCAGCAGATCGCCCTGCTGCGCGGCGGCGCAGAGCGACTCCACCGTCAGAGGCTGGCCGTGGAGCGCCGAGCTCATCGACTGGCCGAGCCGGAGCTGGGCCAGCTCCAGCACGCTGTCAACGCTGGCGATAGTCTCCAGACAGCCGTGGTTACCGCAATAACAGCGCTTGCCATAAGGATCGACCTGGGTGTGACCAATCTCCACCAGGCTGCTGCTGCCCGCATGCAGCAGGCGCCCATCGGTGATCACCCCGGCTCCCACGTTGTGGTCGATCACCACCTGAATCACGTCGCGCGCGCCGCGAGAGGCACCGAACAGTGCCTCGGCCATCGTCCAGGCGCTGATATCATGCTGAATATAGACCGGCACGCCGGTGTGATTTTTCAGCACCTCGCCCAGCGGCATCTCTTTGACGTCGTCGTAAAATGGCATCCGGTGGACAATCCCATTTTCCGTATCAATGATACCGGGCATGGTGATGGCAATGGCGGTGAGGCGCTCCAGCTTCTGCTGATGATGAATGAAGAACTGATCGATCAGGGCGGTGATCCGCACCTCCAGCGGCTCGGCAGCGTGCAGTTCAAGCGGCAGCCGGTCTTCCACTACCAGCTTGCTGCTGAGATCGCGCAGCGCAAGGTAAATTTCACCGCGGCTGATGCGCAATGAGAGGTAGTGCCAGGCTTCGGTTTCCACCACCAGCCCAACGGCCGGACGGCCACGACTGCCCGGCTCCTGAATTTCTGTTTCCTGTACCAGGTGAGCTTCGAGCATCTCACGCACAATCTTGGTGATACTGGCGGGTGCCAGTTGCGCAAGACGAGAAAGATCGATGCGCGAGACCGGCCCAAGCTGATCAATCAGGCGATATACTGCACCTGCATTGGTCTGCTTAATCTGATCAATATGCCCTGGCTGACTATCAGCAACCACCACGTACTCCCTTATTTTCGCGCTTCGAAATAAACTGTGGGCTATGGTGAAGCACTTCTACAGTAATCGTCAAATTTTTACTTAGCCTTGTGATTTACAGCACATTTTTACCCGCATTTTTTGCCGGTCAGCGCCCTGACGAGGCAGCGATCAGCAGATCTTTGAACCGCTGTGCCGCCGCGCTGAGTTCATGGTGTTTTGACCATACCAGCCACATCTCTGAAACCGCGTCCGGTTCGGCGAGCGCCACCCAGCGCATCTCATGGAGCTGAAGCCGCCTGAACGAGGCAGGCAGGATCGAGACCCCCAACCCCGCCGCCACCAGTCCGATAATGGTCATCGCCTCGCCCACCTCCTGGGTAATCATCGGGTTTACCCCATAGCGCCGCAGTAATCCCAGAATGTCGTCGTACAGACCGGTGCCAACGTGCGGGTCAAAAAAGACAAACGGCTCCTGCGCCAGCTCCGTCATCGAGATTTCAGCTCTTGCCGCCAGAGGGTGACCGCGGTGGACCATCGCCAGCAGCGGCTCCCGCAGCACCCGCTGCCAGGCCAGCGTCTCCGGCAGACGGGTATTGCGCATCAGGCCAAGATCGAGCGAGCCTTCGCTGAGGGGAACAATCTGCTCCCGGGTGTTGATCTCCCGGGTCTGGATATGCACATCCGGCGACAGGCGGCGAAACGACGAAAGGGTATGAGAGATGGCGCTAATAAAGGGCGCGGAAGAGGTAAACCCGATGCGTAGCTCGCCGGTTTCGCCATGGTGAAGGCGTTCTGCCCGGGCGGCCGCTTCCTCCACCATGCTCAGGATCTGGCGGCTGTCCGCCAGAAATTGTCGCCCTGCGGGGGTCAGCCCGACGCTGCGGTTGGTGCGCGCCAGCAGGCGAGCGCCTACCTGCTGCTCAAGAACCTGGATTTGCTGGCTGAGGGGCGGTTGGGAGATATTGAGCCGCGCCGCCGCGCGCCCAAAATGGAGCTCCTCCGCGACGGCGACAAAATAGCGCAGATGACGCAGTTCGATATTCATATTTTAAATGTATCATTTGAGATTATTAATATATTAGACAGAATATTTACAATTTCCTACCCTGATCCTTGTGGTCATACCCGTCACCAGAAATCACGGGGATGTTGAAGCAAGGAACTTACGTGAGTCGGACTACAACGGCTGATATCGCCCCGAACAATGATATCGATCTCCTCCCCAACAACGCGCAACCGGTTCGGTTTATCAAACGCGGCACCCCGCAGTTTATGCGCGTCACGCTGGCACTTTTCTCCGCGGGGCTAGCCACCTTTGCCCTGCTCTACTGCGTGCAGCCGATCCTGCCGGTGCTATCCCAGGAGTTTGGCGTCTCCCCGGCCAGCAGCAGTATTTCCCTCTCAATCTCGACCGGGATGCTGGCGGTCGGCCTGCTCTTTACCGGCCCGCTTTCGGACGCTATCGGACGTAAGCCGGTGATGGTCACCGCACTGCTGCTGGCGTCGGTCTGTACCTTGTTGTCGACGATGATGACCAGCTGGCACGGGATTTTAATCATGCGCGCGCTGATCGGGCTTTCGCTCAGCGGCGTGGCCGCGGTGGGTATGACCTACCTCAGCGAGGAGATCCACCCCAGCTTTGTCGCCTTCTCGATGGGGCTCTACATCAGCGGTAACTCCATCGGCGGCATGAGCGGGCGGTTGCTGAGCGGGGTCTTTACCGATTTCTTCAGCTGGCGGGTAGCGCTGGCGGCGATCGGCTGCTTTGCCCTGGCCTCCGCGCTGATGTTCTGGAAAATTCTGCCGGAGTCGCGCCATTTTCGCCCCACCGCGCTGCGGCCCAAAACGTTGCTGATTAACTTCCGCCTGCACTGGCGCGATCGGGGTCTGCCCCTGCTGTTTCTCACCGGTTTTCTGCTGATGGGCTCGTTTGTCACCCTCTTTAACTACATCGGCTACCGGCTGATGCTCTCGCCGTGGCATCTGAGCCAGGCGCTGGTGGGCCTGCTTTCGGTGGCCTACCTGACCGGCACATGGAGCTCACCGAAAGCCGGGGCGATGACCACCCGCTTCGGGCGTGGGCCGGTAATGATCGTTTCCACCGGCGTGATGCTGGCCGGGGTTCTGCTGACGTTGCTCGCTAACCTGTGGGTGATTTTCGCCGGGATGTTGCTCTTCTCCGCCGGTTTCTTCGCCGCTCACTCGGTCGCCAGTAGCTGGATCGGCCCGCGCGCCCGTCGCGCCAAGGGCCAGGCCTCGTCGCTGTATCTGTTCAGCTACTATCTGGGCTCCAGCATCGCCGGGACGCTCGGCGGCGTGTTCTGGCACCAGTATGGCTGGAACGGCGTGGGCGGGTTTATTGCGCTGATGTTGTGTGGGGCGCTGGTAGTGGGCAGGCGTCTTCATTGCCGTTTGAAATGAGATCACAATCTGGTTAATACCAGGAGCAAATCTAATCTTGCCGTTAGTGGCAACCCCGTCCTGGTGCGAAACAAGTTCGGGGTTTTTCGTTTTTAATCATTCTAAATTCTATATCAAGCATTAATAAACAATGGCTTAAAGCATGTTGTTCATTTACTCATCATTGCTTATAAGTTAGGCTCCCAATGGATTACCCATACACATGATAAGGAAAATCAATTATGGCAATACCGGCTTATCTTTGGCTAAAAGACGATGGCGGCGCTCTCATCAAAGGGTCTGTAGATGTAAGGCACCGTGAGCAATCTATAGAAATCACATCATTCAGCCATAATCTGTATATCCCGACCGATAGCAATACGGGAAAACTTACAGGGACACGCGTACACGGTGCCCTGATGTTCGAAAAGGAGTTTGATAGTTCATCCCCTTATCTCATGAAAGCTGTAGCCACCGGGCAAACTCTTCAGAGTGCCGAATTTAAATGGTATCGCATCAATGATGCAGGCCAGGAAGTTGAGTATTACAACATGTTCCTGGAAGGGGTGAAGATTGTATCAGTCACACCAATGATGCATGACACAAAAACTGTGATAAATGCAGGTCACCTTGAGCAGGTACATTTACGCTACGCTAAAATCACGTGGACGTTCAAGGACGGAAATATTCAGTATTCCGACGCATGGGCAGAACGTGTAACCGGGTAACTATGCATGGATAGTGTTGAAGAACTTAACGGGACGTATTTCTATAAGGGATACTCCAACCTTTCTGCCGGAGAGTTGCTCTTTTGGATTTTCCTTGATGAAGCGGCTGAACAGTTCGGAACAAGCGATCTTTTAACAGTTGGGCTAATTTTGCCTGGTCAGCCTGAAATAGTGACAAGAGGCAAACCTGGAGGGACAACCCCAGGAACATCACTACTCAGTTCACAGTTACGTCATTGGCTAAATATTGAAACCAGACGCTTACCCACCCTGACTAACTCAAGTATCAGAAGAATGAAGTTTGCCTATGTTACTAATCTCGGGGCATTTGTAGGAAGATGGATTCCAGTCCTTGGGATTTTTGTTATTGCTGCCGATATCTCAGCCATCGCTTATAAGGCGACAATGAAATACAACACCATAGCCAGAGGAAACGACAAGTTATGGTGACAAATGAAGATGTGATTACTTGGTACTGTGAAAAGTTCAACAAGCCTGCCTTGTTCACCAGGAAGTCATGGCCCGTAACTCTTGATACCAGCCTCTCCACAGGTGATTACGTTTGGGCGAGTGAAACAGGGGCAGACATCATGAGGGAATATTTTCAACGTTTTGATGTGGACCCTGCAAACTTCGACTTTTACCGATACTGGCCTGAGGAGACATTTATCCTTTACTCTTTATTCACTAGTGGAAAGGACGACGATGAACCCGAACCGTTAACACTTCGTATGCTTTTTGAGTCTGCAAAGGCAGGCAGATGGTTATATGACTGACAAGCTAAAGGGCTATTTATTCTCCTTTGTCATATTCGCTCTGCGCTATTGCCTGGCCCCCTTCTTTGACGTGCATAAGTTGAATGCATGACAAGCGCATGAATCGCGTTACACTCCCCTGATTACTTCCTACTGAACGAGAACAACAACTATGCAGAAAAACGATTCTTATCAGCAACTCACCCGCACCTTCCAGCGTCTCTCCCGCTTCTCGCACCTCTCCGCCATCGCCAGTTGGGACATGTTCACCATGATGCCTCCCGGCGGCAGCGCCGCACGAGGTGAAGCCCTGGCGGAGCTGAGCGTCCTGCAACATCAAATCCTGACCGATAAAAACGTGGCCGACTGGCTGCGTAACGCCGAAAGCGAAGATCTTAACGACGTTGAACAGGCCAACCTGCGGGAGATGAAACGCCACTATCAGCAGGCTGCGCTGCTGCCGGAATCGCTGGTTGAAGCAAAATCGCTGGCGGGCAGCAAATGCGAGCATGCCTGGCGCACCCAGCGTCCGGCGAACGACTGGCAGGGTTTTGCCGTCAACCTGAAAGAGGTGGTGAAACTGAGCCGGGAAGAGGCCCGTCTGCGTGCCGAAGCCAAAGGCTGCACCCCTTACGACGCGCTGCTGGATATCTTCGAGCCGGATATGACCAGCGCCCGGCTGGATGAGCTGTTTGGCGATCTCAAAACCTGGCTGCCGGATCTGCTGGCGCAGGTGGTCGAGAAGCAGGCGCACCACGCCTTCGTGCCGCCGCAGGGCCCATTCCCCACCGCCATCCAGCGTGAGCTGGGGCTGGAGGCGATGAAGAGCCTTGGATTCGACTTTAATGCGGGCCGTCTGGACGTCAGCGCTCACCCATTCTGTGGCGGCGTGCCGGAAGATGTGCGCATCACCACCCGCTACAACGAAGACGAACTGTTAAGCGCCCTGTTTGGCGTGATCCACGAAACCGGCCATGCGCGCTATGAACAGAACCTGCCGCGCAACTGGCTCGGTCAGCCTATCGCCCTGGCGCGTTCTACCGCTATCCACGAATCCCAGAGCCTGTTCTTTGAAATGCAGCTCGGACGCAGCAAGGCATTCCTCAACCACCTGCTCCCGGCCGTCCATGAACGTTTCGGCACCCAGGCGGCCTTTACGCCTGAGAATTTTGTCGCCTGGAACCAGCGGGTGAAGCCTGGCTATATCCGCGTGGATGCCGATGAAGTGAGCTATCCGGCACACGTCGTGCTGCGCTATGAAATTGAGCGGGCGCTGATTAACGGCGAAATCGAGGTGGAGGACATTCCGGCGCTGTGGGATGAAAAAATGCAGGCCTGGCTGGGCTTATCAACAAAAGATAATTACCGCAACGGCTGTATGCAGGATATCCACTGGACCGACGGTGGCTTTGGCTACTTCCCGTCATACACCTTAGGCGCTATGTACGCCGCTCAGTTGTTCAGTGCGGCCAAAACCGCGCTACCGGGACTGGACGCATCCATCGCCGCCGGGGATTTCAGCGCCCTGTTCGACTGGCTGCGCCAGAACATCTGGCAGCACGGCAGCCGTTTCACCACCGCCCAGCTGATTGAGCAGGCGACCGGGGAAGATCTCAACGTCCGTTATTTCCGCGAACATCTTACCTCCCGCTATCTGTAACCTTCCTCGCCGGGTCATCGACCCGGCGTTGTACATACCGTTACACGCCGATACCAAACACTCACGGAAGCCCCGAAATTTCAGGGATATAGTTCTTTCAACGGCCCCGCAGTGGGGTTAAATGAAAAAACCAATTCGAGGGTAAGATGATGAAAAAAGTATTAGCTCTGGTTGTTGCCGCTGCTATGGGTCTCTCTTCTGCTGCATTCGCCGCTGACGCTGTTGCCAACACCGCGGCTCCGGCTGCCACCTCTACCGCGGCACCGGCTGCGAAAACCGTGCAGCATAAAAAACACAAAAAAGTCGCAGTACAGAAAGCGCAGGCGGCTAAAAAGCACCATAAAAAAGCTGTGAAAAAAGAAGAGGCCGCACCTGTAGCCCAGAAAGCGCAGGCAGCAAAAAAACACCATAAAAAAGCAGTGAAACACGAAGCTGCTGCTCCAACCGCAAAACCGGCTGCATAAGCCCGCTTAGCTTAACGTGTCCGCGACGGGCACGTTGGTCATCGGCGCTGTACCGGCAAGGTGGCAGCGCCGTTTTTTTATCCGGAGGGCGTTATGTTGCAGCGCTATCGGTTTGAGGTAATTCTTGTCACGCTTATTTTATGCGCACTTGTCGCGGGTGTGTTTTATATTTCCTGACTGTAGTACGCTGATTTTACTCCCACTTTCGCGCTGTCCCGTCTATAGTTAATTACCAGGGTTCATATTTAATAATCATAATTAATCCCTTTAGAGTGTGATATGCGTAAATCTGTTGCGATTGTGCTGGGAACATTTTTTCTCTTTTCTGGATTAAGTCATGCGGACGATGGCGACAACGAGGCCGCGAACGCCAAAGAGATTCAAACGCTCTTTTTTGGTCATGACGATCGCACGCGTGTCGCCGATCCGTCCCGCGCGCCGTGGGAGGCTATTGGCCAGCTGGAGACGGCCAGCGGAAACCTCTGTACCGCCACCCTCATCACCCCTCGACTGGCGCTGACCGCCGGACACTGTCTGCTGGTGCCGCCGAAAGGTAAACCGGATAGGGCCGTTGCCCTGCGCTTCATCTCGCAAAAGGGGAGCTGGCGTTATGAGATCCACGGCATTGAAGGCCGCGTCGATGCCTCATTAGGCAGACGGCTGAAAGCCGATGGCGATGGCTGGATTGTGCCGCCCTCTGCCGCCTCGTGGGATTTTGGTCTGGTGGTGTTGCGCAACCCGCCGTCGGGGATCACCCCGCTACCGCTGTTTGCCGGGGATAAAGCGGAGCTGACCGCCGCCCTGAAAGAGGCCGATCGCAAGGTGAGCCAGGCGGGATACCCGGAAGATCATCTGGATGTGCTGTACACCCATCAGGACTGTATCGTCACCGGCTGGGCGCAAAACAGCGTGCTGTCCCATCAGTGTGATACCCTGCCCGGCGACAGCGGTTCGCCGCTGATGCTGAATACCGCCGCAGGCTGGCAGCTTATTGGCGTTCAGAGTTCGGCCCCGGCGGCAAAAGATCGCTGGCGGGCCGATAACCGCGCCCTGTCGATCACCGGTTTTCGCGACAAGCTGGCAGAGCTGGCACAGCAGTGACTTAACACTGGCGCTGCTGCCGTAGCGCCATAATCGCCTCTATCGGCATCGGCTGACTGTACCAGTAACCCTGCAGCTGATCGCAGCCCGCCAGACGCAGCAGCTTCATCTGTTTTTCGTTCTCCACCCCTTCTGCGACCACCGTCATCCCCAGCGCGGTGGCAATGCGCACCGTACCGCTCACCAGCGCCGAGGCCTGTTCGTCATGATCCACCAGCCCGGCCAGGGATTTATCTATCTTGATGGTATTGAAGTTAAAGCGGCGCAGATAGCCGATACTGGAGTAGCCGGTACCGAAATCGTCCAGTGCCACCGCGATACCCTGCGCCTTAAGATTATTGATGGCTGAGCGTGCCCGCTCGGGATTTTCCAGCACGTAGGTTTCGGTTACTTCCAGCTGCAGGCGCGTAGGGGGAAAGTGGCTGAGGGCCAGCGCGCCTTCCACTTTGGCTTCAAATTCGGGATCACGAAACTGCGCCGGGGAGATGTTGACCGAGAGTTTTAAATCCGTGTATGGCTCCAGATCCTGACAGGCCCGGCTGAGGACAAACTGCCCCAGGCCGTAAATCAGACCGCTGGTTTCGGCGACGGTAATAAACTCATCCGGCGCCAGCGGCCCCTGGGGACGCCGCGGCCAGCGCACCAGCGCTTCCACGCCGACCATTTTCTGGCTGCGGGCATCGATGATCGGCTGATACCAGACGTCAAACTCATTGTGTTCCAGACCATGACGGATCTGCCCCTCAATGGCCAGCCGACGCTCGCGAACGTTGTTCAGCTCGGCATCATAGTACGTCACCCGCCCCTTGCCGGTAATTTTCGAGTGGTACATAGCAATATCGGCGCGACGGAACAGCTCGGTGCTGGTGCACTCCACCAGCGTGCCGCTGGCGATGCCGATACTGGCGCCAATGTGGATGGAACGCTCACCAACAATGATGGGCGAGTGGAGATAATCAAGCACAAAGCCGGCAAACGCCGAGGCCAGCGCTTCGGCGTTGTCGCCCCCGATGGTCATGGCAAACTCATCGCCGCCCATGCGGGCCAGCATGCCGTCTTTGGGCACATTGTCACGCAGCGCGCCCGCGATGATGACGATCAGCGCATCGCCCACCTCATGGCCGTAGATATCATTGACGTCCTTAAAGCCGTCGAGATCGATAAACACCACGCTTTTGCGATCGGTATCGCCGCGCTGGCTCACCCGCTCCAGCTCTTCAATCAGCGCCCGGCGATTGGGTAGATGACTCAGCCAGTCGGTGCGCGCCACCGACCGCGCCAGCGTCTCCCCCCGCGCCAGTTTATACAGCCCCACGCAGCTGAAGAGGATAAACAGCAAAATCAGCGTCGCGGTGAGCAAGACGATCTGCGTGATGTCGAGGGAGGCCGCTTTCGCCGCTGCGGCCCCCGGCAGGCGCGGCTGCCACGAGAGATAGCCCAGCACTTCGCCGGAGGAGCTTTTTAGCGGCACACTGACATCGCTCACCCGCTCTGGCGTAAAGGTCAGGTTGTCGATCTGAAACGTATTCCCGAGATCGCGCAGAATTTGCGGGTTGATATGGCGGGTAATCACCAGAAAACGACGGGTATTGTCCCCCACCCGCAGGCTGCCAATCGTCGGGCGTATCAGGCCAACGCCAACAAAAGCAATCCCCGCCCGGGTACGGGTGATCCCGGCGTAGATGTTTTTATCCGAGCGCAGGGCGTTGGTATGCATCAGGATCAGCGATTTCAAACCGTCGCCAAAGAAGTCGAGGTTTTTTTCGGCAAAAGGCTGGCCTTTGAACGATCCCCACAGCACCCGAAACCGTTCGTCGAGTACAAAGGTGCCGTCATAGAGGTTATTCACCTTGTAGCCTGCGCCCCAGGTGTTGTAGAGCCAGTCGATGTCGAGCGCCGGGCGATAGGCCTCCCGCACGGCATCGTCCCAGACCGCGTTATCAATCACCAGCGACCAGACCCGGTTCACCGATGTCTGAATGGCGCCCTCTACCGAGAGCGCGGTGCGCTGCTCGTCGATTTCGTTGGCTTTACTGCTGATAAGGTTGAGGGAGAGGTAGAGCAAGGCGACCACAGAGAAAATTAAGCCGACCCCTGCCATGAAGATCATGGCAAACAAGGTCCTGGCAGAAGGAATTTTATGCCAGCTTAAAGGGTTACGCATTCAGTCACCGTCCTTTTTTATGCCCTCCGTCTAAGCGTAATACAGGAGATAAATTTCGCTGCCCGTAATGACAGGCAGCGACGTTATCAGGCCAGTTTTATCATGATCATTCCGGCGAGGAGCAGCACCAGGCCAATCCACCCTTTTTGATTCAACCGCTGCCCAAACAGGATCCAGCCTGCGGCAAGCGTTGCCGCAATACCAAACCCGCCCCACAGGGCATAGGCGACCGACAGATCAATCCCCTTTACCGCCTGCGACAGGGCGCTGAAGGCGCCCAGTACCGCGGCAATCGACAGCAGGCCGTAGGTTTTGCGGCGAAAACCGTCTGAGAATTTCAGCAGAACGTTGGCAATAATTTCGAGCGCGATAGCCAGGGCTAACCAGGCGGCATGGATCCACTCAAACTGCTGCATGGGTCACCTCCGCACGCGATTTTGCCGGTTTTCGGGTGCCGGATTTAATTAATATGATGCCTGCCACCAGCGTCGTCAGCCCGGCCATTTTCATCAGGGAAAGCGACTCATCAAACAGCAGCACGCTGAACAGCGTAATTAACAAAATACCAATACCTTCCCATAACGCGTAGGCCACGCCCAGTGCGATTTTTTTAACCGCAAAACTGGGTGATGCTGCCAACTTACTG